>CAZWXP010000130.1:0-3465 GCA_964637965.1 uncultured Alphaproteobacteria bacterium | reverse complement strand
TTTGAGGGCTTGCTCCAGTACCTCCTGAATGTCCTGATATTAAAATTGTATCTGCTTTTGCTTTCGCAACACCCGCTGCTACAGTTCCAATTCCAGAGCGAGAAACTAATTTCACACAAACTCTAGCTTTAGGATTTATTTGCTTCAAATCATAAATAAGTTGTGCAAGATCTTCGATTGAATAAATATCGTGGTGGGGAGGGGGTGAAATTAATGTTACTCCTTTAGTTGAGTGTCTTAATTTTGCTATTTCTTCTGATACTTTAAATCCTGGTAGTTGTCCTCCTTCCCCAGGCTTAGCTCCTTGGGCCATCTTAATTTCAATTTCCTGACAACTATTTAAATATTTTGCTGTAACACCAAATCTACCTGAGGCGATTTGTTTTACTCTAGAGTTCTTATTATCCCCATTTGGTAATTTTTTAATTCTTTCTTCATCTTCGCCACCTTCTCCACTACATGAATATGCCCCCATTCTGTTCATTGCAATTGCTAAAGTTTCATGTGCTTCTTTAGATAACGCGCCATGTGACATGCTACCACTACTAAACCGTTTACAAATGCTTGCTTCGGATTCAACTTTGTTTATAGAAACTTCATTTTTTGAGTTTCTAAATGTAAATAAATCTCTGATATTAATTAATGGAAGATCGTCTATGCCTTTACTATAAACTTTAAATTTTTTATAAGAATTGCTATTAACTGCGTTTTGTAAAGTATGTATTAAAGTTGGTTGAAAATAATGATTTTCTCCTTTTTTTCTAAACTTGTAATATCCTCCAATAGGCAAAGATAAAAACTGTTCATTAAATGCTTTAGAATGTAAATTTATAACTCTATTTTCTATTTCGTGAAATCTTAATCCTGATATCCTAGATGGCATACCAGGAAATAAATCAGCAACTAAAGTTCTATTTAAACCAAGTGCTTCAAAATTATATCCAGCTCTATAAGAACTTAAAACAGAAATACCCATTTTAGACATTGTTTTTAGAATTCCTTTATTTATTGATGATTTATAATTCTCTAAAATATCTTTTGAACTTATACCTAAATAATTATTTTTTTTATATCTGTTTAATATAGTTCTTTCAGCTAAATATGGATTTATAGTTGTAGCACCAATTCCAATTAGAACCGCAAAAGAATGAACATCTAAAACGTCTGATGCTTGCACGTTAATTGATGTAAAACTTCTAAGTCCCTCATTAACTAAATGGGTATGTACTGCACCAACAACTAAAGGCATAGGGATAGCAGCATTTTTCAAATTAACCTTTCGGTCAGTTAACAAAATGTGCTCGACTCCGCTTCTAATTGAATCTTCTGCTTCTTGTTGAATTCTTTTTATAGATTTTTCTAAGTTTGTATTTTTTGTATTTATTATAAAAGTGCAATCAATTTCTTTTGATTTGTTTTTTAATTTATTTTTCAAATATTCGTATTCTGATGTAAATAAAAAAGGAGAATCAAGCAATATAAAATTACATTGTGATTCACTTTCTTCTAAAATATTACATAAATTTCCTAATCTTGTATTTAAAGACATAACATTAGTTTCTCTTAATGAATCCATAGGAGGGTTAGTTACTTGGCTAAAATTTTGTCTAAAAAAAGGATACAAACCGCGATAATTTTTTGATAGTAAAGTTATAGGTGTATCGTCTCCCATTGAACCTATAGCTTCATTTTTTTCTAATGACATTGGATCTAAGATTAATTCTAAATCTTCTATATTCCACCCTGATGCCATTTGTCTCTTCTTCAAATCATCTTCTTTAAAATAAAAAAAATCATTTTGTTTAATATCATTTGTCGGAACAAACTTTTTAGTTCTTTGTAACCATTTATGATATGGATGTCGATTTACTAAATCGTTTTTAATATCATCCGAACTAAAAAATTTACCTTCTTTAAGATTTACTCCTATTATTTGACCTGGTCCAAGATGACCTTTTTGCCTAATATTAGCATTATCTATATGGACCATTCCAGTTTCAGAACCAACAAATAAAATATTATTTTTTGTAATTGTATATCTCATTGGTCTAAAACCATTTCTATCCATACCAGCTATGACCCAGTCTTTTCCATAAGCTGCTATAGCTGCCGGCCCATCCCAAGGTTCTAAAACTGAATAACAGTATTCAAAAAAATCTTTAATTTTTGTACTTTGATTTTTATTTTTTGCTTCTGGAATAGTTAGTGCTTTAATCATAGGTAAATCTTTTCCAGAATTTAACAAAAGCTCATAAAAAGAATCTAAAGCTGCTGAATCTGATGACCCATCCTGAATTATAGGAAAAATTTCTTTTATATTATTCCCTAAATTTTCAGAAAACATTTTGGATTCATGAATGATTGACCAATTTATATTACCTTGAATTGTGTTTATTTCACCATTATGAGCTAAAACTCTAAAAGGTTGTGCTAAAGACCAAGTTGGAAAAGTATTTGTTGAATATCTTTGATGAAAAATTGCAAAATTTGAAATAAATTCTTTATGAGTTAAATCTGGATAAAATTTATCAATCTGTTCGGCAAGAAACATTCCTTTATATACAATAGATTTTGATGATAAAGAGCATATATAGAAATCTTTTTTTGCATCAGAGGGTATTCTTTTTTCAATTTTTCTTCTTAAAATAAACAATTCTTTTTCAAAGTCTTCATCGCTTAAATTCTTAGAATTTTCAAAAAAAATCTGTTCAATTTCAGGTCTGTTATCATTAGCTTTCTGCCCTATTGCATTCAAATTAACTGGGACAGATCTCCAACAATAGATCTTATTTCCAGAGTTAATAATTTCTCTCTCTGTAATTGTTCTGCATATTTCTTGAGAAACAATATCAGTTCTAGGTAAAAATATCATACCAACAGCAATATTTTTCTTCGAAGGGGTAACGCCTAATGATCTTATGTAATCTTTAAAAAATCCTTGTGGAAATGAAACTTGTATGCCTGCTCCATCACCAGTTTTACCATCAGCATCAACTGCCCCTCTATGCCAAACAGCCTTTAATGCTTTAATTCCTGCATCTACAACATTTCTATTATGTTGGCCGTCAATAGATGCAACCAAACCAACGCCACAACTATCATGTTCTTGAGACGGGTTGTAAATTCCAGATTTGAAAAGTTTTGTAAAATTTTTTTTTTCTAGCATTTGATTAAATATTTATGTATAGATTCTGCAGCATCCCTACCATCTTTAATAGCCCAGACAACTAAAGTTGCTCCTCTAACTATATCTCCTGCTGCATAAACACCTGGTTCACTATTCATCATAGTTTCGTTATTAATTTTTAATGTACCCCAATCAGTAACTTTTAATTTTGATTCATTAAACATTTTTGGAATGTTTTCAGGAGCAAATCCCAATGCGTTTATTATCAAATCGGCTTTTAAAGTATGAGTTTTATTTAATAAAATTTTTGGAACCATACGACCAGAAGCATCTGGTTT
>CAZWXP010000129.1:0-2943 GCA_964637965.1 uncultured Alphaproteobacteria bacterium | reverse complement strand
ATAATCAACATCAAGCGCATCCCATCTCATTGCCCAATCAACTTTCCACTGAAGTTTACAATTACCTTTTAAAATAGTAGTTTTACAATTTTCCCCATCATCGTCAGTAAAGCTTATTTCTCCTTTTTCCTCATCCTCTATTTTAATTGGAACCTGTAGAACTTTTCCTGTTTTTTTACTTATTGGTAAAATAGGGCTATACGTTGATCTTCTTTCAGGGCCAATTGTAGGCAAAACTATTTCAGTTATTCTTTTATAATTTTTAAGAACTTTTAATAAATACTTATCAAAAAAACCAGACTTATATAATTCTGTGGCACCTTTAAGTTCAAACTTTATTCCAAAACTATCTAAAAAACTTTTTAATTTATTATTAACGTTTTCTGCAAAAGATTCATATTTTCCAAACGGATCAGGTATTGATGACACAGGTTTGCCTAGATTTTCATTCAACATTTTTTGATTTGGGAGATTTTCTGGGACTTTTCTTAAAGCATCATAATCATCAGAAAAAGTAATTAATTTAGTAGGAATATCTGAAATCTTACTTAATGCACTCATAATCATTTGGGTTCTAGATACTTCTCCAAAAGTTCCTATATGAGGTAAACCAGATGCACCATACCCTGATTGAAATAAAATGTATCCTTTATCTGGTTTTTTATTTATTTTTTTTAAAATCAAATTTGCTTCTTGAAAAGGCCAAGAATTAATTTGATCTGCTTTAGTGAAATCAATATCCATAGTTATATCTTACATATTTTTAGCATTTCTTTGATACTTAGAATCTTCTTTCGTGGAGCTGGTTTTTTTGTATTCTTTTTCTCATAAGAATCAATTTTTTCCCATTCATCAAAAGATGTTGCTGTTAAACTTTTTGATTTTATTATTTCAATTAATGATTTTCTTCCATCTTTTGTTTGAGTTTTAAATTCTTTACTAATTAAATCTGCTACTAAAGCACCGTCTGCTTTATTAGTTCCAATCACTCCTGTTGGCCCTCTTCTAATCCATCCAACTGCATAAAAACCTGTATCGATTTCTCCATTTTTATTGACTACTACACCATCAGATATTTTTAAACCAGGTATTTCTTTAGGCTTATATCCTATTGCAGTAATTACTAGACCACAATTGATCTCGGCAATCTCCCCTATGCTTTTTAATTCATTTCCTTCTAATTTTGTTTTTTCAAATTTAATTGATTCAACTTTATCATTACCAATAATTTCTATTGGTTTTTGAAAAAAATTAAAATTAATTTTTTTTTCTTTATCGTTTTTTTCAATGGATGAAAAGTTTTTTAAGGTTTCTAAATTTTTTTCAATTAGTCTTTGATCTCTATCTGAATAATTACCCACTAATTTATTTGGCAAATTTGTATTTACTATTGGTAAACAATTTTTTAAATTCCCCATTTCTCTGAGTTCCACATTAGTAAATTTTGCTTCTACTGGACCTCTTCTTCCAACCATATATAAATTTTTTATAGGTGATTTATTTATAGAATTTAAAGCATACTCAGGTATATCTGAATCCAACATTTCTTCTGGTGTTTTTGATAAAACACGAACAATATCTATAGCAACATTCCCATTACCAATTACTACAACGTTTTCTGTATTTAAATTATCGTCTAAATTTACATAATCTGGATGGCCGTTGTACCAACCAACAAATTCTGCGGAACCATAAACACCTTTTAAATTTGAACCGTTAATTTCTAATTTCTTATCTATTTCCGAACCTATAGCAATAACAACAACATCATATATTTCTCTCAATTCCTCTATTGATATATCTTTTCCAATTTCTATATTTCCAAAAAAATTAATTTGCTCCTTTTTTGCGATCTTAGTATAAGCTACTGATATTTTTTTTGTAGTTTGGTGATCTGGTGCAACTCCGCCCCTAATTAATCCGAAAGGTGTCGGTAATCGGTCAAGTATATCAATATCCGAATTTAATTTTTTTGAAATAGATTCAGCTGCATAAAAACCACTAGGACCTGAACCTATTATAACAACGCTAGGACCTTTCATAATTTTATTAACTTAGATTATTACAGATATTTAAGCTTTTTTCAAAGCTTGTTCAAGATCTTGAATAATATCATCGATATGTTCTATTCCTACTGACAATCGAATATAACCTGGCGTTACACCTGTAGCAAGCTGCTCATCAGAAGTTAGTTGTGAGTGTGTAGTGCTAGCAGGGTGTATAGCTAAGCTTCTTGAATCTCCAATATTTGCTAAATGATAAAATAATTTTAAATTATTAATAAATTTTTTGCCCGATTTTAAACCGTTTTTTAATTCAAACCCACATAATCCTCCGTATCCACCTGATAAATATTTATCTGCTCTTTGCTTAAATTTACCTGACATTAAACCTGGATATATAACTTTGGAAACTTTAGGATGTTTTTCTAAATATCTTGCAACCGCAAATGCATTCTCAGAATGTCTTTCCATTCTTAATGGAAGAGTTTCCAAGCCTTGAATAAAATTATAAGCATTAAATGGACTCATACATTGCCCGCAATCTCTTAATAATGTTACTCGTGCTTTAATAATATATGCTATCGGCCCTAGTGGTTTAACTGCTTGAGTCCATACCGCGCCATGGTAATTTGGGTCTGGCTCATTTAACATAGGAAACCTATCACCTTCTTTTTCCCAATCAAAATTTCCACCATCGACAATTATTCCTCCAATTGAATTACCATGTCCTCCTATATACTTTGTACATGATGAAGCTTCAATCGCAGCTCCATGTTCAAATGGTTTGCATAAACTATATGCAGCAGTGTTATCGACAATTAATGGTATTTGATGTTTCTTTGCCAACTTTGATAATCCATCAAAATCAGGAATATTGAAACGTGGATTTCCCATAGACTCAATATAAATAGCTTTTGTCTTTGAATCAATCTGAGAAGCA
>CAZWXP010000128.1:0-6437 GCA_964637965.1 uncultured Alphaproteobacteria bacterium | reverse complement strand
ACAATTAAACTTTTATGTTTTTTTATAAATTTTTTAATTTCTATTTCATCTTGAGATATAAGGGTTGGAGGTGTTAAATTTTTAAAATAGGTAACATGTAATTTTTCTGGTGCATCTCTCACACTTTTCGGATTATTTATAATTAAAGTTTTGGGATTTAAATGTTCTAATAAATATGTCGTGGTTATATAATTAATATTAAAAGGAGGATCTTGTCTTACAAGTAATATATCAATAGAGGATAAATTAATAATGTGACTCTTACCTTTTTTGAAAAAATATTTATTTTTTTTCTCTATTTTTAATGAACATGCATTTGCAAATAATTGGTTACCACTAAGAATTAAATCTTTTGGTTCATATATAAATATTTTATGATTCCTATTTTGTGCTTCTTTAGCTAATATCAAAGAACTATCAGATTCAAGATGGAGCTTATTTAAAGGATCCATTTGAATTGCAATTCGCAATTTAATCATTTTTTTTTTGAAGCTTTCTTTGATATTTTTTACGCCTAGGATCATCTTTCATGATTACATGACTAACGACCTTTAAAACACCACTAATGTTATTTGCATGTTCTACAACTTTTTTTAATTCTTTTTTATTTACTGCAATTCCAATTATGTATAAGTTTCCATTTACAACTTCAAAATTATAATTTATGGAAGATATTTTTTTATCAGCAATAACTTTATATCTTATTTGTGTTTTTATTTTTACATCTATTAAATACTGTTTAATACCACCTTTATCAGTTACATCAATTTCATTGAGGACTTCTCTTACCCCTAGAACTTTCCATGATAATTTTATAGCATCTAGCCTATGTTTAGCTTTCTTAACACTTCCTGTAAGTAAAACTCTTCCTTCTACAACTTCTATTTCAACATTTATAAACATATTTATATCATGATTTAAAAATTCCTTATTTATTGCTGCATCAATCATTCCATCACTGATTGCTTCTTTAATACCTTTTTCTTTTGCACTTGAGGTCGTTACATTGATTGCTGCACAGGAATTAAATAAAATTATTATAGAAATTAATAAAAGAAATTTTTTAACTAATGTATTCATAACTTCGTTTTTTATTATCTAATAGTTTTAATTAATTTTGTATAAAAAAATTTTTTTGGTTTTTTATATATTATAGATAAAATTTCTGACAAATCTTTCGTGCTAAGTTTGTTCTTTGTAAATGAAATTATTTTTTTAACCTCATTTTCGTCTATAACATAATTTTCTTTCTTTTCTGGGGGTGCGATAATAATTGTTATTTCACCTTTTAAATTTTCTTTTATATTTTTAAATTTATTTAGATTTCCTCTATAAAATGTTTCATAATATTTTGTTAATTCTCTTGCAATAACACATTTTCTATCTCCAAAGATTTTCAGCATATCATTTATTGTTTTTTTAATACGTTTTACGTTTTCATAAAAAATTAATAAAGAATCAATTTTTTTATATTTGTTTAATACATTTATTCTTTGGGTTTTTTTGTTTGGAAGAAAACCTATAAAAAAAAAATTATCATGAAATAATCCTGATGCAACTAATGAAGCTGTTACAGCACTGGGACCCGGTATTGGTATGATTTGTATCTTATAATTTATTGCTAAAACAACTAGTTTGATTCCAGGATCAGATATTATTGGAGTCCCAGCATCACTTACCAATGCAACTGATTTGCCTTCTTTAATTTTATCAATTAAAAATATTAATTTTTTTTGAGAAGAATGATCATGTAATGAAGTTAAATTTTTTGATTTAATTTCATATGATGATAACAATTTCCTAGTAACACGAGTATCTTCACAAGCAATTAAATCACAATTTTTTAAAATTGATAGAGCTCTAATTGTTATATCTTTTAAATTACCAATTGGAGTCGAAACAATATATAATCCAGATGGTAATAAAATATTGTCAATTGTTAACATTGAATTAAATATAGAAATATGTTTCTAAAAAAAGTTTTTTATAAATTATACCTTAAACTTATTTTTTTCTCTTTAATATTTTTTTTAAGTACTGGAAATTTGGCATTATCAGCTGTATTAACAGAGGAAGAAATTAGATATATTGAGTCCCAATCCAAAGATTCGGAAAAAAAAGAAGATGAATACATTAAATATAAAGATATAAAAGAAAAAAAAGAAAAAAAGACCCCTTTTAATCTTTTTGGAATATCAAAAAAAAATAAAAAAAAACAAATTAAAAAAGAGCCTTTTGTAGAAAAAAAAAAAATTCCTAAGAAGCTTAAAATAGGCGTTTTATTACCTTTAACTGGACAATATGCATATATTGGGCAGTCACTTTTAGACACAATGCAAATCGTAATTTATGAAAACAAAAAAATAGAAAGTGAATTAATAATTAAAGATACAAAAGCAAACCCCTCCCTTGCAAGAAAAGCAGCAAAAGAATTAGTCGCAGAAAATGCTGATGTTATTTTAGGTCCTTTTTTTTCGTCATCATTAGGCAATTCTTCAAAAATTGCACAATACAAAAATATACCTTTAATATCTTTTTCTAGTGATAAAAAAGAAAAAGACAAAGGAATTTATTTAATGGGATTCGAGCCTGAAAAACAAATTTTAGATATTACAGAATATACAATAAACAAAAATTATAAAAGATTTGCAGCTTTATTACCTAATTCAAAATATGGAAAAAGAGTTCTAAATACATATAGAACAACTTTAAACAGAAATAAAGTATTGCTTAATAAAATTGAATTATATGAAACAAGCACAAATAATTTTGAAAAAAATATTCAAAGATTAGTTGGGTTAGATAAAAATCCACAAATAGAGATAGATGAAGAAACTGGAGAAAATCCAATTGAAAATTTTGACCCAGGATTTGATGTTTTATTATTAATAGAAACTGGTAATAGATTAAGAGAAGTAGTTGCTTTGTTAACTTATTATGGAGTAGATTTTAATAAAACAAAATTGATTGGTACAGGAGAGTGGCATATAGATGATATTGGCTCAGAACCAGGTTTAGTAGGGGCATGGTTTGTTGCTCCAAACCCTAATTTATGGCAAAATTTTAAAAAAAAATTTTATAAATTTTATAATTATGAACCTATACGTCTATCCTCATTAGCTTACGATTCATTATCAAGTGTATTTTCAATAGTAAAAAAAAATGACGGAATTAAAGAATTAAATTATGAAGATTTTCAAAATTCTTTTGGATATACAGGAATAGATGGAGACTTTAGATTTTTGTCAGATGGGACCGTTGAAAGAAAGCTTTCTATATTAGAAATAAGAAAAAAGAATTTTAAAGTAGAAAAATTAGCAAAAAAAAAAATTTTTTAATTAAAAGAATTTAATAATTTTTTAAAAGCCATAGCTCTATGGCTTATATTATTTTTGATTTTATTTGAAAGTTCACCAAATGTTTTATTGTATCCTTTAGGAATAAAAATTGGATCATAACCAAATCCTAAATTTCCTCTTGGCGGCCAAATTATAGTTCCAAAAATCTTACCAATAAAAATTTTTTCCTTTTTTTTATTCCACGACATAGCAAGCACAGATATGTAATAAGCATTAGTTCTTCTTTTATAAAGCAAATTGCTAATTTTACTCATTGCTTGGTTAAAGTCTTTTTCTTTTCCTGCCCATCTAGCAGAAAATATACCAGGCTTTCCTTGTAGTGCTGGGATAACTAAACCAGAGTCATCTGCAATTGAAATTTGTTTTGTTTTTTTATTAACATAACGTGATTTCTTTAAAGCATTTTCTATAAAACTTGAACCATCCTCCTTAGGTTCTTTAAGTTTAAAATCTTTTGCAAAGTATATTTTAGCATTCAATTTTTTTACAAAAGGTAACATTTCTCTAATTTTTCCAGAATTATGACTTGCAATTACAATAGAACTTTTTTTTTTAATATTTTTTCCCATGGATATTGAACTTTGTGAAAATTATCTTACATACATTTTAATTATAATTACAGTTTATAATGGATAAATTAAAAAAAAATAAACCTCAAAAAACAGAAACAAAGAACAATTTAAATAAAAAAATAAATATTAATAAAAAAGAAAGTTCAAAAATTAATTTAAAAAGTTTACAAAATGAGCTTCAAAAAGCTAAAGAAGATAATTTACGATATTTAGCAGAAATTGATAATTTAACGAAAAGACATGATAAAGAAAGAGAAGATACTTTTAAATATGCTGTAACAGAGTTTGCAAATGAGATAATTTTAGTAGTAGATAATTTTGTTCGTGTAATAGAGAGTATTTCTTTAATTAAAAAAGAGGATAAAGATAAAGTAAAACCTTTGATTGAGGGAATAGATCTAATTTACAAAGATTTTCTTAAAACTCTAGAAAAATTTGAAATTAAACAAATTGATTGTCTAAATAAAAAATTTGATCCAAACTTCCATCAAGCAGTATCTGAGGAAGTAAATAATGATAAAGAATCAGGTGAAATTATAAAAGTTGTACAAACAGGATATCTTATTCAAGAAAGTCATTTATGGCCTGAATCTGTAGTTGTATCAAAAAATGAAGAAAATAAAAAAAAATAATTTTTTTTTGTCCAAAGACTTGTACATAACGATGTAACTTATTATATAGTTCAACAGCTAAAATTTATAAAAAGGTAAATAAAAAAAATGAGTAAAATAATTGGTATTGATCTTGGAACAACAAATTCTTGTGTAGCGATTATGGATGGAAAAAGTGCAAAAGTAATTGAAAATACAGAAGGCACTAGAACTACACCTTCAATGGTTGCATTTTCTAAAGATGGAAAAGAAACATTAGTTGGTCAAGCAGCTAAAAGACAATCTGTAACAAATCCAGAAAACACTTTATTTGCTGTTAAAAGGTTAATAGGAAGAAGAATTGGAGATAAAGAAGTAGAAAGAGATAAAGACTTAGTTCCTTACAAAATTGTATCCGGTGACAATGGAGATGCCTGGGTCGAAGCTAACGGTAAAAAATATGCACCTGCACAGGTAAGTGCTTTTATTTTACAAAAAATGAAAGAGACAGCTGAAAAACATTTAGGACAAGAAGTAAAAGAAGCGGTTATTACTGTACCAGCTTATTTTAATGATTCTCAAAGACAAGCAACAAAAAATGCAGGAAAAATTGCCGGTTTAGAAGTTAAAAGAATTATTAACGAACCTACAGCCGCGGCTTTAGCATATGGACTTGATAAAAAGGATTCAGGAACAATCGCAGTTTATGATTTAGGCGGAGGTACTTTTGATATTTCAATTTTAGAATTAGGTGACGGTGTTTTTGAAGTTAAATCAACATCTGGAGATACATTTTTAGGAGGAGAAGATTTTGATAATCGAATTATAGATTATTTAGCAGACGAATTTAAAAAAGAAAATGGAGTAGATTTAAGGGAAGACCCTCTTGCAAAACAAAGATTAAAAGAAGGAGCTGAAAAAGCTAAAATTGAACTTTCAAATTCTTCTCAAACAGAAATTAATTTACCATTTATTACTGCAGATAAATCTGGTCCTAAACATTTAAATATAAGTTTATCTAGATCTAAATTAGAGTCCTTAGTTGAAGATTTAATAGAAAAAACAGTTAAACCTTGTGAAACTGCTTTAAAAGATTCAGGATTAAATGCTAGCGATATTAAACATGTTATTCTTGTTGGCGGAATGACTAGAATGCCAAAAGTGATAGAAACTGTTAAAAAGATTTTTGGTAAAGAACCTAATAAAGGCGTTAATCCAGATGAAGTTGTAGCAGCTGGCGCTGCGATTCAGGCTGGCGTATTACAAGGAGATGTAAAAGATGTATTATTATTAGATGTTACTCCTTTAACTTTAGGTATTGAAACCTTAGGTGGCGTTTTTACAAAATTAATTGATAAAAATACAACTATACCAACAAAAAAGAGCCAAATATTTTCAACAGCAGAAGATAACCAGTCAGCTGTTACAATTAGAGTCTTTCAAGGTGAAAGGGAAATGGCATTAGATAATAAAATTTTGGGACAATTTAATTTAGAAAGCATCCCTTCAGCACCTAGAGGAGTGCCTCAAATCGAAGTAACTTTTGATATTGATGCAAATAGTATTTTAAATGTTTCAGCAAAAGATAAAGGTACTAATAAAGAACAAAAAATAACTATTAAAGATTCCGGCGGACTTTCTGAAGAAGAAATAGAAAAAATGGTTAAAGATGCTGAAAAACATGCTGAAACTGATAAGAAGAAAAAAGAACTAGTCGAATTAAAAAACCAAGCCGACGCGTTAATTCATGGAACAGAAAAGAGTTTAAAGGAACATGGTTCTAAAATTAGTGCAGAAGAAAAGAAAAAAATTGAAGATAGTTTAGAAGCATTAAAAAAAATAAAAGATAGCGATAACAAAGAAGAATTAAAAGCAAAAATCGATGGTTTAACAAAAGCATCCATGAAACTTGGAGA
>CAZWXP010000127.1:0-3202 GCA_964637965.1 uncultured Alphaproteobacteria bacterium | reverse complement strand
AAACTTCATATCTTAATCCATTATTAGTTTTTTTTTTAAAATCTTCCTACGTTAAGATTTTTTTTGAATTTAAAAAATTCCTTATTTTTTTTACTAATAACATTTTTATTTTATCTACCTTTATAAGGCTTAATACCAGTGTCGGGTATATAAAGATTTTTGGGCGGTTTTTTATTTTCATAAAATATATCAATAGGTATACATCCTCTTGGGAACCAATAACCTGAAATTCTAATCCATTTAGGTTTTATAGATTTTAGTAATTTCTCAGCTATAAAAATTGTACAGTTTTCATGAAAACATTGATGGTTTCTAAATGAATGTATGAAAAATTTAAATGATTTACTTTCAACAAGAGATTTATTTGGCAAGTAATCAATTATTAATTTTGCAAAATCTGGCTGTCCTGTTACAGGGCAGAGAGATGTAAATTCATTGATCGTTAATCTAACAATTTAATCTTTTTTGTTATTTTTATTTTGATATGTATCTAAAAGACATTTATCTTTATCATTAAAAAAATTTTTATTTCTACCTAATTAATTTAATTTTATTTTTTTCATTTTTTTTTTGCTTCATATTTTAAATAGTTTTTATAGAATTTATCAAATTTCTTTTTTTTAATAGCTTCTCTAATTCTTAGCATAAAATTTTGATAATAAAAAATATTATGCCAAGTTAAAATCATTAGTCCTAATATTTCACTACATTTAAATAGATGATGTATATACGCTTTAGAATAATTTTTACTTACTGGACAGTTTAAATTATTATCAAGTGCACTAATATCTTTTTTGAATTTAGAGTTTTTAATATTTATAATCCCAGATGTTGTAAAAGCTAATCCATTTCTTCCTAAACGAGTAGGTAAAACACAATCAAACATATCTATTCCTAGGGCAACAGATTTAATAATATCACTTGGCATTCCTACACCCATAAGATATTTTGGTTTATTTTCCGGCAGAAAAGGTATTGTTGTTTTCAAAATTTTAAGCATTTCTTTTTGTCCTTCTCCCACAGAAAGCCCTCCAATTGCATATCCATCAAAATCTAATTCTTGTAAGCCCAAAGCACATTGAATTCTTAAGTCTTGATATTTTGCACCTTGAACAATACCAAATAATGCAGAATTTTTTTTATTAAAAACTTTTTTACAACGCTCAGCCCATCTTAAAGTTAATTTAACAGATTCCTCAGCTTTGCTTTTGGTAATTTTATAATCAGTGCATTCATCTAAAACCATAATAATATCACTGCCAATTTCTTGTTGAAATTTAATGCAGTTTTCAGGGGTTAAATAAAGTAATTCTCCATCAATATGCGATCTAAATTTTATACCTTTTTCCTCTATTTTTTTTAATTTTGCTAAAGACCATATTTGATAACCACCAGAATCTGTTAAAATAGGTAATTTACAATTCATAAATTTGCGCACCCCGCCCACTTTTTTTAAAATTTTTTTGCCTGGTCTAAGCATTAAATGATATGTATTACATAAAATAATTTGTGAATTTGTTTGCACTACATTTTCGGGAAAAATTGCCTTTACATTGGCAATTGTTCCAACAGGCATAAATGCTGGTGTATCTATGTTTCCATTAGATGTAAAAATTTTACCGAGCCTTGCATTTTCAAAACTTTTTAATTTTTTAAATGCAAATTTTTTTTTCATTATTTATTAATTTTTGTAACAAGAAGATTAATAGGCAGGTGTACCTCATATAGCTTCCATTTAAAAGATTTTAATTTGAAGTCAATAATTATTGGATAACTGTCTTTAATAAAAGATACTCTAAACTTTTTAATATTAACAAAAAAAACATATTTAATTTCCAAATCATCTTTTTTATACCCTATTTTATGAATGTAATTTATTTTTTTTATTGGTTTTTCTATTTTATCTTCAATCAAGTTTTTATATTTGTCAGGATCGTTAACTAATAAAATTAAATTCTCTGGTGTTACAAGATTTTCTATAAGAGCATCAATAATCACTTGAATGAATAAATTGCCTAAAATTTTTTTTTCAATATCATTATTTTTTCCAAGCGTTTTATTGATTATTTTTTTAAAATCATCTTTAAGACCATTTTTTAAACTATTCCATTCAACATTATTAGAAACAAATTCTAAATCTGATTTTTTAACTGAATTGTAAAATTTGTAAATGCTATAGTAAGGTGAAATTACATAAATAAAAAAAATTATAAAAAAAAAAAAGAATATTTTTTTCATTTTATTATTTAAAAACTAAATTGTTCTTTTAATACTTTCTTATCAAAATTATGATCTGGATCAAATAACAAAGACAATTTAATAGTTCTATCTTCTTTAATTTCTACTTTTTTTACATCTTTAATTTCTTTAAAGTCTGCACTTGCATTAACTGATCTTTTTTTTTCATCTAAAATTATAAAACTAACTTTACTTTTTGAATTAATAAGAGCTCCTCTCCAGCTTCTGGGTCTAAAAGGACTTATCGGGGTTAAAGCAAGAAGATTTGAGTTCATTGGTATGATTTGACCTCTAGCAGATAAATTATAGGCTGTACTACCAGCTGGCGTTGCTAGTAAAATTCCATCACATACAAGTTCTTTAATTCTAATAATATTATCGACTTGAACTTGTATTTTTGCAGCGTGTCTAGAATTTCTTAGAAGAGAAACTTCATTAATAGCCATTACTTCAATTTTTTTACCATTTTTTTTAGTTGTTAACATTTTTAAAACATGCATTTCTGTTTTTTTTGCTTTTTCTAATCTTTTTATCAAATCAATATTTTTATAGGGATTAGTTAAAAAACCGTATTCACCTCTATTTATACCAAATATTGGTTTTGAAAGTTTTATAGATTTATGTAGAGCAGATAAAATAGTTCCATCTCCACCAAGAGCAACAATTACATCAGCTTTATTCATAGGATAATTTTTATATTTTTTCTTTAGATTTTTAAGAGCAGAACCAGCTTTTTTTGTATTAGCTGAGTAGAAATTTACTTTAATTTTTTTTTGATTAAACATAAAAGATATATTTAACCCCCAGTGACATTCATAGTACGTTCTAAATTTTTATTTTTATTTTCCCTATTTATTTCAAATTCATGTGATTTAGGTTTTAAATAAATTGATTTTAGAATTAAATTTTTTAATTCTTTTTTATTTTTTGAGAGAGCTTTTTTAAGATCAACAAATTTATTGTG
>CAZWXP010000126.1:0-5064 GCA_964637965.1 uncultured Alphaproteobacteria bacterium | reverse complement strand
CACAAAGAACTTGTGCTGCTGCTGACAGAACAGGACAAGCAATACTTCATACTTTATATCAACAATCATTAAAGAATAAAGTTAAATTTTTTATTGAATACATAGTTTTAGATCTTTTGATGAGCAAAAACGGATCTTGTGTTGGAGTACTAGCTTGGAGATTAGAAGATGGGTCTTTACATATTTTTCAGTCTCATATTACTTTAATGGCAACAGGCGGTTGGGGCAGAGCATATATGTCTGCTACATCAGCACATACTTGTACAGGTGATGGAAACGCAATGGTTTTAAGGGCGGGTATTCCATTACAAGATATGGAATTTATACAATTTCATCCCACTGGTATTTATACCGCAGGTTGTTTGATTACCGAGGGAGCAAGAGGTGAAGGCGGATATTTGACTAATTCAAAAGGAGAAAAATTTATGGAAAAATATGCTCCTAGTGCAAAAGATTTGGCTAGTAGAGATGGAGTTAGCAGATCGATAACTCAAGAAATTGTAGAAGGAAGAGGAGTTGGTGAAGAAAAAGACCACGTTTTGCTTCATTTAGAAAATATTGACAAAAAAGTGCTGAATGAAAAATTACCAGGTATATCTGAAACAGCAAAAATTTTTTCTGGTGTAGATGTTTCCAAAGAACCAATCCCAGTAATACCAACAGTACATTATAATATGGGAGGAATTCCAACAAACATAAATGCCGAAGTACTCAAATCTAATCCATCAGGTTCTTTAGAAGTTGTCTCTGGTCTAATGGCTATCGGCGAAGCTGCTTGTGTTTCAGTTCATGGAGCAAACAGACTGGGGTCTAATTCATTATTGGATTTAATTGTTTTTGGTAGAGCAGCGGCAAACAGGTGTAAACAAATTATTAAAAATAAGAAGACGATGAAAAAAATTAGTAAAGAATCTTTTAATAAAGCTTTGGAGAGATTCAATTTTTTTAAAAATGCTAATGGATCAATTTCAACATCAGAACTTAGAAAGGAAATGCAAAAAACTATGCAAAATTACTGTTCTGTATTTAGAAATAAAAAATTATTAATAGAGGGAAAATCTAAGCTCGACAAATGTTTTAAATCAAAGTTGAATATTAAAACTACTGATAAGTCTTTAATTTGGAATACAGATTTAGTTGAGACTTTAGAATTTGATAATCTTTTATCACAAAGTATAGTTGCTATAGTTTCTGCATTAAATAGAGAAGAAAGTAGGGGAGCTCATTCTAGAGATGATTTTCCCAAAAGAAATGATAAAAAATGGATGAAACATACTTTAACTAAAATTAATGACAAAGGTAAAACTGATATATCTTATAGACCTGTACAATTAAAAACATTAACTAATGAGGTAAAAACATTTCCTCCTAAGGCAAGAGTTTACTAATAAAAATCACATGTTATATTAATTTAAAATGGTTCAATTTCATTTACCAAAAAATTCAAAAATTGAAAAAGGAAAAACTCATAATAAACCAATGGGTAGGAAATATAATATTTATAGATTTAATCCAGAAAACAAAGGAAACCCAAAAATTGATACATTTTATTTGGAAGAAAAAAAGTCTACTCAAATGGTTTTAGATGCTTTAATTGAAATAAAAGATGACATAGATCCTTCACTCACATTTAGAAAGTCCTGTAGAGAGGGAATATGTGGAAGTTGTTCTATGAATATTAATGGTGTAAACACTTTGGCATGTACTAAATCTTTAAAAGATATTTCAGGAGATATTAGTATTTATCCATTGCCTCATATGCTAGTAATCAAAGATCTAGTGCCGGATTTAAAAAATGCTTATAAGCAATATAATTCAATATCTCCTTGGCTAAAATCTAATTCTAAAACAAAAAAAAATAGCGAAAGAATTCAATCCCAGAAAGATAGATCAAAGTTAGATGGATCAATAGAGTGTATAATGTGTTTTTGTTGTTCTACTAGCTGTCCAAGCTATTGGTGGAATGGTAATAAAAATAAAAAAGATTACTTAGGCCCCGCAACTTTGTTATCTGCCTATCGCTGGATAGAAGATACACGTGATGATGCAACTAGTGAAAGATTAAAAAAGTTAAATGATTCTATGGCTCTTTATAGATGCCATACTATTATGAATTGCACTAATGCATGCCCTAAAGGGTTAAATCCTGCAAAAGCAATTGCAGAAATAAAAAAAAAGGTAGTTTTTAATAAAAATTAATTTAGTTTTATATTTCCTGAAATTTTATGGTTTAAATTTATTTTTTTTATGCTTAAATTAGCCTCAACCTCTAAATTTTCATCTTCTTTTATAGAGCTATTAGCTAATGCTTCTCTAACCTTTTTTTCGATTTCAGATTGTGCAGTTATTCCAAAGCTTTTTAGAAATTTTCTTATTTCCAAATTAAAAACATTTTCATCCATTGCTTTTATATCCTTAAATGTTAGATAATTATTATTATATTTATTTTATTTTATTTATATAATTTAAATTAATCATGTTAAAAAATATTTTAAAATTTAAACAGCATGATATAAAAAGAAATCATTCTAATATAGATTATGCTTTTGAAATCCAAAGACTTAAAAAGTTAAAAAACGCAATTATACTTGCGCATGTTTATCAATCTGCTGACATCCAAGATTTAGATGATTTTGTTGGAGATTCACTAGATTTATCAAGAAAAGCAGCAAACACGAATGCAGATACAATTGTTTTTTCTGGAGTCAAATTTATGGCAGAAGTTGCAAAAATTTTGAGTCCAAATAAAGAAGTTCTTTTACCTGATATAGATGCCGGTTGTACTTTAGAACAATCATGCCAACCTGAGGAATTTAAAAAATTTAAAAATAAACATAAAAATCATTTAGTTATAACTTATATAAATTGTTCTGCCGAGATTAAAGCATTGTCAGATATTATTGTTACTTCATCTAATGCAAAACAAATTATCGATCAGATTCCTAAATCTCAACCTATAATTTTTGCTCCAGATAAACATTTAGGCGCTTATTTAAATAAAATTACAAATAGAAAAATGCTTTTATGGAATGGTACCTGTATAGTTCATATTCAATTTTCAGAAAGAGAACTTGTTGGAATTAAAGCTGAAAGACCAAACGCCCTTTTTATAGCGCACCCTGAATGCCCCGAGTCAATATTAAAACACGCAGACCACATAGGCTCGACTTCATCTTTAATTCAATTTGTATCTCAGTCAAATAAAAAAGAATTTATAATTGGTACTGAACCAAATGTAATTCACCAAATGAGAAAAAAAAATCCAGAAAAAATATTTATAGAAGTCCCAGGAGCTGATGGAAATTGTTCTTGTAACAGGTGCCCTTATATGGCGCTAAACACCATGGAAAAAATATATCTTAATTTAAAAGACTCAAAACCTGGTATTCATTTGAGCGATACTCTTATAAGCGAAGCAAAAAAACCGCTAAAGCGTATGCTTAATATGACAAATAATTAAAAAAAACTTCCAGAAAAATGAAATTAAATAAAAAGGAAATATCTGATTATGTTCAGAATTTTCTTAAAGAAGACAAATCAAATCAAGATATAACTTCTACGTATTTTATAGATAATAAAAAAAAGGCAAGGGCATCTTTTTTAACTGAAGAAAATATAGTGCTAGCTGGCAATAATATTGTTTTATATATCTTTAAAAAATATTGTAAAAATTTTAAATTAATATCCAAACTAAAGGATGGAAAAGAAATAAAAAAAAAAACAAAAATTTTAGTCTTAGAAGGAAATGCAAGAGATATTTTATCACTTGAAAGGACAGTTTTAAATTTATTGCAACATCTATCTGGAATAAGTACGTTAACTTCAAAATTTTTTAAAAAAATTAATTTTCCTAAAACAATTCTTCTCGATACAAGAAAAACAACACCTGGTTTAAGAAAACTTGAGAAATATGCAACTTATATTGGTGGTGCAAAAAATCACAGATTAAATTTAGCTGAAAGATTTATGATAAAAGACAACCACTTACTTTTAAATTCAAAAATTTTTGAAAAGATTAAAAAAATGAAAACAAATAAAAAAAATACTGTAATCATGGAGTGTGATAATTTATATCAAGTAAAAAAAGCAGTTTTTTTAAAAATTAAGCATATTTTATTAGATAATATGGATATTAAAAAAATTAAAGAAGCATCTAAGATAATAGGAAAAAGTGCAAAAATAGAAGTTTCTGGCGGTATAAATTTGCAAAATATAAAAAAAATTTCTAAAATCGGAGTAAATTTTATTTCTGTTGGTGCAATTACCCAATCTGCACCAGCAGCAAGAATAAGTTTAGAATTAAAAAAAATTTAATAGAAATGGCAACAAAAATATCATTAATAGGTGCAGGAAATATAGGCGGTACTATTGCCCTATTAAGTGCAATAAAAAATTTAGGTAATATAGTTTTAGTAGATATAGCTAAAGGTATTGCAAAAGGAAAAGCATTAGACATATCTCACTCATTGCCAGTTCTTCAATGTAATAGAAAAATAGCTGGTACTACCTCATTAAAGCAAATAAAAGATTCAAAAGTTATAGTCGTTACTGCGGGAGTACCAAGAAAAGCAGGAATGAGTAGAGATGATTTAGTAGAGATTAATTTAAAAGTTATGAAAGATGTTGGAAAAGCTATAAAAAAATATAGCCAAAAAAGCTTTGTAATTGTTGTCACAAATCCTTTAGATGTTATGACATGGGCTTTACAAAAAATTACAAATATTCCACATTCTCATATAGTTGGGATGGCAGGAGTCTTAGATACATCCAGATTTAAATTTCATTTGGCTGAGGAACTTGGTTTTTCGGTAGAAGATGTCTCTTCTTCAGTTTTAGGTGGACATGGGGATGATATGGTCGCGCTTTTAAGACACACAACGATTTCAGGGATACCACTTGAGGATATGATAAAAATGAAAAGAATTACCAGACAAAAAGTTAATAATATTGTTAAAAGAATTAGGACATGTGGAGCAGAACTAATTACATATATGGGAACATCTGCATACTATTCACCAGCAGCATCCGCAGTTCAAATGGTTGAATGTTATTTAAGAGATCAAA
>CAZWXP010000125.1:0-2511 GCA_964637965.1 uncultured Alphaproteobacteria bacterium | reverse complement strand
TCTTTTTTATTGAATCTATCATTTACTAATTCTACACCAATTGCTAATCCTCTACCTCTAACATCACCAATTAAATCATGTTTATTTGCAAGTTGTCTAAATCCATTTTGTAAAATTATCCCTATATTTTTTGCATTATCTATTAATTTATCTTCCTGGATTGTTTTTAATACAGTTCTTCCAGCAGAAGTTGAAACTGGATTTCCTGAAGCAGTCATTATTGAAAAGGCCGGAGCAAAGTCCATTAATTCTGATGGACCAACTATTGCTGATAAAGGAAGTCCTCCACCTAATGCTTTTCCAAAACAAACAATATCTGGGCTAAGTCCCTCGTGTTCAAATGCATGCATTAGTCCAGATCTTCCTAAACCAACTTTAACTTCATCCACCACAATAAGAATTCCATTAGCCCTACAACGCTTCTCCAATCCTTTCATAAATCCTGGAGGTGGAACAATAACTCCCCCATCAGACTGTATGGGTTCAATAAAGATGGCAGCAACTTCTTCTGGGGGACAAGTAGTAGAAAATAATTCATCAAGTTTTTTTAATACTTCTAAACCTAAATCTCCATTAAATTGAGGTCTATATGGATTAGGATATGGCAGATATTCAACTCCTGCACGAGTAGGATTGTGTTGTTGCGAACTGTGACCTGATACAGCCATTGAACCCGTTACTCCTCCATGATATGCGCCATGAAATGTAATAAATCTTTTACGACCTGTCACAGCTTCAACTAGACGTACTATTGTATCATTAGCATCTGATCCAGAGTGACCAAACCAAACTTTTCTAGCAATATTTCCAGGAATAATTGATAATAACTCTTCAGCAAGTAAAACAGCAGGTTCTGAAGCATATGATAATAAACTAGAGGAAGCCATACTACTTGATGCATTTGTTATAGCTTCGGTTATAGCTGGATGGCTATAACCCAATCCTGCAGCTCCCCATGAACCAGCAAAATCTAAAATCTTTCTACCATTTTGTTCAATAATATAACAACCCTTACCTCCAGTAGGAGCAACAGGGAAAAAACGTATTTTTTCTATTCCTGCAATAACTTTTTTATCACGATCTATAAGATTATTTGTCATTATCTCTATCTTTTCATTGTTTAAAATAATTGTCCAGTATTATATAAATTTATAAAGTAAGTATTATGTCTAATTTTAATAAAATAATAAAAAAGCCTCAACATGGTTTTGATATCAAAGAATTTGAATTAAGAATAAATAAAGCTCATCAAATGATGTATAAAAATAAGCTAGATGCATTATTAATTACTACACCACATAATTTCAGATATTTTACAGGCTTTGACTCTTATTTTTGGGAAAGCCCTACAAGACCATGGTTTTTAATTATACCAATCAATAAAGAACCTATAGCTGTAATTCCAAGCATTGGAAGTAGTGCATTAAAAAAAACTTGGATAAAAAATATTCATTCTTGGTCTTCACCAAATCCAAAAGATGAGGGTATTTCACTTCTTGCAAGTTTAATTAAAAATTTAAATAACAAATTTGGAAATATAGGAGTAGAGATTGGCAATGAGAGCACAATAAGAATGCCATTTCGAGACTATATAAATTTACAAAGTATAATAAATGAATTTAGTTTTATAGATGGTTCAAATCTTCTTTGGAATTTACGTATGATTAAATCAAAAGATGAAACAGATAAACTTAATTTTATATGTAATATTGCAAGCGATGCATACGAAAATCTTCCGAATAATATTAGAATCAATGAAACAGAAAGATCAATATGTAATAAATTAAAAATTGATTTAATTAATAGAGGCGCTGATCATGTAATATTTATGGCATGCTCTTCAGGAAATATTGGATATGAACAAATAATTTTTGATCCTACTGACTCGATACTTAAAAATTGAAATATATTATTTATAGACACAGGCTCAACATATGATGGTTATTTTTGTGATTTTGATAGGAATTTTGCTTTTGGTTCAATTAATGAAAAAATTAAAAAAGCCTACAGGGCCACTAATGATGCAGTAACAGTCGGTATTAATGAAGCTAATCCAGGAAAAAAATGCAGTGATATTTTTAAATCGATGAATAATATTTTAAAGTCAGCTGGATCAATAGGTAATGGGGTTGGAAGAATGGGTCATGGTTTTGGATTGCAATTAACCGAACCCCCTTCTATTATGCTTAATGATGAAACAATTTTAAAACCAGGAATGGCAATAACTATAGAACCAGTTTTTGAATTTGAATCTGGAAATATGTTAGTACAAGAAGAAAACATAATTATAACTGAAAGTGGTAATGAAATAATTACTAAAAGAGCGCCTGAAGAAATACCTATAATAAAATGAATGAAGAATTAATTAAAGAAACGCAAAAACTTGTAACATTTGAAAGTTATCCTGGTAAAGAAAAGGACATTTCAAATTATGTTGAAATTTTAATGAATAAGTTAGGGTTTAGAGATATTTTTCGTGATGAGTATGGAAGTATTTTTGGATTTATAGGA
>CAZWXP010000124.1:0-7683 GCA_964637965.1 uncultured Alphaproteobacteria bacterium | reverse complement strand
CTCATATATTAGTGGTTGGGCCGCCAAATGAAAAATAATACTTGGTTTTGAAGTTTTAACAAAGGTGCTCAGTGGTTTTTAATCTGTTATTTGAAATATTTTTAAATTATTTTTTTTTTGTAAAGATAGTTTATAAAAAAGATTTTTGTTTTGATTTGGATTAAAACCTGTTCCATAAACCTTAGCACCAAGTTTCAAAAGCCAGCTGCACAACCAAGCTCCTTTGAAGCCGGTAGCTCCCGTAACTAAGACTTTTTTATTTTTATAAAATTTTTTCATTTTTTCCATGGTGCCACACCTTTCTTCCAAAGTTTATTGAGTAATTTTTTATCTCTTATTGTATCCATGCATTGCCAAAAACCGTAATGTTTAAAGGCAACCAGTTCTCCAATTTTTGCTAATTTTTCTAATGGTTCTCTTTCTAACATTGTTTTATCACCCTTGATAAAATCAAAAATTTCTGAGTTAAAAACAAAAAAACCTCCGTTGACCCAATTTTTGCTTACTTGGGGTTTTTCTTCAAATTTTATTATTTTGTTTCCCTTTAACTTTAACTCACCAAATCTAGCAGAGGGCCTTACTGCAGTCATGGTTGCAATTCTATTATGTGATTTGTGAAATTTAACTAATTTTTTTAAATTTTGGCTAGTCACACCATCTCCATAGGTAAGCATAAATGTTTCCGATTTATTGAAATATTTTTTTAATCGCAGTAACCGTCCTCCCGTTAATGTATTTTTTCCGGTATAAACAAGTTTTATATTTTTATGATTTTTATTATTCTTATAATATTTTTCAATAAATTCACTTTTATATCCCAGGGCCAAGAGAAAATTATTAAATCCATAATATTTATAAATATCAATTATGTGATTTAGTATTGGTTTGTTGCCGATTTTAATCATGGGTTTAGGTTTTATCTTGGTTTCTTCAGATATTCTTGTTCCCAAACCTCCGCATAAAATTACTGTTTTCATATAACTAAAGTTTATTTTTATTATCTAGCTCCCCACAAATACTTTATCCACACAGAAAACCATTTAGCATCTTTATTGGCAAACTCATCACAGAATTTTCTTCTTGCATCTTGTACCTTGCCGCTTTGCCACCAATCGGTGATATTTGGCCAAACTTCTTTTAGTTTTTGAGCTGCCAATTTTGGATTATAAAACAATATTCCAGCATTATGCAAATTATCATGAAGTTCTAAAGCTTTATCAGTTAATGCCCAACAATCTTTTCTCCAAAAACATATTGTTGGCGCATTAGCTGCTAGGCTTTTATAAAAAGGTGTCCCATTATGGTTTTGTACTATTAGTTTGGATTTGTTTATATTTTTTTCTGGAATAGTATTAATAAATTGCAATGATTTAAATTTTTCTTTTAAAATCTCTTTTTCTGAAAAATGTCCACGATTTAAATTCTTATACTTAATCTTCTCAAGAAATTTAACATCTAACTCATCTAAAAATGAAATAGTATCGTTCACTCTACTGATGGTGTCATCGAAGGAAAACATATCAACATATTTTGGAACAAAATAATAAGTTCCAGTTGATACAAATAGAATATTTTGACTACTATTCCCTTTATAATTTATTTTAAACTGTGGAGATGGCAAAGGTTGAAAATCTATATCATAATTTTGATGTTTCTTATGTCCCCAGCTTATAAATTTATCAAATCCGTACTCCATTGGAGATAATCTATAAAACAAGTCGCCATAACAAGCTCCATGTTGAACGGAATAAATTTTCCCTTTTTTTTCCTTAAACATTAAAAGATCAAATTTTTCATCACTTATATCGTTATAAAGTGAAGGTGCAGAACAAAGCATAATTTTCCCATCACAATTAGTAAATTTTTCTTTTTTTTTGTATATTTCTTTGTAGTTGATTGGTAGTAGTTTTTTAATCAGCTGAAATAAATTGTCGTCAGAGATAGGTGGTTCGATATAGTCTTGGTCTATGTTGCTGTAATAATTTTTACGAAATGTTTTTTCTCTTATAGGTTTTTTGAATAACAAAACTAAAGAAATAAAAATTTTTTCAAAAAAATTCAATCCATAAACAGTCTTAACTCTGGGAGCTAAACATCTTCTTAAAAAATTGCCAAATTTTAAAAAATAGTTGTTTGAGTTTTCAAAAATTTCCCTGTTATCATTATTTGTTTCCTTAATATTATAATAAGAAATTTTCCATCTTTTTGG
The DNA here is from genome assembly GCA_964637965.1 of uncultured Alphaproteobacteria bacterium. Lineage (GTDB taxonomy): Bacteria > Pseudomonadota > Alphaproteobacteria > CAYOOR01. Next base: position 5,474 of record CAZWXP010000124.1, on the reverse strand, counting down.
CTTATTTTCAATTAACAAAAATAATAAAAAACTTGAAAAAAAATCTAATTTTTCTGTACGTTTAAATGCAAAATCATTGTAATTGTTAAATATTATTTTTTTGGGTTTGTGTAATAAAATTAATTCAAGATTATAATCATTAAATTTTATTATGCACTCATTGATAAGCCTTTTGGAGAAATGAGTGTAATGAATAAACTCAATCAACCAATGGCTTATGTAATCTTTATAAAAATCCAACGAATATTTGTTTTTGTTTATAGATTGAACATATTTAGCGACCTTTTGAACTATTCTTGCGTGTTGATCTTCACAACATTTGTACGCTTTCATAGTGTCAGCTGTCTTGTTTTTCAGAAAAACTCCTTTAGCTGAAAATTCATTTATTTTATTCAGAGTAAATGAATCCTTAAGGCACCAGGGTCCTAGTACAAAATCTTTACTAGGGTCAAAATCACTTGATATCTTATCTACAAATAATCTAGTATATTTTTGCATTATTAGTTGTTGATTTATTTTTGTGTGTCTACAAAAAACTATTATTAAAAAATATAATTATAGCTTTTTACAAACTACCATCATGTGTGAACTAAAATTAAGATCAGTAATCAAATTTTGCATTTTAACTTTGTCCTTTCTAGTTCCCAGTGCAAGAAAATTTTTCCAAAATCGATCACGGATTAGCAATTTGTCATTTTCCATTATGTCAATATCAATTTTGCCAGGAGTTGAAACTTCAAGAATTTTAAATTTATGTTTTTTTAAAAATATCTCGATAGATTTAGGGTTAAAAAAATTTATATGGTGAGGGGGGCTAACAGATCTTGAGTTATTCCAAAGTGTCTGGATATCCACGCCAGTACTAGATAATGTCGTAAACATAAACAAATCTCCTTTATTCATTAATTCCCCCACTTTTCTTATGAATTTTGATGGGTTGTGTAAATGTTCAATCAACTCAAAGCACGTAAAAAATTTTTTATCTCTTGGTAGGTCTTGTTTGTTAACAGACTCCAAAAATTTTTGAATAACTTTTAATTTTTTTTTTCTACATTCCTCTGCCATAAATGGAGAAGGTTCAATAATAGTAACTTTTTTTTTGATAAGCTTAAAAACTTCCTCTGCAAAAATTCCATATCCACCACCTATGTCGACAAAACTGCAATTTTTTATTTTCTTGTTTTTTAATATTTCAGAAACCATTTTTGCTTTTGCCATCCAAATTTTTTTTCTTCTTGATTCTTTTGTTTTTTTATAAAAAGTATTAGCCATGAACTTAATCGATGATGATTTTGTATAATAATCAAAAAATGCTTTTTCTTTTGGTCTAGGGCTAACAAATAAAGTTTTGCAATTTAAACATTCACAATAAGAAAAATTATACTTTTTGAAGGAAAATTTTCCCTTTTTTCCACAAGCGACACAATTAATTTTTGTTTTTCTTACATTAAAATATTTTTTTATATCGGAATGAGATAAATTTAAAAATTTTTCAAATAATTTTTTTGGTCTAATTTCTTTTTCTTTCATTTTTATACCTTAAATAAATTTAATACTTATCATTACTATAATCTTCAATAGTAAAATACGTAATCAAGCTTTTATCCATTTAGTTAAATTTTTATATTTTTTATTACTCATAAAAACATGCATAGATCTTCTTTTTAAAATATACATAAATAAATTTGGGTCGATTCTAATAACTTCTAGATGTTTCCATATCTTTTTTTGAAATGATTCAAATAATGGTTCAGAACAAATATGAACTACTTTTAAGCCTCTTTCTAAAGCTTCTAAAATTCCAGCAGTATCTCCTATAAAAATAGAAATATTTTTTTTTACTTTCTCTGAAAACTTTTGTTTATTATTTTGTAAAATAAAATTTATTTTTTTTGCGAGCAAATTATGTTTTTTTGATTTTTTCATAGCAGGGTGATTTCTAATTTTCATAACAGGTAATGAAAAATTTTTACAGCTTTTTAAATAATTGGCAAGTGTGGATAAAATTAATTTACTATTTGAAAAATGCATAGATAGTAAAATTTTTTGATTAATCAGAGTCTTATCCTTTTTAAAAAATCTTGTCGATGGTAATACTTTAACTTCCTCAGTTTTCCATCCAAGATATTTGATTAATATTTCTTTTTGAGTTTTGCCGTTAGCGATAATTTTTTGCGGTGATCCATTCCTTTTAATATAAATTGTTGGCAATGCGGGCATAAGGCCATGTAAGCATCCATAAGTGTTAATTTTTGGAAAATATTTGTGAATATTATAAAAAATGTAATTTTGAAATGGTTGAGCCTCATAGGGAAGAATCACATTTTTTACTTGATGGTCTGTTATCCTTTTAAAAACTTCATCCAATATAGATATTGCTAATTTGTTAGAATTTTTTTTTGATGAAAACTTAAAAAAATTATAAAAAATTTTGGCAAAAGTCACAAAAAAATTACTAAATTCTTCGCGTATTAGTATGACATTTTTTTCTCTTACTTTTGGAATTTGAATTAATTTGTTGTCACATAAAACTATCCACAGTGTTTCCAGATTATCTTTTGCGTACATATTAAAATATCTGTCATAAAATTTTCCTTTTTTGAAATCTTCGTTAGATACTAACCAGGTAATAACTAGATTCTTAAATCTTTTTTTTAATACTTGGGGTATTGTTTTGTTTAAGCTTGAAAATCTAAAATCAATAAACTGAGTTTTTGTGAAAGCTATTAGATTATCAAGAAGACTAACTTTTAAATTTAAAATTTTTCTAAGTTGTATATTTTCGCTAGTACCAGGCCATGAGGAAAGAAAGTATTTAGATTCATGATGCGTAGAAGCCTTAAAAATTTCTGCTTTTTTAATATAATCTTTAGAAATTTTAATTATTCTGATTTGTTTATTATTGTAGTTTTTGATCAACTTTAAACTTCTTTATAATGGAAAGATTAGAAAATTACTTTATTAGTTGCTTACTCTTTTAATCATTTTTTCTACTTTGATTAAATCGCTTCTAGTATCTACAGCTTGCGTATCAAAATTTGTTTGAACCATTTTTACATCAAAACCGTGCTCAATTATTCTCATCATATCTATAGATTCTATTTTTTCTAGCGGAGTGGGTTTAAATTTTAAATATTTCATTAAAAATTTTCTTCTGAAGGGAATTATACAAATCTGTTTTCTTTGTAAGTTGTGTTTAACTCTCGATTTCGCGGGTATTGGCGCCCTTGAGAAATATATTGCATTCATTTTTTTATCGCAAACCACTTTGATACAATTTTTATCTTTAAATTCTGATTCTGATTTTATCTTGGAAAATAAATTTACCACCTGAACTTTTTTATCATGGAGCATTGGCTGCAGTGATTGTTTTATCATCTTCTGGTTAATCATTGGTTCGTCCCCTTGAACCATAACGATTATATCGAAAGTCACTTTATTTAACTTTTCATATTTTTTTAATGCCTCCGCACATCTATCAGATGCTCTTTTATGTTTTTTGCTAGTCATGATGGCTATTCCACCAATTTTTTTAATATGATTTTTTATTTCATAATCGCATGTTGCAATTATAGTCTTATTGATAAATTTGCATGCTTTTACTTTTCTGTAGATAATCTCAATCATTGGCACACCATTAATTTTTTTTAGTGGCTTACCAGGAAACCTGCTGCTGTTCATCCTTGCGGGTATAATTGATACTATCTTCACTTAAAAATTTTAGATCCTTCTGACAAAAAAGTAGTATCCATTCCGTATGCTATAAATTTAAAGCCATTTTTTAAATGTTGCTTTAATAAATAACTATCTGGTTTTACAATATGAATTCCGCAAGAAATATTTTTATTTTTTGCTTTTTTTAAAATTTCATTAATATTTTTTTTAAATTTTGGATGATTAAATTTTCCTGCTATACCAAGAGATGCTGATAAATCATAAGGACCTATAAATAAAGCATCAAGATATTTTACATCAAGAATTTTATCCAAATTTTCAATTCCTTTTTCAGTTTCAATCATTGCTACAATAAAAGGTCTAAATAATTTAATATTCTTATTTAAATTTTTACCAAAGCTATTGGCTCTAGAAAATCCTATACCTCTTCTACCTAACTTTGGAAATAAACTATCTTCGATTAGCTCTTTGAGCTTTGAAGCTGTTTCGATTTTTGGAAATATTAATCCCGCAACACCTGCATCAAGTAACCTTGCATTTTCTCCAACCTTAGAGTTAAACACTCTTACAAACGGCAATGAACCTCCCAACTCTATTGCTCTGCACAAATCGGGTAATATTTCAACTGATATTGAGCCATGCTCCATATCTATGCCAACCCAATCAAAACCGGAATCTCCTAAAATTTCAGCAACACTACCATTCGGAATTTGTAGCCATGTACCAATAGAAAATTTTTTTTTAATTTTTGACCTCAATTTTTTAAGTTTTAATATATTTGAATCCATTTAATTATCCTTTTTTTTTAGTTTTAATTCATTTACTAAACTATAAATTCCCTCGTAAAAGTTTATTGTAGATTTAAAAACAAATTTTTTTCCTTTTTTTGGTTTGTATGTGTTTGGAGTTGACACATAGTGACCTGTTAATTCTTTGTTTTGAAAGTTGATTTTTCTTGAAATGCCTAACATTTTCGAAAGTTTATTTAGAAATGCCAAAACCTTTATCTTTTTTGTTCCCGTAATGTTTACGTGTTTATTTTTGTACTGATTAGCCAAAACATTCACGCTTGCTTTTGCTGCATCTTTAACATGTATATATTCTCTAACCGAATATTTATTACCTTCATATTGAACCCTATTTTTTTTTATAGCACTATTAACTATTCTATAAACACCGTTATCTGTTCCAGCACGACTACCATATAAAGACCCGTATCTCATAATTGTAAAATTTATACCATAGAGTTTATTAAACTCTTCAATATAATCCTCCGCAGCCTTTTTGCTGCTACGATAGAAACCTCCTTCTTTACTGTTTACATAAATAGAGCTCGCATAAACTAATCTTTTGACTTTGTATTTGCGACATAAATCAAGGACATAAACAGTCGCCAAAATATTTAGATTAACCGTTTCAATTGGTCTGACAAGTGCTTTTTCAAGATCTGCTAAAGCAGCAAAATGATACACTACATCTGAATTTTTAATAGCTTTTTCTAAACTTGAATAGTTGAGAATATTTCCAACAATCATTTTCTGATTTTTTTTCAACCATTTAGATTTTACCTTATCAAAGATTTTAATACGGTATCCTCTTTTGCTTAATTCTTCAGCAACATGAGAACCTAGAAAGCCACTTCCACCTAAGAGAGTTATTTTCATAAAAAGTTTTTACAAAATATAATTTATTTTTATAACTATTTCTTATTTTTTCTTAAAATATCAAAAACTAATTCTGCTCTTTTCCAATCGTTTTCATAATTTATGTCTACTACTCGATAGTTTGGAATAATATAG
>CAZWXP010000123.1:0-30023 GCA_964637965.1 uncultured Alphaproteobacteria bacterium | reverse complement strand
CTTGGATGATATCTTTGTTGTCCAGCATCACCACCGTATCCAAGCCAATTTTTACCTGGAAGTTTAGCGTATTCTCCAGCACTAGTCGCATATGCAAAACCAGAGATTGTAGCTAAAACAGTAGCAACACTAAGAGTTTTTTTAATTGAAGTCATATATATAACCTCCCGAGATTAATAACGCATTAGGAATATTTCCCAACACTTCTTAAATACTTATAAAAAAAACTGCTTTTGTCTATATAAAAATGCCATATTTTTGCCATATTTATGATTTGAATAATCTAGTTTATAGATTAGTTATTAATTGTTTTGTAAGAGCTTTAGTTTTTTTTTCTAAAAAGTCCATTCTGTTACATTGAAATTCTGCTTCCTCCTCTGAATCATCAGCAATTTCAAGTATCCATCCCTTTTTGCTTATACCAATACTTCTTTTTTCTAATTTTTTATCTTTTAAATTCTGCTTTATAAGTTCTTGTTCCAAAATTTGAATTCTTGTTATAAATTGAAAAACACCATGTTTTGCAAGGCTAAGATAAAGAGACATTTCTTGAAAAATACCAGAAAATACTAAGTCAAACTTTTTTTCTTTGATATTTTGATTATCAAATTTTTTTGAAAATTCATCTATTGCTTTTTTTCCCTGATCTATAGAATTTGCATGATTCGTAATATAGTTTACCAAATTTTTAACATCTTCATGATTTTTCCACTTTGAATCTAAATTAATTTGTTTTCCTAGCCAATAATCTGTTTGTTTTGGTGGTTTTAAATGGTGTAGCTTACAGGGCCATTCATCTTCATCTATAACTATTTCAGTAGCAATTAATAAATTAAAATTTAAAAATAAAAAAAATACAAAAAAATAAAAAATTTTTTTCATAGTAATAAAATATAAAAAAATTCTACAATATATAAATAGATAATGATTAAAATAAAAAAGATTAGTGATTTTAATTTAAATTCAAAAAAAGTTCTAGTTAGGTTAGATTTAAATGTTCCTTTTAAGAATAAAAAAATTATGGATGAAACAAGAATTGTTTCAGCAATACCTACAATAAAAGAAATCTTAAAAAAAAAGGGTACACCAGTTATTATTAGTCATTTTGGTAGACCAAAAGGAAAAAGAAGTTATAATTTCTCCTTAAAAAAAATTTTACCAAGTCTTTCAAAACATCTAAAAAAAAAAATTATTTTTTGTAAAAATTGTATAGGTAACGATGTGGAAAAGGTTTTAAAGAACATTAAAATTGGTCAAATTGTTTTGTTAGAAAATCTGAGATTTCACACTGGAGAAACAAATAATAATTATAATTTTGCAAAAAACTTAACTAAATTTTGCGATATTTATATTAATGATGCTTTTAGTGTAAGTCATAGAAAACATGCGTCAGTTGACAAAGTTACAAAATTACTTCCTTCTGGAATGGGAAAAAATATGGAAGAAGAAATATATATGTTAAATAAATTATTAAGAAAACCAAAAAAACCTTTAACTGCTCTTATTGGAGGTGCAAAAATGGAAAATAAAATTTCTTTAATCAATAGTTTAATAACAAAATGTAATTATTTGATTCTAGGTGGCGGTGTAGCAAATACTTTCTTAAAATCAAATAAATTTAATATAGGAAAATCTATTTATGAAAAAAAACAATTATCAAATGTTATTAAAATTCAGAAAGCAGCTATTAAAAATAATTGTTTAATAGTACTTCCTGAAGATCTAATCGTATCAGAAAATAAAACAACTAAAGAAGTCTCAATTTCTGAAGTAAAAAAAAATCATCAAATTTTTGATTTGGGAAAAATTTCATTATGGGTAATTTCTGAAATAATAAATAAATCTAAAACAATAATATGGAGCGGGCCTATTGGATATTTTGAAAAAAAACCTTTTGATAGAGGAACCAATAAAACTGCTTCTATAATTAATTCTAAAAAGTCATTAATTAGTGTCGCTGGTGGTGGGGACACAATTGCAGCAATAAAAAAAAATAAAAAAATAAAGAACTTTTCTTATTTATCAACCGGTGGTGGTGCATTCTTACATTGGCTAGAAAATTTTACACTGCCTGGAATAGAAGTCTTAAAGAAATAATTAATAAGATTTATAAGATTTTTCTTCAACTAAATACGAGCCAGTTAATTTATTTATTTTTTTCTTAACTTCTGACCTTTTGTCGTTGTTAATATAGACAGCTCTTGCTAAATTTATGAATTCTTTATTAAAATTCTTCTTTGATTCTAGAAATCTAATTTTATCCTCTATCTCCCACAATTTTTTATTTATTTTTATTAATTTTTTTTCATATAACAAAATATTTTTGTTTTTTTTAAAATTATTTTTATAAATTTTATTTAATAAAGATAATTCATTATTAATATTTTGTAATTTTGATTTATTTAAAATTTTTTTTTTCTTTATTTTTAAAATAGATATTTTATCAATTAATTCGCCGCTTGAGACTGGTACTTTAATATCTTCTTTTTTCATTAAAAATATCCTTCAATTTTTTTAATAACATAGTCTGGTTTAATTTCATTAATATCTGATGAACCAAAAATTCTTGAATCAATATTTAAAGAACCTGGAGTTAGTCCAGTGTACTTACCTGGAAGACTTCTTCCAAATACTTTAACGATCGGTGCACCACCTGCATCTATCATATGTGCAGTACCACTATCATTAGCTAAAGCGCATGATATTCTTTCAGCTAATGCTATTACAAAAGCCGGACCGGAAATATTTCTTTTTTTAAATTTTCCCCATTCTGGAAACAATGAATTTGGAACAAGACGTTTGACAGTTTTTACCCAGGATTCCTCTTTAGGACCTAAAAAAAAAACAGGAATTCTGTTTGTTTCTGAAAAATGTTTAGCAACTTTAATAAAATTATTCAATTTCCAACATTTTCTTGTATCTCCTGCTCCAGGAGCAAATCCTATATAATTTTTATTTTTAGGTAGAGCTTGTTTTGCTAAATCTCTATATTTTTTTTCAAGTGGCAAAGGTGGAGGTGGAACATTTATCTTTTTTCCAAAAGCAATCTCAGATAATTGAACTAATCTTTGAGACAAATTTAATTCTCTTTTAAAATTTGAATTTGGTTTTAAATCAGATAATAAAAACTTTGCGCATCCGGACAAAAAATATTTATGTTTAATTGTTCTAACAATTAATGTTGTGAAAAAATGGGTTTGTGTATCTATTAGTAAATCAAATGATCTTCCATTTAAAGGAGGTGAAAAAAAATTTTTTAGATCTTTAAATCTTTGATTTAAATTTGCTTCATTAACACCAATAAAACCGATATTACTTTCTTCTATTACTTCATCTAACAAGCCTTTAATTAATGGAGCTAATGTTCTCTTAAACTCACTTTTGTGTGTTCCTGCTATCCAAGTTATTTTTGCTTTAGGAAAAACTTGCCTTAAAGATCTTATAAAAGGTAATTTTATTAACCCATCACCAACAAAATCCAGCCCGACATAGACGCCTATGGATGAAGGTTGTATTTTTATAATATTTTTTTGTAACATACAAATATGAAAAAAGATTATTTTATACTTTTTATATTGATATTTTACTTTTTTTTTCAATTTTCAACACTTGATTATGGTTCTAGAATTAATGATTTAAATTATTTCAAAAATATTTCTATCAAAGAAAAGATAATTGAAGATTTTACTGAAAAAGAAGTAATAAAAAAAAAAGAAAATATAAAAAATAATACTGAGCCATGGATATATAGATATAAACTTTATAGTATTAATGCTGATGAAGTTCTTCCTATAATGGCTTTATCAAAAATAAAAATAAATGAGAATAAATTTGATCCGCAAATATATAAATATGGTGGGGCATTTATTTATCCATTAGGTTTATATTACTATTTTTTAAATAAAACTAATTTTCTGGAAGATATAAATTCTTATTCAATAGTTAATAATGAAAAATTAATTGATGATATTTATTTTTTTGGAAGATTATTTATTTTATTATGTTTTATTTTTTCTGCATTAATCCTATACAAAATCCTAAAATTCTTTACTAAAGAAAATTATGCTTTAGTTTTTACTTTAATCTATTTATTTACGCCTTCTTCTATTATGTATTCTCAAATTATTAAACCTAATTGGTACGCTTTATTATGGTTTAATTTATCAATCCTTTATATTTGTAAATATTTAAATCTACAGCATATTAGACAAAAAAATTATGAAAAAATTTCTTTTAAAAAAAAGATTTACTTATTATTAATTTCTATTTTTCTAGGATTAGCTATTGGATCAAGCATATTATTTGTACCTGTATTTATTTTAATTTTATTTATAATTTTTGATAAATTAGATGTAAGTTTTAAAGTCTGGTTAATAGATAGAAGGCATAGAAATAATACTTTTAAATTTCTAATAATACCTAGCTTAATTGTTTTTTTTATAACAAACCCATATATTTTAATTAATTTTTCAGATTTCATCAATGAATCCTCAGGCGAATATTCATGGGTTATTGAAGGTATAAAGTTTAAAAATATATTTTTATTTTTTCATAATTCTTTTTTTCTAGGTTTTGGATTAATTCTTTCTTTAACATTTTTTTATTATTTATTAAAAGGCTTTTTAAAAAGTTCAAAAATATCCATTAAAGGTACGTTGATTGAAAATAGAATATCAATTGCAATTATTTGCTTAGTATTGTTTGGGGCAGTTATATCAGGATTTGATGATTGGCATATTCAATTTAGATATATTCCTTATATTTTACCAATTTCATTAATTTTTTTGGCACAAAAAATAAAAAATTATAAATTTGTTTTGTTTATTTTTTTTGCAACTTTATTACAAGCAATTCCTTTGAAATTAGCTTTCTATGATGAAAATATTTTAAAATATTCAACTAGACTTAATTCTGCTAAATGGATTAATGAAAACATAATTGAAAAAGAAAAATCAATTTGTAAAAAAGATTTTGCTCCATTTGACTTTCCTCCAATTAATTTTAATGAAATTAAAGTAGAAACAGATTGTGATTTTGGAATACATGTATTAAGGCAACCAAAAAAAATAGAAGAATACAATTATGGAAAAATAATAAAAAAATTTGAACCGAGATATCAATTCCCAAATATTCCATTAGTATTTAGCCATATAAATCCTTTAATTATTGTTGTTGAAAATTTAAATGAATGATAAAAAAAAAGTATTAAATACAAATAATTTGATATGCATGATTTAACTCTAATTATTCCAGCAAAAAATGAGGTAGAGTCTTTGCCTGTTTTTCTTGAAGAAATTAAAAATTATAAATGTAAGAAATTTATTGTTTTACAAAAAGAAGATTTGGGAACAAAAAAAGCAATTAAAAATATTAAAAATATTAAAATTGTTGAACAAATCAATAATGGTTATGGCAATGCTTTAATTGAAGGTGTTAATTCTGTAAAAACAAAATATTTTTGTATTATAAATGCAGATGGTGCAATGAACCCTAAGTATTTATATAAAATGAGAAAATTATGCAAAAATAAAGATTTTATATTTGCATCTAGATATGAAAAACCTGGTGGAGGCAGTGATGATGATACTTTAGTTACATTAATTGGAAATTATTTTTTTACTTTTTTTGGTAATTTTCTTTTTAATTTAAAAATATCAGATATTTTATATACATATATTTTAGGAAAAACATCTTCCTTCAAAAATTTAAAACTTGATAATTTTGATTTTAGAATTTGTGTTGAAATTCCAATTAAAGCTAAGCTTCAAAATATGAGCTATTCTTGCTTACCAAGTTATGAAAGAATTAGAATAGGTGGAATAAAAAAAGTCCATGCTTTAAAAGACGGTTTTTTAATACTATCGGAAATTATCAAATATTTCTTAAAAATTAAGAAATAAAACTATTTAGTTTTATTTTCTAGGTACCACTCGTAAGTCGCATTAACTCCATCAAATAAATTAGTTTTTGATTTCCATCCAAGTGAATTAATTTTTTTTGAATTTATAAATTTTCTAGGAGTCCCATCAGGTTTTGATTTATCAAAAATAAATCTGCCTTTAAAATCTATTACTTTTGCTATTGTTTTTGCAAGATTTAAAATACTAACTTCATTTCCTGAGCCAACATTAATATGATCGCTACTATTATAATTTTTCATTAAAAAAACCAATGCGTCTGCTAAATCATCAACAAATAAAAATTCTCTTTTTGGTTTTCCAGTCCCCCAAATGGTTACATTTTTTTTATTTTGTTTTTTTGCATCATGAATTTTATTAACTAGTCCAGGTAAAACATGTCCAGATTTAACGTCAAAATTATCTCCAGGACCATATAAATTTGTTGGCATTGCAGATATAAAATTGCATTTGTGTTGCAAAGCATAAGCTTTACATAATTTTAGTCCAGCAATTTTAGCAATCGCATACCATTCATTTGTTGGTTCTAACGGACCATCAAGCAATGAACTTTCGATTATTGGTTGTTTTGCAAATTTTGGATAAATACAGCTAGACCCCAGATATAAAAGTTTTTTTATATTATTTTTATATGATAAATGTATTAAATTTGTTGCTATAGATAAATTATCATATATAAAATCCGCTGGATAAGAGCTATTTTCTAATATTCCACCTACACGAGCAGCGGCAAGAAATATATAGTCTGGTTTATTTGATTTTAACCACCTATCAGTTTTTTTAAAATCTCTTAAATCTAATGATCTCTTATTAACAATTAAAATTTTACAATTTTCTTTTTCAAGTCTTTTGCATAATGTTTTACCGACAAGGCCTGTATGTCCCGCAACAAAAACTTTTTTATTTTTTAAAGATATTTTTTTCATAATTTTTTTCAGCTAAATGGTAGCGAGGGGGAGATTTGAACTCCCGACACACGGATTATGATTCCGCTGCTCTAAACCACTGAGCTACCTCGCCTCATGGTTAGAATGTATAAAAAAATATACGATTTCAAGCAAATAATTTTATGCAACTGAAAAAATTAATCCTTTTAATTCATTAGTAATTTTAATTTGACAAGCAAGCCTTGAGTTTTCTTTTAAATTGCTTGATAATGCTAAAATTTCTTTTTCTTCATTACTTTGTTTTTTAAGATTTTTAATATGATTAGATAAAATATAGACATGGCAAGTAGAACAAAGCATTTCACCACCGCATGATCCTTCTAAATTTATATTATTTTTTTTTGACACCTCAAGTAAGTTGGAACCAATGTTAGCTTCAATTACTTTTAATTTTTTATTTTTATCCAAAAAATTAATTTTAACCATTTTTTTTTAAAATTTTTATAATTTTTGATGCAAAATATAAAATCTCATTTTCTGTATTATTTTTTCCAATTCCAATTCTTAATGTAGATCTAGCATTATTAGAACTTACTCCCAGTTCTTTCAATACATATGATGACTCTCCTGAGCCTGATCCACAGGCTGAACCCGAAGATAATGATATATTATTTAATTTTGAAAATAAAAAATCACCGTCTGAACCAGGAAAAGTTATATTAATATTATTATCAACTCCATCTTTTCCATTTAGAATAAATTTAACATTATTTTTTTTTAGTTTATTTAAAAATATTTTTTTTAAATTCTTAATCTTTTTCATATTTTTTACCCTTTCTTTTTCTACTAATTCTACGGCATATCCAAAACCAACACACAATGCAGTTGGCAAAGTTCCTGATCTTAAACCATTTTCTTGTCCTCCTCCTGAAAAGAGAGGTGTAATTTTAATATCTTTTCTTTTTTTTATAAATAATCCGCCTATTCCTTGTGGCCCATATATTTTATGAGAGGAAAAACTAGCAAAGTCTAAATTTAAATAATTTACATCAAATTTTGTTTTTCCTAATGCTTGAGAAGCGTCTGTATGAAAAAATATTTTCTTTTTTTTACATATTTCGCTGATTTCTTTTATTGGATGAATAGTTCCAATTTCATTATTCACATGCATGATAGAAATTAAAAAAGTTCTTTTATTAATGGCTTTTTTTAAATCATTTAAATTTAGTTCTCCAAATTTATTTACTTTAAGATAAGTCACTCTATAACCTATTGCTTCCAAAAACTTGCAGGATTCTAGAATACATTTATGTTCTGTGACACAAGTAATTATATGATTTTTTTTTTTTTTGAGAAAATGCTAATCCTTTTAAAACTAAATTATTTGATTCCGTTGCACCAGAAGTAAAAAAAATTTCTTCTTTCTTTGCTTTAATGATTTTTGCTATTTGTAATCTGGATAAATCTATAAACTTGCTTGTTGCCCATCCGTGAGAATGGGTATGAGAATGTGGATTGCCAAAAATATTTGTTAAAAATGCTATCATCTTTTTATAAACTCGTTTATCAATTTGCGTGGAGGAATGATTGTCTAAATAAATATTTTTATTTATCATAAATATTTATATTCCAGAGCCGTCACCACTAGGATTATCAACAACTCTTGCTGGAATACCAACAACTATAGTATTTGATGGTACGTTTCTTGTTACTACTGAATTTGCACCAATTTTTGAATTTTTACCGACTAAAATAGGGCCTAGAACCTTTGCTCCTGCTCCAATTACAACATTATCTGAAATAGTAGGGTGCCTTTTTTTTTTCTCCCATTTTGTACCACCTAATGTTACTCCTTGGTATATACTTACATTATTACCAATGATAGTTGTTTCACCTATAACAATTCCCATTCCATGATCTATAAAAAGATTCTTACCAATTTCAACACCTGGATGAATTTCAATACCAGTTAGAAATCTTGAAATATTTGACAAAACTCTTGCTATTAATTTTAAATTCAATTTCCAAAAAATACTTGATGTTCTATGGAAAATAATTGCATGTAACCCAGGGTAACATAGTAATATCTCTAAATAAGATCTTGAAGCTGGATCTTTTTTTTTATAAATATTTAAAAATTCTTTAAAGTTTTTTAAAAACATGAATTTAAAATAATATATTGATACTATATTTGTTTATTTTTATGGAAAATTACTAGTTAATTTATAAATTTAATAAATAAATAATTATTTATTAATTGATTTTAATATACATTTAATTATAAATCTTATATTTAAAATATGACAGAAGTATTAATTAATGGATCGCAGGGTAAATTACAAGGTTTTTACAAACATTCTGAAAATTCTAGTAATGTTGGTTTAATTTTACATCCAAGAAAATGTTCTGAAAGCTCAATGGATAATAATATCGTTTCTTCTTTATTTGAAAGTTTTTCAAATAATAATTTTTCAACCTTAAAAATCAATTTTCGCGGTGTGCAAAAATCAGAAGGTGAGCCTGAAGAAGACGGTTTAGGCGAATTAAGTGATGCTGCGACAGCTCTTGACTGGTTACAAGAACAAAATGAGGATGCTAACAGTTGTTGGATAGGAGGCATAGATTTTGGCGCTTGGGTAGGGTCTCAGTTATTAATGAGAAGACCAGAAATAATTGGATTTGTAAATGTTGCAGTTCCAATTAAAGAATTTGATTTTTCTTTTTTATCGCCGTGTCCTTCTTCAGGGTTAATTATTCATCCAAACAAACAAGCAGATATAGAGCAAAAAAATATTTTTTCCTTAGTAAAAAAACTCTCAAATCAAAAAAAAAATAGAATTATGTATAAAAAAATTAATTCAGACATTAATTTCAAAAATAAAGAAAAGGAAATAAAGAAATATTCAGATAAGTTTATTTCAGATGTTTTTTCAGATTTAAACAAAGCTAAAGAGTTGGCCGGCAGTTAATGGTTTTTTTACTCCTGTTGTTTTAGGAAATGTAATTGGTAAATTTAATAATTTTCTAACAGATAAATAACCGAAAGCATATGCTTCTATAGCATCTCCACTCCAGTTATATTTATCAGATAACAAGATTTGAGATTGCTGAATTTTATTTCTTATCAATTCAACTAAAAACTTATTAAGTCTTCCGCCTCCTGATAAAATACATAATTCTGGATCATCAGGAAAATAATCAAAAGCTTTTAATAATGATTCTGCAATTAAATTGTTTAATGTTGCCGCGCCATCTTCAATTTTTATTTTTTTTCTTAATAATGATAAAGTAAAGAAACTTCTATCTAATGATTTAGGAGGAGATTTGGAAAAATAAGATTTTTTTAAATAATTAAGAACTATTTCCTTTTGAACATTTCCTTTTCTAGCCAACAAACCAAAATTATCAAACTTTTTTTTTGAATTTTTAGAAATCCAGTCATCTATTAAAGAACAACAAGGCCCAGAATCAAAAGCCAGAATATTATCTAAACTAGTATTAGATCTATGATTAAAATATGTTACATTTGAAATTCCACCAAGATTTATGAAACAAATTTTTTTTTTTATTTTCTTTGTTAAATAATAATGAAATATAGGTGTTAAAGGAGCTCCTTGACCACCGTTTTTTATATCATTTTCTCTAAAATTACCAACAACTTTGATATTTAATAAATTTGCTAATTCTTGGAAATTACCAATTTGCCAACTGTATCCATTTGAAGGATTATGGGATATTGTTTGTCCATGAAAACCAATAACATCAATTTTTTTTTTATTAATTTGATTTTTTTTTAGAAATTTATTAATTGCTATCAAATTTAAATGCGTAAATTCATTTTCTAATTCAATGATTCTCTTTTGTTTTCTTAATTTTTTAATATTTACTTTTTTCTTAAAAATACCTTTAATTTTTGTACTAAAAGATTTAGAAAAAGGATAATAATCTGAAACACCTAGTTTTATTCTAGCTTTACCGTCAGTTTTAAGTATTGCAATATCAACTCCATCTGCAGAAGTTCCACTCATTAAACCTAGGGCAGTAAAAATTTTTGAATTTAACATTAATTAATCTTTAAATTATAATTAATAAAAATACTATCAAAGATCGAGTATTATAAATGTTAATAAAAAAAAATACTAAAAAGTTATAAAAAAAATGCTCAAACCAAAATCTAGACTTATTCAAGAATTACAATCGAGAGGATATATTCATCAATGTACAAATATTGAAAAATTAGACCAATTGGCTACTAAGAAAAAATTAGTTACATATATTGGATTTGATTGTACTGCTGAAAGTTTGCATGTTGGAAGCCTTATTCAATTAATGCTTATAAGAATTTTGCAACAAACAGGTCATCAAGTTGTCGTCTTGTTAGGTGGTGGTACTTCAAGAATAGGTGATCCATCTGGTAAAGATAAATCTAGACAATTATTAAATGATAAAGAAATTAAAAATAATTCACAAAATATAAGAAAAAATATAGAAAAATTTATAATTAAAAATAATAGTGTTACAAAAGTAAAGTTTTTAGACAACTCAATTTGGCTAAATAATATTAACTATATAAGTTTTTTAAGAACTTACGGTAAAAATGTATCGGTAAATAAAATGTTATCGATGGATAGTGTAAGTGAAAGATTAAAAAGAGAACAACCATTATCTTTTTTAGAATTTAATTATATGATTATTCAAGCCTATGATTTTCTTGAATTAAATAATCGAGAAAATTGTGAAATTCAATTTGGTGGATCTGATCAATGGGGTAATATTACAGCTGGCGTAGATCTAGTAAGAAGAATAAATAAAAAAGAAGTTTTTGGTTTGACAACTCCATTAATTACTACAGCATCAGGTGATAAAATGGGTAAAACTAGCAAAGGTGCAGTCTGGTTAAGTGAAAAATTACTTTCTTCAGATGGTTATTGGCAATTTTGGAGAAATGTAGATGATAAAGATGTAATTAAATTTTTAAAATTGTTTACAGATCTAGAAATTGAGAAAATTAATAATTTAAAAAACAAATCAAGTAGTGAAATTAATAGTAATAAAGAAATTTTAGCTAATATGGCCACTAATTTGTGTCATGGAAAAATTGAGACTGATAATTTTTCTGTAAAAAAAAAAGATCTTATTAAAGGAATAGAAGCATTTAAGATTGTTAGTCTAAATAAAAAAATTATTCAAAGTAACAGCGAATCAAGAAGATTAATTAGAGGTGGTGCGGTAAAATTTAATGGAAAAGTAATAACTAATGAGCTTGAAATTTTTTCTCCAAAAAATATAAGAAATAATAAAATAGAGATTTCGATAGGTAAAAAAAATCATTTTGTTGTTAATGTTATTTAATCTTCTTTTTCTTTTTTTTCAGCTTTAAAGACGCTAAAAAATTTTTGGATGAATCCTGGTGTTATTGTTTTGATTGGATTCACTTTAACTTCTGGTTCATCTAAATTACCACTAACAGTGTAAGCAAATGACCATATTCCCTTTCGTTCATTAGTTAATATTTTACCTAATACAGGTATTGAACCAATAATTTTGTTAAGTGTTACCATAGGTATAATAGCCCCTTCTAAATCTATTTTATCTTCACGTAAATAATTTTTACCTTGATTTGAAAAACCAATATCAGGACCATATGCTTCGTATTTTTTTAAATTTAACACACCGTTTTCTAAAGTAAATTCAGATTTTAATTTATTAATTAAAATTCCTTCACCTGATAACGCTGAAACAATTCCTATTGAAGCTAAATTTAATATTTTAGCAAGAGTAGGAGCTTTTATTAACCTCATATCTCTTATAGTTATACTTGAATTTAATGGATGATTTTCTTTTGAATCATCATAAGTTCCATGTAATACAAATTCACCTTCTTTCCCACTTTTATTTATATTAAAAGTTTTTAAAAATAATCCTGCATCATCAGAATTAATTACTAATTCTCTTGAATTTTCATTAGGACTAATTTTTAATTTGAATTCTTTGTCATTTTCTAGTTTGGAATTTAATTTAACATCTTTAAATAATTTGTTTTCATATTTTAATATAGCGTCCACATCGTAAATACTTTTTTCCTTAGCAACTAATATTTCCTTTGCTTTTAAATTTATAACTAGAGGTTGTAATTTTACCAAAAAACTATCTTCTTTTTGTTTTTCGATAAAGGTTTCTTTCAAAGTTTTTGAAAGATCTAAATAATCTCCATTTAAATCCAAATTATTTAAATTTTCATTTCTTAAAACTTTAATACTAACTTTTTTAGCATTTTTCTTTAAATTAATATTTAAGCTTTTATATGGTTTGAATTCTTTAGATAGTTTTATTAATCCGTTAATTTCTGAATCTCCCTCTTTGAAATTTACAATTTCTATTTCTTTTAATCTTTTTTTAGAAAAATTAAAATCTATATCAGCTGATGCATCTACACCTTTTTCTTTTGTTATCCTAAAGGATGGAAAATTTATTTCAGTCTCTTTTAAATTATTAGATGTTTTAATTTTTTCTTTATTATTTTGAAGAATTAAGTATGTTGCCTTTAATTCTATCGGGCCTTTAATATAAGTTTGATTTAACTTTTCAGAAGAGGTTTTAAAATTAAATAATTTTTCTATATCATTCTCATCAATTTTTGCCGCTATATCATATTTGCTGATATATTTACTTTTATCCTTATAGTTTTTCTCTCCTTTTAAAAAAACATCTACTTCTCCTAAAGTAGCATTACCTTCGATATTAAATTTATTCTTAGTTATTAGAAATTTTAAATTATTATCAGAATTTAAATCCAAATTTTGAAAAATATCTTTTCTTGAAAGTTTTGTTAACAAACCTTCAGCTTGAAATTCTTCTAGATTCATTTTTAACGATCCTTCATAGAAATCCTCTTCTATGCTAGTTGAAAAATTATCAATAAGGACTTTATCATTATTTGGGTTTAAATTACCTTCCAAATTAATAGAATTTACTATTAATGGATTTTTAAACACTGAAGGTAAATGTATTTTTCCTTCAATCATTTCTATTTTATTAGTAACTAACTTTCTTTCTTTAATTAATGGTAAAAAATTTATATAAACTTTTAAGTTTTTAAATTCTGAAATTTGTTTTTTATCAATAGAAAAAATTTTAAAATCTCTTCCATCAACTATAATTCTCATTTTTTCTTTATCAAAATTTATTTTAGGGTCTTTAATAGTGGTGTAAAATTTTTCTGTTTTAAATCTATCGTTTATAAATTTTTCTAGATATTGGCTTGAAAAGCCCCCTTTATTTATAATCCACGCTGAATAAAACAAAGCAGATATTATCAATAAAATTATTAACGATATAAATGTTTTAAATATTTCTTTCATTTTTTTTAATTTTTTTTAAATAAAGCAGCTTCTAAAAAAATATCAATATTTCCATCTAATACTGAATTACAATTTGATACCTCTGTATCATTTCTAAGATCTTTAACCATTTTATATGGATGCATGACATAAGATCTAATTTGCCTGCCCCAACCAATTTCAGATTTGCTTTGATTTTTTGATTGCTGTTCAGATTCTTTTTTTTGCAATTCCATTTCATAAATCCTTGCTTTTAACATTGAGAATGCAGTAGATTTGTTTTTATGTTGAGATCTATTATTTTGACACTGTACTACGATTTTAGTAGGTAAATGAGTAATTCTTACAGCACTATCAGTCTTATTAACATGTTGTCCACCTGCTCCTGAAGCCCTATATGTGTCAATTCTTAAATCCTTTTCATTTATATTAACTTCAATTTTTTCATCAATAACTGGATAAACCCAGACGGAAGCAAAACTGGTATGTCTTCGAGAATTTGAATCAAATGGTGATATCCTAACTAGTCGATGAATACCAGATTCCTTTTTCAACCATCCATAAGAATAATCCCCGTCTATTCTCATTGTTAAAGATTTTATACCAGCTTCTTCTCCTGAATTCTCTTCTAAAATTTCAAAATTAAATTTTTTTTTTTCACACCATCTAGTATACATTCTTACAATCATTTCAGCCCAATCTTGCGCTTCACCCCCTCCAGCTCCTGAATGTACTTCTAGAAAACAACTATTTGTATCTGCTTCACCTGATAAGAAACTTTCAAATTCTTTTTCTCTTACTTTTTGAATTAATTGATTAGGATTTTTATTTATATCTGAAATTAATTTTTCATCATTATCATTAGTAATTTTTATTAATTCGTTTAATTCAATGTACTCTTTTTCTAAAATCAAAAAAGAATTCAATCTGTTTTCTAAAATATTTTTTTCTTTAACTATTGTCTGAGCGTTCTCTTGATTGCTCCAAAAATTTTCTTTTTGAATCATATTTTCAAAAGACTTAACTTTTCTTGAAAGGTTATCTAGATCAAAGACCCCCCCTAAGTGTTTTTAAAGAAGCCTCAATTTTTAATAAATTATCAAGAATATCTTTTTTCACTAATATAATCCTCCCAATCCTTTAAGATCAGTTCTTAATCTACCAGAAGATTTTTTATTTATATAATCTTTTGTATAAGAATTTGAAGCAAATGCTTCCAAAATTATTTCTTTATCATTTTTTCTTGCAAGTTCTCCTGTTTTTAAATTTATTTTAACTAATTGAGTTTTTGAAGGAATTCTAAAAGGTGTTCCTTTTTCATTTTCTAAAGCTAAATACATAAAATCTCTAAAAATTGGAGAAGCAACGCTAGCTCCAGTTTCTCTAGGTCCTAAAGATTTAGGTGTGTCAAAACCAACGTAAACACCTACAACTAAATCAGGCGAAAAACCGATAAACCATACATCGTTACTATCATTTGTTGTTCCAGTTTTACCAGCTAGTGGTTTCTTGATAACAGAAACTTTTTTGCCAGTACCTCTTTTAACAGCTCCTTCTAACATAGAAACAACTTGGTAAGCATTAACAGGATCGATAATTTGTTCTCTAGTATCAACAATTTCTGGTTCCAAAGAAGTATCAAGTGCTTCTATTTTACAATTTAAACACATTCTATCATCATGCTTTTCGATTGTTTTGCCTTTTCTGTTTTGAACTCTATCGATTAAAGATGGTAATATTTTTTTTCCTCCATTAACCAAAATTGCATATGCTATGGTTAATCTTTCAAGAGTTGTTTCTCCAGCTCCCAAAGCCATAGATAACACTAAATTATTATCATCGCTAATATTAAGTTTTTTTGCATTTTTAAGAATAGATTCAATTCCAATCATTTGTGCTAAACGTATAGTCATTAAATTTCTTGATTTTTCTAGACCCAATCTCATTGTGCTTAAACCGTAAAATTTATTTGTATAATTTGTAGGACTCCATTTACCTAAATCAGCGCCTTGATCAATTACAAAAGGAGCATCTAAAATTTTTGTATTAGGAGCTAACCCTTTCTCAAGAGCTGTTAAATATACAAATGGTTTAAAAGCAGATCCAGGTTGTCTAAATGCCTGCGTTGCTCTATTGAATTCACTTTTGTTAAAACTTATGCCGCCAGAAATCGCAAATATTCTCCCGGTATGAGGATCTAGAGCTATTAGTGCTCCATTAATATCTGGAAATTGTTTTAAACTGTATAGGGATAATTCGCCATATTCAATGAAATCTTGTTTTGCATTTTTTTCTTCTACATAAATTATATCTCCAATATCTAAAACATCTTTTGGATGTTTAACAGGTGGGCCTAAATATTGATTTCTTCTCCATTGTCTTGCCCATTTTAAATCTTTTAAATTAATTCTTCCGTAATTATCATTATCAAAATAAATATTAGCTCCCGTGTTATCAATAAAAACAACAACAGCTGCTTTCCAATTTGGGAAAGCTTCTGGGATGGAAATATTTGCCAAGTCTCTTTTCAAATTTGTATCTTTAATATTTATATTAGCTAAAGGTCCTCTCCAACCATGCCTTGTGTCATAATTAATCAAACCTTTTTTTAAGACATTGTCAGCTATTTTTTGTAGTCCGGGGTCTAATGACGTTCTTACAGTAAGTCCTCCTTTATATAATTTTTCCTCACCATATTTCTCGATTAACTCTCTTCTTACATCTTCTAAAAAATATTGAGCTTCTACAGGTTTTAACTCTTTTCTACCAATGGTCGTTAACTCAGAACTTTTTGATTTTAAAGCTTGTTCTCCTGTAATAATTTTTTCCTGTTTTAATCTTTTTATAACCCAGTTTCTTCTAGTAATTGCAGCTTTTTTGTTTTTAATTGGATGATAATTATTTGGTGCTTTTGGTAAAGCAGCAAGAAAAGCTGCTTCTGAAATTGTTAATTCATTTAAAGATTTATTAAAATAATTTAAGCTTGCTGCAGCCACTCCATATGATCTATATCCAAGATAAATTTGATTCAAATAAAGCTCTAATATTCTATCTTTAGATAGAATCTGTTCTATTCTTAAGGCTAGCAAAATTTCTTTAATCTTTCTTTTATAAGATACTTCACGTGTTAAAAAGAAATTTTTTGCGACTTGCTGAGTGATAGTAGAAGCTCCCTCTGGTCTTCCTCCAATATTGTTAATATTTCTTTTTGCCGCTCTAATAATACTTGTGAAATCAATACCAAAATGACTGTAAAAATTTTTATCTTCTGCTGCTAAAAAGGAGTTTTTAACTATATCGGGTATTGATTCCAATGGAACGAAAGATCTTTGTTCAGCAGCATATTCTGAAATAAGCCTTCCATTCGAGGCATAAACTCTTGTAACCATTGGGGGTTCGTAATTAATTAATTGTTCATGGTCAGGCAAATCTAATATAAAGTGCCATATTACAAATAATAAAAACATGAAAAGAGCAAATAAAGAAATAAATGCTGAGGTAAATATGGTTAACAACTTTTTAAATTTCATTTTTTATATTTAAAAATTAATTAATTTTTTTTACTTTTATTTTAATTAAAATGTTATTATATCAAATAATATATGTGTTAGTTTATAAAACGAATTTAAAGATAAAAGATTCATGCAAAATTTACATTTAACATATTTTAAATTATTAACAAAAAAAAATTTAAATTTATTTTCAAGGAATTTGATTAAAATTTCAATTTTTCAAACACATTTTTATAGGATTTTATCAAGATGGACAAAAGAATTATTGTTGATTCTTCATTTGAAGAAGAAACTAGAGTTGCGTTTATTAACGGACCAGAAATTGAACACTTTGAAGTTGATACATCTTCAAATAAAAAGCAATTAAAAGGAAACGTATATTTAGCTAAAGTCAGTAGAGTCGAACCTTCTCTACAAGCAGCATTTGTAAATTATGGTGGCAATCGGCAAGGATTTCTTCCTTTTAGTGAAATTAGTAATGATTATTTCAAAATACCTAAGAGTGACAAAAAAAATAAAATAAAAGATGATGATTTTGTTGTAAAAGATTTCTATAGAGATAGTAAGGAAAATAGAGCAAAAAAAATTTCAAGAATTCCAGACTTTAAAAAATATAAAATACAAGAAGTAGTAAAAAAAAATCAAATAATGCTGGTTCAAGTAGTGAAAGATGAAAGAGGTAACAAAGGAGCTGCGTTAACAACATATATAAGCATTGCAGGTAAATATTGTGTTTTAATGCCAAATAAACCGTTAGGTATAAAAATTTCAAAAAAAATTGTCGATTTTAAAGAAAGAAAAAAATTAACTGAAATTTCTAATAAATGTAAACTTGAAAAAGAAATGGGTTTAATAATCAGAACAGCAAGCAGAGATTGTGATGAAAATAATTTAAAAAAAGATTTTGATTATGTTTTAGGAATCTGGAAATCAATAAAGGAAAAAACAATAAATTCATTGGCGCCTACTATAATTAATGAAGATTCGAATATTGTAAATAAATTCATAAGAGATAGTTTTATTGAAGAATATAAAGAAATTATTGTAGAAGGCGAAGAAACGTATGAACAAGCAAAAAAATATATAAAAACTTTATTACCTGGACAAGAAAGAAAATTAAAACAATATAAAAACACAAAATTACCAGTCATGGAATATTATGATTTAGAAAAGAAAATAGATTCAATCTATGAAACAAAAGTTATATTAAAATCAGGAGGGTATATCATAATTAATTCTACTGAGGCATTAACAGCTATTGATATAAATTCTGGTCAATCTACAAAAGAAAGAAATGTCGAAGAAACAGCTATAAAAACAAAAAAAGAAGCTGTAGATGAGATTTGTAAACAAATAAGAATAAGAAATATAGCAGGGTTAATAGTTGTAGATTTTATAGATATGGGGTTTGTAAGAAACAAAATTATTATTGAAAGAAGATTGAAAGAAACACTTAGATATGACAGAGCAAAATGTCAAATATCAAGAATAAGTAAATTTGGTTTACTAGAATTATCAAGACAAAGAATTGGTCCTAGTTTGGAAGAAACAACTATGGAAGATGGTGTAATTTCTGGTATAAGATGTACTATAAGATCGACTACATCTTCTGTTGCTAAAATATTAAGAAAATTAAAATATTTAAAATTTGAAAAAAAAGTAAAAGAACTTTCACTTAGTTTATATGAAACATTGTATGAATATATTATTAAAAACAATCAAAAATTTGTCAAAGATCTTGAAAAAAAATTAAAAACTAAAATCACTTTAATTAAAGATAATAATATTGCTCCTCCTTTTTTTGTTTTAAAAACACTATAATTAAATAAAAAAAAAAACAAATCCACGATTATTTATGATGATATTCCGAAATTAACTACTGCAGAAGAAGATAAAGAAATAAAAGAAAATAAAAAAAAGTTAAGAGAAAAGAAACTAAATGCAGAAAAAAATAAGGCAGAAAAAAAAGAAATCGTTAAAGATAAAGTTGAAAAAAAAGAACCAATAAATGAAATTGGTTCAGCCGTCAAATAAAAAAATTAAATTCCCATTTTCTTTCTAATTTTAGTAGCAGATATTTCTTCTATTTCTTTAGACAATTCTATTTGTTCTACTTTCCAACCCACTCCTCTACCGTAGCAAACATTGGTAATATTCGGAACTTTAATTACTTCAAATTTTCCTTTATATTCTTTTAAATTATCTTCAATATTTTGCTTTACAGTTTCAAAATCAAAAGGGTTTGAATCATCTGTACCGCTTGTGTCCCTTATCATTATGATAACTTGACCAGTTCTTTTAAGAATCTCTTTAAATAAGGCTTTATGGCCATCATGAAAAGGTTGAAATCTACCTAACATAGATGCTGTGGGTTTTTTCCAATTAATAGTCATTATTTATTATCCTTTCTTTTATATAATTAGACCAATATTTAGCATTTTTAGTTGTAATCCTAAAGTGAAATTTTTTAGGTTTTTGGAAAATTTTATTTGTATTTTCAAATCTTCCTTTCTTTTCAGTATCCATCCAAATAATAATATCTGGATCAAGTATCTTTCTTGTCTCACTTAAAGGACAAACAAAATCAGCAAGAGAGCTGATCTTTTCTGAAAAAATATAATCAGAAAATCTTTTCATTCTATCAGCTTGTCTCAAACGTCCCTCTTTAGAAAAGTCCCAATCATTAAAATGTTTTCTAATTTCATCTGCATTTAGATGAATAATTGGCATTATTTTTTTTAATTCTTTTGATAATCGTGTTTTTCCAGAACCTGGTAATCCCATGACTAATATTTTTTTAGGCAAAAATTTTTTTTTATTTTTGAATAAATGTTTTTTTTGAATTTTATTATTTATAAAACTCTTTTCGTTTTCTAAAATTATCATTTTTTTTTACTGCTATAAAATATAATTCTTTTTAAAAATTTCAACTTTTTAGATCCATTTGTATATTTCCCCCACAAAATATAGTTCCATCCTCTTTCGTGAAAATAATATAAAAAAGTTTTAGTTAAGATTTCGAGAAGAGCTATCGTTCCAGCCCAAGAATATTCTCCTGTTACAAGCCATGCAATAAAAAAAGTATCTAAACTTGCAACTGTTCTCCAAGTTATAGATTTTATTAATGATCTTTTTCTAGAAACTGAATATATCATAATAATTATATAGAAGGGTTGTAAACATGTATTCCACATTCATTTTTCTTTGCATCTTTCCATCTTCCTGATCTAACGGGTTCATCATCAGCAATTTTCGTGGTACATGGTAAACATCCTATAGATTTATAACCTTTCTTTATAAGTGGATGTTCTGGTAATTTATTTTTTTTAATATAAGTATTTATTTCCTTAAAAGACCAATCTGCTAGAGGATTTATTTTTATTATATTATTTAATTTTTCGATTTTTTTAATACTTTTTCTTTCTAGTCCATGAAAGCGTTTTCTACCATTTATCCACGCTTCGTAAGGATTTATTGCTTTTTCCAATGGAATAACTTTTCTTAATTTACAACATAATTCTGGATTTGTTTTATGTAAATTTCCTTCTACGTCATTAATTTTCAAATCTTTTAGGCTTGGTTTTTGAATTTTAATATTTTTTAAATTTAAAAATTTCTTTACTTTAATTAAATAATCTAGTGTTTCAGGAAAAAGTTTACCTGTATCTAAAAAGATAATTGGAATATTTTTATCTATCTTGGAAACCAAATCTAAAATAACAATACTTTCTGCTCCAAATGAGGAAGTTACTACAATTTTTTTTTTGAAAATGTTTTTAATCATTACTTTTAAAAGATCAGTGGTTCCTAATTTTGAAAACTGCTCAGAAAATTTTTGAAAATCATAATTATTGTACTTTATCATCTAAAACCTCCTTAATTTTTACAAATTGAGCGTGAGTGCCAATTCTGTTACAAAAATCTCCAAGTGATTCATTATTTTGTTTTTTATCCTTAAATAGTAAAAATATTTGTTCCAAAGCTTTTGTTAAATCATCATATGAAACTTTATCTAGAATTTTTTTATTTAATCTTGTTCCTTCGAAATCACCACCTGAATACAAAGCATAAAGATTTGGAGCTCTTCCCACAATGCCTATATCACCGGCGTACGGTCTAGCACAACCATTTGGGCAACCTGTAATTCTGATACTGAATTTTTCATTGTGTAAATTATGTTTTAATAAAACTGCATTAATTTTTCTTATTAGTTCTTCTCTTACTCTTTCTGCCTCAGATAATGCAAGTCCACATGTTGGCAATGCTGGGCAAGCTAAAAACCATCTATCAACATCAGATAGTTTTTTTTTAACAATTAAGTGCTCTTTTAATAATCTATCAATTACATTTTTATCTTTTTCATTTATGTCTCCAAGAATTATATTTTGGTCTGTTGACAATGTAACAGATGGTTTAAATTTATTTATTATATCTCTTAAA
The DNA here is from genome assembly GCA_964637965.1 of uncultured Alphaproteobacteria bacterium. Lineage (GTDB taxonomy): Bacteria > Pseudomonadota > Alphaproteobacteria > CAYOOR01. The sequence continues at coordinate 7,926 of CAZWXP010000123.1, read as the reverse complement.
CCAGATTTAATTTTTATGTTTTTATCATCTTTTATTCTTCCTGATGGAATAAATATACCTATATACCATTTTCCATCTTTTTGTTTATGCCAACCTAAATGATCTTTAATTTTTAAATTATTTAATCTAATTGGTTTCTCAAATTTCTTTTTTAACAAAGCTTCAATTTTTTCCTTAAACCAATTAATTCCCTTTTCTGCGATTAAATATTTTAAACGCGCATGTTTTCTATTTGTTCTATCTCCAAAATCTTTTTGAATTTTTACTATTGCTTCAATAACTTTAATAAAATCAACTTTAGAACAAAATAATATCGGCTTTGCCAAATATGGAAAAGTTTCTGGTTTATTATGAGTCATGCCTAAGCCGCCTCCGACTGCTATGTTATATCCTAAAACTTTGCTATCTTTATATATTAAAAAAATAGCAATATCATTTGTTAGAACATCAACAGAATTATCTTCAGGAATAGTAATACCTATTTTAAATTTTCTTGGTAAATAGTTATTTCCATATATCGGTTCATTTTTTTCTTTTTTTTGATACTCATATTTATCACCATTAATCCATATTTGCCCGTAACTTGTGCTTGATGGAATAAAATGAGATGAAATTTTTAACGCATCTAATCTAAGTTGATTATGAACTTGATCTTTAATTGGTGCAGCAATTGTAGTTACGTTTCTAACAACATCGCCACATGCACCGTAAGTTGTTAAAAGCATTTTTGAAATATTACTCATCATTTTTTTTAAGTTTCCTTTTAAAACCCCATGGAATTGGATAGTTTGTCTAGTAGTAATTCTTAAAGAAGAATCAGAAAATTTTTTTGTTAAATTATCTAATTCAATATATTGTTTGGAAGTTAGTATTCCAGCAGGAATCTTTGTTCTAATCATAAAAGAAAATTCTTTTTCCAATCCTTTTTTTTTTAATTCTGTTGCAGTATCTCTATTATATTGCTGATAAGTTCCGTGAAATTTAAGTAACTGAATTTCGTTTTCTTCAAAATAAGAGTTTGAATTTTGTAGCTGTGATCCTATTCTTCCAGCTAAATAGTCACTCTCAGTTTTTATTTGCTCTACTTTAGATAAAATTATATTGTTCATGATTTTCTTTATTTTGTTTTAAAAAATTTATATTTTTTTTATCTGCTGAGAACCAATTTAATATTGGGCTTAACAAAACATTTTTACCAATAACTAGTAATGCCGGACTCTCAACAGCATTTTTATCAAAATCTTCTAAACAATTTGACAAAGTACTAATTAAAATCTTTTGATTTTGTTTTGTTGCATTTGAAATAATTGCAATATTCTCATTTCTATCTCTACCTCTTTTAACAAGTTCCGAGCATACCCAATTAATACGTTCTAAACCCATATAAATAACTATTAACTGAGATGTTTTAGAAAAAATAGTCCAATCAATAGTCTCGGGTTTTTCCCCTCCTGCACCATACGCAGAAATAAAGGTAACTGAGGTATTAAAATCTCTATGTGTAGCTGGAATACCTGCGTAGGCTAATCCTGCAATCCCAGCCGTTGCACCTGGAACAATTTTATAAGGAATTTTATTTAATTTCAAAGAAAGCGCCTCTTCACCACCTCTACCAAAAATAAAAGGGTCTCCACCTTTTAATCTAAGCACTCTTTTATTTTTTTTTGCTTCATTAATTAATAATTTATTTATCTCCAACTGATTTATTGATTTTTTATTGCCTCTTTTGCCTACATAAATTAATTGTGAATTTGGTTTAGCTAATGATAAAATTTCTTCATTTAATAATGCATCATAAAAAATTACATCAGCTTTTTTTATTGATTTGTATGCTAATAATGACAGTAATCCTGGATCTCCAGGGCCAGCGCCGACTATCCATACACTTCCTTTAGTAAAATTAAAATCAAAAATTTGCATATATATATCAATTTATCAATAAAAACATTTAAATCAACATATTTTATTGTAATTTATATTAATTTACATTTTTTTATGTAATTTAACTTTTAATTGAACTATTTATTACATTATATATTTCTTTATAATTATTTAGATGAGAACATAAAAAAAATCTCTTATTACCTTTTTCATTTGTTTCTTGTATTGTTAATATTAAATTTTTCAACAGATTCCCTCTAAATAAAAAAAGTGGTAAAATCAGAAATTTGCTGTGTTTTAAACTAATTTTTTCTAAATCTTTTCTTAATTTGGCTTTATTTAAAGTAATAAAAATTCTTTTATAAAAATTAATTTTATTTTTTTTAGCTATCTTTTTTGTTAAATAATTAACCTCATTCCTTGCTTTTGAATTTACTGTGTTACTTGCCACTACAATTAAACCATCTTTTTTGTTGTCAATCATTCTTATTTTTTTTATCAAACTATTTTGTGCAATCTTTAGAAATTTTTTAGATTTTAATAAGGGAGGGTTAATAAATAAAGTTGGTGAAGTTGTATATTTTTTTTTTAAATTATTTAAAATCTTAGGAATATCCTGAGTAACGTGATTCCCCGAAAAAATCATAGCTGGTATTAATAATAAAAAATCGTATTTTTTCCTAAAAAAAAAAGATAATTGATCTTTAATACTTGGTTTTGTAATCTCTAAATATCCAATTTTAACTGTATAATCTTTTTTTTTTTTAAAAAATCTTAATAATTTCTTTGTATCATTAACCCCGTCAGGATTTCTAGTGCCATGACAACAAACTAAAATACCTTTTTTCATTTTTTTTTATAACTAATTTCTTTTATTTTTTTATATAGTTTAAGTATTGTATTATCAATATACGTTTTCCTTCTATTTTTCTTTTTAAAACTTTTTTGCATCTTTTTTGAAACTAAACTTAACATTTGTTTAAAAATATTTTGCTTATATTCCAAATCAGCAAAATTCAAAATTTTTGTTATTGTTTCTTTTGGTTTTAATAAAAGATCTTGATTGTCAATAACAAGAATATTCTTAGAAATTTTCTTACTAATTAAATATTTCTTTAAAACCATTTGATAAATATCATGCCATTGAATTAAATAGCCTAAATAATGATCAGATTTACTCCATAAATCCAATATCTTTTTATAGTTTATTTTATTAAGACATATAGGTTTTCTCTGAGGGCCAAATTCAAAATGCGATAAAATATTAAGTTGTTTTACTAAATATTTATTTTTTTTACAATAATCAGTAAATTTATTATGAACATTAACTAATGATTCTACATGATTATAAGGATTTCTAATGCATAAAATAATTTTTGCATCTGGAAATATTTTTAAAATATATTCTATTCTGGTGATGTTGTAATTTCCTTTAGAAAGATATCTTTTTTTATTACCTCTAACATAAAGTATTTTTAAAATATTTTTTTTTAGAGATGTTTCTAGATTATTATTTGAATATCCTCTTTTTATAAATTGAGAATTTATGTCTAAATAATTATCTAAATATTTTTTCCATATTATTTCCTCAAAAGGATCTGGACTATTTGGCCCAATTCGTAAACCATCGTTATGTGGTCTTAATTCTTCTTTTATACCAGCATAAAAAAACCTATTCGCAAAACTCCACAAATATGGCATTTCAATAAAAGGAACATCTCTATATAAAAATGATCCTGTATCAGCATGTACATTTAAAATATTTGTTAAAATAGTAGAGCCTGAACGTGCTAATCCGCTAACAAAAATTGGTTTATTTATTTTTTCATTTAATTTATTTCGCAATATGAAATCTTCAATAAAATTTATCGAACTAATAAATGGGGATATTTTCTCTGATATTAAAAAAGGAAAATATCTACTAAATTGTTTTATTTTTTTTATTTTTGTCAGAACGTTTATTTTTTAAAGTTTTTTTCTTTTTTATGTATTCTAAAAATTTTTTTAAAGGATATGCTAAAAAACCAATAACCGCAACAACGCCAATAAATATAAAGACAATCGCGTTACCAATTAAAGGAAGAAGTGCCCCTATTCCAAAATAGGCGTATGAATATTTGGATATGAAAAAAAAACATACTAAAATTGAGAAAAAAATATATTTTTGTTTCATTATATTATTTCATTAATTAATTTACTACTATTTCACTAAATGACATAGGGTTTGAAAGAAAATAATTTGGATCTTCTTCTATTTGTAAAATATTTTTTTGTTTGCACTGATTTGAAATAACTTCTGTGTTACATACAAGTTCAAAATATCTCATGTGATCAGATTCTAGAATAAAAATTCTTTTATCATATAATTGTATTCTTCCTCCTCTTTTAACGTCAAAATAATCTTTTCCTGTAGCTTCGTAAAAACCTAATAATTTTTTTTTTTTAATATCTATTTCAACTATTCTAGACATACCATTGCTAGGCAATGAAGATCCGTTATCAAATATTAACATAGTTCCTTTATCAGTAACTCGAGGGCTATGTTGATGTGTAAATAATCCAAAAGTAAACCATTTTATATTAAAATTTTCCCCATCAATAAGCATAACTGTATGAATTTTTGCCATTGATAAAATTATATCCCCAACTTTTCCGTTTGGAAAATAGTTAGCGTGTTTTGTCTTTTTTATTATTCTTATATCGTTGTTGTGTAAGGGATTAGAACAATCTTTTATATAAGGATGGATATCTTTTAAATTTTTAATTATTTCCATTAAATTAATAGTTCTTAAATGATTTCCTGTATTCAAATCAAAAATTTCAATAGTATTATGAGTTGCATTTTTTAATTTGCATTTGGAATAATTGGATTGCGTATAAGAAGATGATATATTATTTGGCAAGTTTACAAAAATCTTCCCAGGTACATAAATTTTTTCATCATATACGTCGCCCCAATGATGAATGTATAAATTTTTAGTGGGAGACATCCAAATAATATCCTTAGAAAAACTTGCTTTTATTAGATCTCCTCCTTTATGTGCTAAAAAAATATCATCATCTAATGCGTAAAAAGGAAAAATTTTGGAATCTCCTAAATAAACTTTCATGTCATCTAAGTTATTATTCTTTATCAAAAAAACATTATTTAAAAATCTAACAATTAAAGAATTATTTAAATTTGATTGATAAAAAGATATTTTAGATTTAATTTTTTCTTTTTTTTCATTTTCTATCTCGTTATATGATTTTAATGTTTCTTTAGATTTAAAATAAAGTTCTCCTACTTTTGTGTTTCTTGTATTATTCGCCGATTGGATAATCCATTCATTAATATTTAAATGATTTTGTTTAAAAGAATCAAAACCTAAAAAATAAAAAATAATTAATATAATTGATAAGGCTATAACATTTAATTTTTGTTTTTTTGCAAATTTGTAACCAGTAATAAAAATTAGGAAGATTAATAAAAGAAGAGAGATAAAAATCATAATTTTTATATCTTTATATTCCAAAAACCATCCTAAAATGAATGAAATTAAAGAAGAAGAAGTAAAAAATAAAAAAAACAAAAACTTATTTAACATAAAATACTATTTTGAATACAGTTAATATAATATAAATCAAGTAATTATCATTTTATATTTATTTAAAACCTTTAAAAAAAAGTAAAAGCAAGAGAAGTGCTATTAAATAGACAAGATGAACATAATCATATTGTGTTAAATCTGGATTCATTGAAATGGGATTATTAAAAGAAATATAAAAACAATATCAATTCTCTCTTTTATAAATTTCATTAAAAATAATATCTGTTAGTAATAAATTTCCTAATTCATTGTAGTGTACATCATTATATATATAAAAATTATCAATGTTTTTATATAAATCTCCGATAAAAAATTTTGGATATGCATTTAAATAATTAATATTATTTTCTTCTAACTTTGGTATAACTGAATTTAAATACAAAAGTCTTGGGGTATCTTCTAGTAATTCATATGAATATGGATAAAGTAAAACATATAGTTTTATATTTCTAGCATTTAGATAATTTTTTAGTTCCAATAGATTTTCTATCGTAAAATTCAATGATTTGATTCCTTCATCATTCCATTTTTTTTTATTATAATAAAATTTTTTAGTACCCTTCATACTGTTTACTGATCTAATTGCTCTTATTTGATATTTTTTTATTTCGAAAAAATTTTTATTATTTTTACTTGCTAGTTTGTATCTATCTCTCAAATTTCTAAAAAAATCCTCTATACGATTCCCAATATTATCAAGCAACAAACCAATCATAGTTTGTTTACGATAGAATCTCCAAAAATTGTAATTTTTTAAGTCCTCATAAAAAGAATGCTTCCTTCTGTTTTCATATTTCCTATCTTCAATTTCAAATTCGGAAGGTTTATTCATTTTCAAATAAGCTAAATCGTCTAATAAATCTGACTTATCATGTAACACCACAACGGAACTAACTTTAAGCCACTTATTAGCATTTAAAACTGATTTTATTTTTTTTAAATATATATAACTAGAATATGAGGCAACTCCTGCATTTAAAAATTCAAAGTTTGAAAATTGTTCATTAGTTAATTTACTATTTAGTAGACCGGTAATTGTATTGTCATAAGTCAGCCCAACTCCTTCAACAAAGCTATCTCCTATGATAATTGAATAATTTTTTTTTTTATTTAAATTTCTGTTAGAAAAATCTCTAAATCCTAGATTATTTGTATTAATTTCATAAACAATTTTTTTTTTCCAAAGAGTATTAAAAGTTGCATTTTTTTTAAATCCGTATCTGTATTCGCTATTGTGAATTCTATTTTCGGCAATTTCTTTGTAAATTTGTTCTTTTTCTTTATTTAGAAAATCAAGTAAAAAAAATTGTGAAAATATAAAATCAAAAATAATAATTATTAAAATAATTATAAGATTATTTTTATTCATAAAATACATTACAACATAAAAATGGCGGTGAGGGAGGGATTCGAACCCTCGATACAACACAAGGTTGTATAACGAGTTAGCAACCCGCCGCATTCAGCCTCTCTGCCACCTCACCTCTTTTGTATATTCTAATTAAGATATTATTGGCTTATTTTGCAAGTTTTTTTTTTAAGATCTTGTTAACTATACCCGGATTAGCTGTTCCTTTTGTTTCCTGCATAACTTGTCCTACAAAATATCCAAACAATTTTTCTTTTCCTGATTTAAATTCATCAACTTTCTCTTTATTATTATTTAAAACTTTATCTATTAATTTTTCAATCTCACCTGTATCGGTTATTTGTTTTAATCCTTTTTTCTCAATAATATCTTTTGCCTTTTTTTTTTGTTTTAAACATTTCATCAAAAACGTTTTTTGCAATTTTTCCAGATATAGTTTGATCTTCAATATAATCTATTAACTCTCCCAAATCTTCAGCTTTAATAGGAGAATCTTTAATTTCTAAATTATTTTTATTTAATAATGCGAACAATTCGCCGATTATCCAATTAGCTACATTTTTTGGATTACGTTTTTTATTTCCGGCAATAATTTTATCAAAAAATTCTGCATTATTTTTATCTGAAACAAGGATAGCAGCATCATAAGAAGGAATTTTATACTGATTAATTAAGTTTTTTTTTTTAACATCAGGAAGTTCAGGTAAATTTTTTTTAATTTTTTCTATCCATTCATCTTCTATTTCTAATGGCGGTAAATCAGGATCTGGAAAATATCTATAATCATGTGCCTCTTCCTTTGATCTCATCGATCTTGTTTCTCCTTTTTTTTCATCGAACAATCTTGTTTCTTGATCAATCTTACCGCCTGAACTTATAATTTCTGTTTGTCTTTTAAATTCATAATCTATTGCTTGCCCTATAGATTTTATGGAGTTTACATTTTTGATTTCTGCACGTGTTCCTAACTCTTCACCTTTTATTCTAACAGAAATGTTAACATCACAACGTAGTGACCCTTCTTCCATATTTCCATCACATGTACCAATATATCTTAAAATGGATCTTAACTTCTTAACATACTCT
>CAZWXP010000122.1:0-3233 GCA_964637965.1 uncultured Alphaproteobacteria bacterium | reverse complement strand
TATTATTTTTTATCGCTATCTTTTTTATTTCATCATTATCTGTTGAAACAATATGTAATCAAAAAGATTAGATGATTTAACTATTTCAAAAATCCACTCGATAATTGGTCGATTACGGAAAATTTTTATATTTTTTTTTTTAATTCTTTTACTTCTGCCTCTTGCGGGAATTATTGCTATTTTCATTTTATTTTAATTTAAATTAAAAAATTATAAAAAATATTAATTAATTTTTAATAAATTTTTAATTTGTTTAATAATGTAGTTCACTTCTTTATTTTTTAATGAATAATAAATTGGAAGAGAAACTTGTTCTTCATAAAAATTTTCCGCAACCGGAAAATCTCCTTTTCTAAATTTAAATTTTTTTTTATAATATGGCTGTAAGTGTATTGGTATGTAATGAACTTGAAGATTAATTTTTCTTTTTTTCAAATTTTTAAAAAATAAATTTTTATTAATATCAAATTTTTTGAAATTAATTCTAACCGGATATAAGTGATAAGCATGCGAAACATTATGTAGAATTTTTGGTATTTTTAAGTTTTTTATATTTTTAAAAGCAAAATCATATTTTTTTGCAATTAATTTTCTTTTTTTAACGAAAAGTTCAAGTTTTTTAAGTTGACTAATACCAAGAGCGCAGTGAATATCCGAAATTCTAAAATTATAACCTAGCTCGACCATTTCATAGTACCAGGGTGCTTTTGAAGGAAATCGCTTAATTCCTTGGGATCTCAACATTTTTACTCTTTGATCTATTAACTTGTTGTTTGTAAAAACTGCACCGCCTTCACCGCTTGTGATATTTTTTACCGGATGATAGCTATGAACAACTACATCTGCATACTTAATTGCATACTTTTTGTTGTTATTTATACTAGCTCCAATTGCATGACAATTATCATTTACAGTTATAATATTATATTTATCGGCAATATTCTTTATAGATTTCCAATCACATGGTTGACCAGCAAAATCAGTCGCTATAATCCCAGAAATTTTTTTCCCTTTCTTCTGATATGATACGATAACTTTTTCCAACTTATTTACGTCAATATTGAAACTATTTTTGTCTATATCTATAAATACTGGTGTAGCGTGACAGTGAAGAATGCTGTTGCTCGTTGCTAAAAAAGAAATCGGTGTAGTTAAAATTATATCACCCTTTTTCCATCCTAGTGCAATTGCAACTAGATGCAGCGCTGCTGTTCCACTTGATAATGCCGTACAATATTTTGAGCCAAATTTTGAATTAAGTAATTTCTCAAATCTTTTAACTTGGGGTCCTTGTGTTAACCAATCTCCTTTTAAAACTTTTACTACAGCTTTGATGTCATTATTATCAACATATTGTCTTCCATAACTAATCATGGACTAATTATCTATTTTGATGAATTTTAAATTAGATTTAATTAATTTTTTTAATTCACTGATTTTTAGAAAATGCTTATTGTTAATACTGTTATATGAGAAGTTTTCAGGACAACTTTTTCCAGACTTATCAAGTTTCATGTATTTTTTTTTATCCATTTTTGTAAATTTTGAATTAGGCGTAATTACAAAATATTTTTTATATTCAATTGTATTTAAACCATCGCTTTGCGAAATCATTTCTTCATGAATTTTTTCTCCTGGTCTGATTCCTATAATCTTAAACTTGTGATTTTGCGAAATAGCATTAACAAGATCCACAACTTTGTAAGATGGAATTTTAGGTACAAATATTTCTCCGCCATGCATTTTTTTTAAGCAAAACAAAACGAATTCTACTCCTTCTTTGACTGTAATATTAAACCTTGTCATTCTTTTATCGGTAATTGGAAATATTCCCCCTTTTATTTTTTTTAAAAAAAAGGGTATTACAGACCCTCTGCTACCAATGACATTTCCATAACGAACAATTGAAAACTTTATATCTTTTTTTCCTTTATAATTATTTGCCGCAATAAAAAGTTTATCAGAAGTAAGTTTTGTAGCTCCATACAAATTTATTGGGGATGAAGCTTTATCTGTACTTAAAGCAATTACTTTTGTAACATTGTTTGCTATAGAAGAATCAATTACATTTTGAGCTCCTAAAATATTTGTTTTTACAGCTTCAAAAGGATTGTATTCTGCTATCGGAACATGCTTCATAGCCGCAGCATGAACAACTATATCCACATCTTTCATCGCAAAAGATAATCTATCTAGATCTCTAACGTCACCAACAAGATATCTCATGGGGGTTGTTTCACCCTCATTCCACTTTTGTTGCAGGCGGAACTGCTTTTGTTCGTCGCGACTATAAACAATTAATTTTTTTGGCTTATATTTTTTTAGAACAGTCTCAATAAAATTTTGACCAAAAGAGCCTGTGCCTCCCGTAACCAATATTCTTTTGTTATTTAACATTTGAAATAAATTAATACTTTCATAAATTGATAAAAAAAATAAAATACACTTTAATAGTTAATTCTCAAGATTTAAGTTATCGCTAATTAGACCAACAATAAAATTGTATTTGTTAATTTCTTTAAGAAAATTCATATAGATATAAAATTACGAATAATATTTAGTCCAGATGGTCCACTTTTTTCTGGGTGAAACTGACATCCTATAATATTATCTTTGGCAACAATAGAAGGAATTAAATGCCCTCCAAATTTATAAGAGGCTAATATACAGTTTTTTTCCGAAGGATTTGCATAGTAAGAGTGAACAAAATAAAAACTGTCTTCTTTTTTAAAATTGTCAAAAAAATTCTCATTTTTTAAAGCTGATGTGTTTTTTGCTAAAATTAAATTATGCCATCCAATACTTGGTATCTTTAATTTTTTCTTATCCAAAGAAATATTAGGAAGTTTCTGCACAATACCTTTTATGAGACCTAATCCTTTGAATCTACCAAATTCTTCACTTTGTTCAAAAAATAGTTCCATTCCAACACAAATACCTAATAAAGGAATTTCTTTGAATCTCTTATCCGACATTATATCAAAAAAATTTATCGCGTTAAGACTATCAATTACATTCTTAAATGCTCCCACTCCGGGTAAAACTAGCTTTGATGCAGATAAAATTTTTTCTTTTTCGTTAGTGATGTCAACTATAGCCTCCCATCTTTCAAAAGCTCTTTTGATACTTAAAATATTTCCGCTTCCAGTATTAATTATCGTAATTTTTTTTTGCATTTTTAATTTGTAATTTTAAATATTGATTTTTTTAAATCACTAACTGATATTCTTTTA
>CAZWXP010000121.1:0-3201 GCA_964637965.1 uncultured Alphaproteobacteria bacterium | reverse complement strand
CGCCTCTTGGTTTTGGTGTACTTAGTGGAAAATATTTAAATAACCAATGGCCAGAGAAAGCAAGATTAACTTTATTTAAGGAATTTACAAGATACTTAAATCCAATCGCAATTAAATGTACTGAAGAATATGTAAAAATTGCTAAAGAAAATAATTTAAGTGCAGCTCAAATGTCATTAGCATATATTAATGCTAAGCCATTTGTTACTAGTAATATTATAGGAGCCACAACAATGGAACAGTTAAAAGAAAATATCGAAAGTATAAATATCAAATTAGATAAAAAAGTTATTGAAAAAATTGAAGAAATTCATAAACAAAACCCAAATCCATCACCTTAATTTTTTTTTTTTGTTATAATCATAAATTATGAAATACTTAAAATTCTTTTTTATTTTATTCTTGTCTTTTTCAGCAAATGCTAAAACTTTAAAATTACCAGAAGTAACTGCCGAGTATGTTTGTAATACAAAATTTATTATAGGAGCTAATGTTTTAGAAACGAGAACTTTTCGGACTAAAAATAAAAAAAGAATAGATACGGTAATTAAAAATGTTCCACAGTCTGTAATTATTGATTATGAAAACCAAATTGCATCCTGGGTTTGGCCAAAAACATATTCTTATTTGTCAGTACCACTTGAAAAAAAAAATCAAGAAGATTTAAAAAAAGCTACAAATATTACAAAACTTAATAAAATAAAATCTGATTATATACACGGATTTGAAGTGAGCTTGTATGAATTAGAAGTTAATTTACCAGATGGTACAAAAGAAGAAAGCACAAGATGGATTACAAAGCACGGTCTTACACTTAAAGAAGTTGGTTTTATTGAAGGCAGTGAAGGAAAACTTCATTTTTATTCTGAGTTTAGTAATGTTAAAGTATTTAAGCAAGATGAGAGACTTTTTGAAGTTCCAGATAATTATAAACTTGCACCAGTAGAAGATTTGGATGATATAAATGAATTGCTTAAAACAATGGTAAAGAGGAGTTAATTAAATAATGTTAAAACAAAGTTTCTTTTTAATATTTTCTATATTTTTTATATTTATCTTTAAGAATGCTAAAAGTGCCACGCCACAGGTTGTGATGGAATGTCCTGGATTAAAAAACTTTAAAAATTGGTGTGCTGGAGAATATAAAGGAAATAGTAGCAAATCATGCATAATGATTTCTTCACCCATAAGTGAAAAAGGGGATCCCCCATATAAAAGTAGAGGTGAAGCTGTAGCAACAGTCTACCATATGCCAGCTGAAGATAATAATGGAGTTATTTATATAACAACAGGATATACATATAAAAAAAATACTATTGTAACTATTAAGGTCGATAAAAACAAACAACACGAGTTTAATATCATAGAAGATGACTCAGCTTTTAGTGACGATGAAAATGTAGATAAACAGGTTATAGGTGAAATGATAAAAGGAAATAAGATGCAAGTAATAGGTTTTTCTTCAAGGGGTACAAAAACAACAGACATTTATTCTTTAGTTGGATTTAACTCGGCCTATACATATATATCAAATCTATGTAATGTGAAAAATTAGAAATTTTTCGATTACTTTTTTTTTTAAATTACTTAAATGACAAAAAAAATTGTATTAGCTTATTCTGGCGGACTTGATACTTCAGTAATCTTAAAATGGCTGCAAAATATGTATGATGCAGAGATTATTACTTATACATCAAATCTTGGTCAAGAAATTAATACTAAAAAAATAATTACAAATGCAAAAAATTTAGGGGTAAAAAAAACTATAATAGAAGACTTACAAGATATATTTGTTAAAGACTATGTTTTTCCAATGATTAGAGGCAATGCTTTATATGAAGGATATTATTTACTAGGTACTGCTATTGCAAGACCATTGATAGCAAAAAGACAAATTGAAATTGCTAAAAAATACAATGCAGACTATGTGGCTCATGGAGCTACCGGTAAAGGAAATGATCAAATAAGATTTGAACTTAGCTATTATTATTTTAATAAGAAAATAAAAATTATATCTCCATGGAGAGAATGGAATTTTAAATCTAGAAGCGACTTAATTAAGTATGCAAAGAAAAATAATATTGCCGTTCCTAAAGATAAAAAAGGAGAAGCACCTTTCTCAGTAGATGATAATTTATTACATACATCAACTGAAGGTAAGATTTTAGAAGATTTAAAAAAACCAGCACCGGAATATATTTACCAAAGAACACTTTCTCCAGAAAAAGCTAAAAATAAACCTGAAAATATTTCTTTAACTTTTTTTAAAGGTAATTTAATAGCAATTAATAATAAAAAAAATACTCCAAAAGATTTATTAAAAAAATTAAATAATTTAGGTAAAAAACATGGAATAGGAAGAGTTGATCTAGTAGAAAACAGGTTTATTGGTATTAAATCAAGAGGTGTCTATGAAACTCCGGGAGGCACAATATTATTGTTTGCACATAGAGCAATTGAATCTATTACCTTAAATAAGGAACAGCAACATATAAAAGATGAACTAATGCCTAAATATGCAGAACTTATTTATAACGGCTATTGGTTTTCTAAGGAAAGAAAAAGACTACAAAATTTAATTGATAAAACGCAAAAAAAGGTAGAAGGAACAGTAAAATTAAAATTATATAAAGGAAATATTATAATTTTAGAGAGATCTTCAAAAAAGAGTATTTATTCAAAAGATATTGCTTCATTTGAAGGTACAAAAAAATTTAATCCAAAGGATGCTGAAAAATTTATAAAAAGAAAAAGATACAAATTTTAAAAAAATTTTGGGATTTCAAAACTATTTTTTCTACATGTAGCAATTAATGTGTTGTGGAGAAGACAAGCTATTGTCATTGGCCCAACCCCTCCAGGTACAGGAGTAATAGCACCTGCAATTTTTTCAGCTTCTATAAATTCAACATCTCCAACTAACTTTTTTTTACCATCTCTTTCTATTCTATTTATTCCAACATCAATTACTGTGGCGCCAGGTTTTATCCAGCTACCTTTGACCATTTCAGGAACTCCTACAGCTGCAACTACAATATCGCTTTTTTTAACTTCTCCTTCTAAATCTTTAGTTTTTGAATGAGCAACAGTAACAGTGCAATATTCCCCAATTAGGAGACTTGCCATTGGCTTTCCAACTATATTTGATCTTCCAACAATTATTGCTTTTTTTCCTGTTAAGTCTTTCAATTCATTTAACAA
>CAZWXP010000120.1:0-2868 GCA_964637965.1 uncultured Alphaproteobacteria bacterium | reverse complement strand
AGTTCCTTCATTAAGAATTTCAAACCATGTATCTTGTGCTCTTCCTGGAACACCATCTATTTTTATTCCAAATGCAGAAACTGAAAAACTATGAATAACGTCTGATGCTGTAGCAATAACTTTTATTTTTTTATTTACTGGCAAAACAAGTGGATCGTCGACATCTAACAATCTCACATGCTTTTTTCCTGTTTCTTTAGACATTTCATCACACTCTTCTTTAGTACCACAAAGCATATTACTATCAAAAGCAATGCCATGATCTGGGTATTCATAAGACCAATACCATTGATTACCAATTGCTTTTATAGTCATTTCCGTATTTGGATTGTAGTGAGAATAATATAAAAGTTTAAAAGCAGGAACTGCGATTATAATTAATATTATAGCTGGTATTGCAGTCCACAGAACCTCTAACGTTGTATTATGGGTTGTTTTAGTTGGTTTAGGGTTATTTTTTTCACTAAATCTTATAATTATATATACCATTAGAGCTATAACAAAAACAGCAATACCGATAATAATTGGATTTATAAAATTGTCGTGGAATTGTACTACTTGTTCCATCGTAGTAGTAGCAGGAGGTCTAAAACCTAATTGCCAAGGTTTAGGGCCGCCATCTGCAAATGTGGCGCCACTGAAACTCAATAGACTTGTTAAAAAAAATAAAACTTTTTTCACAAAAAAAAATCTCCCTAGCCAAATAAATTATATAGAAATTATGAATTATCAACAAAAAAAAAAGAGGTTAAATTCTTCTATATTAATTACATTAAATTATTTTGACCTAGATTGATTATATTAATATATATATATTAAGATTATGGATAAAACACATAGCTCATATGACATCTTTTTTAAGAATGAAGATTTAAACTTTAATAAAACTGAAAAAATAGTAAATGAATCGCTTCAAAAAGCAGATGATGGTGAGCTTTTCTTAGAATTTAAACAATCAGAAAGCTATGTATATGATGAGAAAAAAATAAAAAATGCCAGTGTATCAGTTGATAAAGGCTTTGGTCTCCGTTCTGTTAAAGATGAGACATCAGCGTACTCACATTCTTCAGATATTAGCGAATCAAGTATTAAAAATGCAGGTAGAATAGTAAAATCAGTTTTATCATCTTCGACTAAATCAAAAATTATTACTCCAATAAGAACTAATAAAAAGCATTATTCAAACAGCAACCCTTTAAATGGTTTCTCTTCTGAAGACAAAACAAAACTTTTGAAATCAATTGATGCATACGCGAGAAAACTAGATAAAAAAGTTAAACAAGTATCGGCTTCTCTTCATGGTGAATGGCAAGCAATTCATATATTAAGAAAAGGAGGTTATCACTGCGGGGATATTAGACCATTAGTTAGATTAAATATATCAATAACAGTTGATAATGGAAAAAGAATGGAAACTGGTTCAAGCGGCTCCGGTGGAAGAAAAAATTATATAGAATTTTTTGATGAAAAAAATTGGAAAGAACAAACAAAAGATGCTTTAAGGCAAGCAATAACTAATTTGAAATCTAAATCAACACCAGCTGGAAAAATGCCTATAGTTCTTGGACCTGGTTGGCCAGGTATTATTCTGCACGAAGCAATTGGGCATGGACTTGAAGGTGATTTTAACAGAAAAAAAATATCTGTTTTTTCAGATCTTCTTGGAAAGAAAATTGCATCCAAGAATGTAACAGTTGTTGATGATGGTACAATTAATGATAAAAGAGGTTCAATAACAATTGATGACGAAGGCACACCAAGTCAATGTACTACCTTAATTGAAAATGGAATTATGGTAGGACATATGCAAGATAGATTAAATGCACAATTAATGAAAACAAAATCAACAGGAAATGGACGAAGAGAAAGTTATGAATATCTTCCAATGCCAAGAATGACCAATACATATATGCTTTCTGGAAATGTCCCTCAAGAAGATATATTTAAATCAGTTAAAAAAGGATTATATGCAGTTAATTTTTCTGGAGGAAGTGTTGATATAACATCTGGTCAATTTGAATTCTCAGCTTCAGAAGCATATATGATTGAGAATGGTAAGGTTACTAAACCTGTTAAAGGAGCAACTTTGATTGGAAAAGGTGAAGAAGTTTTAAAAAAGATTTCGCTAGTTGGAAATAATATGGCCCTTGACGGAGGTATTGGTACTTGTGGGAAAGAAGGTCAAGGAGTTCCTGTCGGTGTAGGTCAACCAACAATTTTAGTTGATGAAATTCTCGTTGGCGGAACTGACGTTTAAAAATTAAAAATTATTTTTTCGGTCTTTTAAATAATTTATTTTCTAAAATAATAAAATTTTTTATCATTAACTTCCAAATTTTTTCTACAATTACACTATTCACCTTGTATTTTTTTGATAGTTTTTTTACTCTGGTTAAAACAGCATTGATTCTTTTTCTGTCAATTATTTGTCTTCTATCTATTTTAAATTTTACAGCTTCCTTTGCGTAAAATTCTCTTTCAGCAATTAATTTAACTAAAAGATTATCGACCTTATCAATATTTCTTCTAACTTCATTTAAATTTTTAAACTTTTTTTTCATTTTTTTTAAAAACAATTATTTAAAATTTTTTAATATGAATTATCAATAAATATTTTATCAGAACAATTATTATTTTTATCAACATACTTGCTAATTAATTTTTCAGCAGGGGTTACTCCTGAATGTGCAATTTCAAATAAAATATTTAAAAAATGTTCCTCATTTTCTTTATTTTTGTTTAAATAATTTCTTAAACTTAATCCTTTTTGAGCTAATTTTAAAATTTCAATACATATATTTTGAATTTTTTTTCCTCTTAATTTTGATTTTAGTCCATATTTCTGAACATCTTTATTTAATTGATAAA
>CAZWXP010000119.1:0-3166 GCA_964637965.1 uncultured Alphaproteobacteria bacterium | reverse complement strand
TTTCCATATAATCCTCCTAATTTAATGTAGATTAATAGCTTCATTTAAATATAAACAAGTTAATATAGTAAACACATAAGCTTGTAAAAAAGCAATAAGAACTTCTAAAGCTGTTAAAGCAACGTCAACCATAAGTGGTGCGATGCCAAATATTCCTAAAGGAACTATAAAACCCGCAAATATTTTTAACATTGTATGTCCTGCCATCATATTTGCAAATAATCTAACAGATAAGCTTATGGGTCTTGATAGATATGATATTATTTCAATTGGTATCATCAAAGGAAGCATTAGCATTGGACCTCCCTTAGGAACAAATAAGCCAAAAAATTTAAAACCATGTATAAAAATTCCAAGTAAAGTAACGAGAAAAAAAATAAACATGGCTAATACAAATGTAACAATTATGTGGCTTGTGAAAGTAAAACTATAAGGCAGCATGCCAAGCATATTGCCAAAGAGTAGAAAAGTAAATAATGTAAATATTAAAGGAAAAAATTTACGTCCTTTATCTCCAATATTGTCATTAACCATATTAGCAATAAATTCATAAAAAATTTCTGAGATTGATTGAAACCGGCTTGGTATCAAACTTTTATTTTTTATAGATAACAATAATAATATGGTAATAAAAAAAATAGCTAAACTCATAAATAACGAGGAATTTGTATATGAAATGTTTGTTTCAAACAGTTCTAATGGTACTAATTCTTTTATCTTAAATTGATGAATTGGATCAGCCATAATTAAAAAAAAAATTATTTAGTGCAATTTATCATTTTTTTTTTTAAAACCAACCTCAAATCCCAATTTTTTTACAGATCTAAAAACATTTATAATGCCCGCTGCAAATCCAAGTATTAAAAAAATAAATAAAAATACTGGTTTAGATTGAAAATAATTGTCAAGAAAAAGACCGATGAATAAAGCTACAATTACTGCAGATACTAATTCTATCCCTGATTTTAAATAAGTACCAAAATCTTTAAAATCCTTATTTTTTTGTTTTTTTATTTTTGAATTTAATCTCTTTAAATTTCCAAGTCTTTTGTTGAAATCTTTAAGTTTTTTCTTCAATATTTTTAACTAACTTCTCTAAGTTTTTGTGCTTCTTGAAGCTTAACTGAAATTAATTTTGAAATACCAGTCTCAGCCATAGTAACTCCATACAACCTATCCATGTTAGCCATTGTAATAGGATTATGGGTAATTATTATAAATTTTGTTGATGTATCGTGATTAATTTTTTTAATAACTTTACAGTATTTATCAATGTTTATATCATCTAATGGAGCGTCCACCTCATCTAAAACACAAATTGGAGAGGGGTTTTGAAGAAAAACTGCTAAAATCATAGCAGTTGCTGCCATAGTTTTTTCCCCACCTGATAATAATGATAAAGTATTCATTTTTTTTCCAGGCGGTGATGCAAAAACTTCTAAGCCTGCTAATAAAGGATCAGACGAACCTACCATTTTAAGAAAAGCTTTACCACCATCAAAAAATTGTGTAAACAAATTTTTAAAGTTTTGATTTATTCCATCAAAACATTTGCTTATTTTTTCCCTTCCTTCTTTATTTATATTGGTTATTGTTTCTCTTAATTTTAAAATTGCTTTTTCAACATCAATTTTGTTATTAACCATTTTTTCTATTTTTTTATTAGTTTCCTTTGCATCGTTTTCTGCTGTAAAATTTATTGGTCCAATTTTATCAAATTTTCTTTTTTCAGCATTTAAATCATTTTGCAAAATATTTTTTGCAGGTAAGTCATGAAGATTAATTTTTTCTTTTTTTAAAATATCTTCAGTTAATTTTAATGAAAAATTGTTTTCACTTTCTTCATATGCATTATCTAAATCATTTTTTAAGTATTCTAAATCTGTTTCTAGTCTAGTTTTTTCTTCATGACTCTCTATTTTTTTATCCGAATTTAATTTTATTTTTTTATCTATTTCTTTAGTTTGGTTTGGATCAATTGTAATTTCTTTTTCTAATTCATTGATTTTAATATCTAATTCAGCATTTTTCTTATTTATTTCTTTAGGTTTATTTTCTAAATTTATTAGTTCATTGTTTGTAAATTTTTCTCTTTCAACAAGTTCTTCTAAATGTTTTTTTGCTTCTTCTATTCTTTTACTCCATTTTGCATGCTCTTCTTCAAAATCAAAGATTTTGTCTAAATTAGTTAATTTTGAAAAATTATTTTTTATATTTGTAAAAGAAGAAAACACACTCTTAATTTTTTCAGAAATAATATTAAAAGTGTTTTTTATTGGAGTTATTAAATTACTGTCTTTATTTTTTAGTTCATCTATTTTGGAATTTAATTCATTAGATTTAGATATAATAAACTCAATTTTTTTAAGTTCGTTTTCTATATCTTTTTTTAAATTAATGAAGTTTTCTTTACCTGAATTTTTTTCACTATTTGAAATTTTTATATCGAGTTCTTTTGTTTCGTTAAATATATTTTTTTGTAATTTTGATAAAGAAAAATTTGCGTCTTCTAAAAACTTTTTTTCTCTTGATATATCATCAGACAATTGTTTTAATCTATTTTTTAAACTGCCTTTTTGGATAGAAATTCTATTTATTTCGTCTGAGTTTTTTTGTTTTTCATTTTTTAAATTATTTAGATCATTATTTTTTTCATTAGTTTTACTAAGAAATTTATTTTTTTCATTCTTATAATTTTCAAGTGAAGAATCAATTTTATTTATTTCAGAATTTATTTTTTCGAGTCTTTCAGTTTTTTTGGAAATTTTATTTATATTATTTATACATCTAATCTTTATAATGGTAATTTCTAAGTTCTTTATTTTATCTTTAATAGATTTATATTTTTGCGCTTCCTTAACTTGTTTTTCAAGGGTACTAAATTGATCTTTATGTGTTTTAATAATATCTTCTAGTCTAGATAGATTTATTCCAGCAGATTTCAGTTTTAATTCTGACTCATGTCTTCTTGCATGTAAGCCAGTAATTCCAGCTGCTTCCTCAAGCAAAATTCTTCTTTCTTCTGGTTTAGAACTTATTAATCTATGAACCTGACCTTGGGCTACTATAGATGAGGTATCTGGTCCAGATGATGCATCTGCAAATAAGAGATGTACATCTTTCGCTCTTACAACTTTGTTATTTATGTAGTAAGTAGAACCTTTTT
>CAZWXP010000118.1:0-39143 GCA_964637965.1 uncultured Alphaproteobacteria bacterium | reverse complement strand
AGCTGCTTGGGCTTATAAATATTCATTAGGGCAACCTGTAATTTATCCAAGTAATAACCTAACATATGCTGAAAATTTTATGAGAATGACTTTTGCAACGCCATGCGAAGATTACGTTTCTAATCCAGTCATTACAAAAGCAATGAATCAATTATTAATTTTACACGCGGACCATGAACAAAATGCTTCAACATCTACTGTAAGATTGGCTGGTTCATCTGGAGCAAACCCTTTTGCATGCATTTCTGCTGGAATTGCTTCTCTATGGGGACCTGCCCATGGGGGTGCTAACGAAGCAGTGATGAATATGTTAATGAAAATAAAAAGAAATACAAAAATAAAAGATTTTATTAAACGTGCAAAAGATCCGAAGGATTCGTTTAGATTAATGGGTTTTGGACATAGAGTTTATAAAAATTACGATCCAAGAGCTGCAGTAATGAGAGATGCTTGCCATAATGTTTTAAATGAATTAGGAAGAAAAAATAATCCTTATTTAGCTATAGCACTTGATTTAGAAGATGCAGCTTTAAATGACAGTTATTTTAAAAAGAAAAAGTTATATCCTAATGTAGATTTTTATTCTGGTATCCTACTTTGGGCTTTAGGTTTTCCTCTTTCAATGTATACAGCGGTATTTTCTGTTGCAAGAACAGTTGGATGGGTTGCACATTGGAAAGAAATGATTGAAGAGCCAACAAGAAAAATATCAAGGCCTAGACAATTATATTCTGGGTACGCAAAAAGAGATTATATAGAATTAGATAAAAGAGATAGTAGAAAATCAATTCTTAAATCAATTTCTTCATTAATTAAAACTGGGCTTAAAAATCGTTAATTATTTCATTAACAGCGTTAAAACTTGGGAGTCTGTTATTACATTTTAATTTAAGCAAACTTTTTTGAGATTTATAAACTTGTTTTTTTGCATAAGAGTTTTTATTAAGTAATTTAAATATTTCATTTACTATTAATTCCGGACGACATTTAAATTGAAGAAATTCAGGAATAATATATTTATTTTCTAATATGTTTAACACATTAGCGTATTTTATTTTAACGAAAATTTTTGCTATCAAATAAGAAAAAATATTCAGTTTATAAATAACAATTGTAGGAATTTTGAAATAGCTTAATTCTAATGCAACAGTTCCAGATGTTGATATTGCAGCATGAGATATTTTAAATGCGTCATATTTATCAATTTGATCGACAAGTGAGTGTGGAACATCCAATTTATATTTTTTAAAGTATTTTTTTAAATGAGGTAAAATATAAAATAATACATGCACATTGTGGCTCGAATAATTTTTCATTAATTTTAATGTTTTTATAAAAACTGGCATACTTTTTTCTAACTCTGACAATCTACTACCAGGAAGAAAAGATATAATTTTTTTGCCTTTTCTTATTTTATATTTAAGGAATAATTTTTTTTTATTAATTTTTTTATCTTTGTTTATTTCATAAATAGGATGACCAACAAACTGTGTTTTTAAATTAAATTTAGTAAAATATTTGTTCTCAAAAGGCAAGATTGTAAGTAGTTTATCAATATAATTTGATAAATGTTTTGCCCTCCCACTTCTCCAGGCCCAAACTGTCGGTGCTACATAATGTATTTTTTTTGTAAAAGGTATTTTATTTGAAATTCTTTTTAAAATTCTAAAATTAAAATCAGGGCTATCAATAGTAATTAAAATATTAGGTTGAATTTTTATTAAATTTTTCACTGTCATTTTAATTAAGGAATAAGCTCGATATATTTTAGGAATTGCTTCAAAAATTCCAAAAATAGATAACTCTTTTATTGGAAATAAACTTTTGTTTAATCCAGAATTAATCATTTTTGGGCCACCAATTCCGTAAAATTTAATTCTTTTTTTTTTTATTTTTTTTAATGTTTTAATTAAATTTGAACCAATAACATCTCCTGATGCTTCTGTAGCAATTAAATATATCTTTAAATTTTTTTTTTTATTATTCATATATAAATTTAATTTTTTTATTCTTTGAAAGACGCATATCAACAGCTAAAAGGATCTTTTTATTCCTTTTTAAATGTTTGAGTGTTTTTTCTTTATCCATAATAATGGTAGAATCTGCATTAAGTACTATATACTTAATATTTGTTTTAACTAGTTTTCTTAATGTTTCAAAACCAAATGTAGGTAAATCTATGCGTTTATCTTGATGTAGTTTTTTAATTTTAATAAATATATAACTGATTTTTCTATATTTTTTTATTAATGACTTGTTAATTAAAGTATTTGTTCCTTTTCTATCCTCTTTTAAAAGAATTTTTTCTTTGGATGCTATAACGCTCTGTCCAAGATCCTTTGTAGTCCATCGTATAGTCTTTTTTAATAACCTATTTATTATATAAAGATCATTTTTAGGTATTTTACGTGCCCCATATATACCTCTTTTTAAAAAAAAACTTTGTGTAATATCTGAAAGACCAATGACCTTAAAACCTTCACTTTCAAAAATATTAACTACATTACGTAAAATAACATCGTCAGTTTTTTTAAAAAAAATAAATTTAAAAACCTTAAATAAAGTCCATAAATCTGGTTTTAATTTTATTAAATCAGGCCTGTCAAGAGCTCCTAAAAAAATAATTTTTTTAATATTATTATCTCTTAGAATTTTAATTGCTTTTGCGCCCTCCCCCATTCTCAAAGAATAAGATTTAAAATTTTTATACAAATCAATATCAGAAAAACCTTTAATAGATAAAACAATGAATTTAGTCTTTAGCTTTTTTAAATGATTAGCTATTAGAAATGGTAATTTTCCTGAACCAGCAATAATAGCAATCTTATTAAACATTATTTTTTTGTTTTGGTTGGCAAATTGCTCTAGAAGAGGATTTGTTTTTTATAAATTTAACAATATCCATTACAACTCTATTTTTTTTATAAATTTTTGTAGCATCTTTTAATCTTTCGAAAGCAGTTCCTTCAATAGAAAATATAAGTCTAAAAGCAGTTCTTAAATCATGTATTTGTTTTCTATTGAAACCTCTTCGTTTTAATCCAACAATATTTAAGCCGGATAAATATGCTCTATTACCAACAACTGAACCGTATGGAATAACATCATTTTCAACACCTGACATACCCCCAACCATTGCGTGTTTACCTATCCTAACAAATTGATGGACTGCAGATAAGCCTCCAATTATTGCAAAGTCATCAATTTTTACATGTCCAGCAAGTGTTGCGTTATTTGCCATAATAACATTATTTCCTAAAATACAGTCATGTGCTACATGAGATCCAACCATAAAGAGACAGTTGTTACCAATTTTTGTTACCATCCCTCCCCCTTTAGTACCTGGGTTTATTGTAACATGTTCACGAATTTTATTTTTCTTTCCAATTATCAACTTTGATTTTTCTCCATGGTACTTTAAATCCTGTGGAATTGTTCCAATAGAAGCAAAAGAAAAAATTTCAGTTCCTTCTTCTATAACAGTATGGCCCTGTATATTAACATGTGAATGAATCTTAACATGGTTTTTAATTTGAACATTAGCTCCAATTATAGAATATGGACCAATCTTAATACTTTTTCCTAACTTAGTCTTTTTATCTATGATAGCTGATTTATGGATAGAATTTTTCATTGATTTGAAAAATAGATACAGGATAACAAAAAATCAATTAACTGATTGTTACAAATTGCTACTTTACAATCATTGCAGAATAAACTGCTTCAGCAACTCTAATCTTGTTTACAACAGCTTCACCAGAAAATTTCCAAACAACGCCTCTATGCTGTTTCTTTTTTACATTTAAAAAAATTTTTGAATTTGGAAAAACAGGTTTTCTAAATTTGGCATTTTCTAAGCTCATAAAATAAACCAATTTATTTTCAGCTGTTATTTTTAAAGAATGCATAACTAAAACAGATGCTGTTTGAGCTAACGCTTCTATTATAAATACTCCTGGCATTATAGGTCTTTTTGGAAAATGGCCTTTAAAATAAATATCTTTTTTTTTTGTTTTTTTTATACCTATTGCAGATTCAAAAGGTTTAATCACTTTTACCTTATCAATTAAAAGCATTGGTTTACGATGTGGGATTAATTTTTTTATTTCATTTAAAGATATTTCTTTTTTGTTCATTTATTTTTTTTTTTTATTAATTTTTTTAAAATAATTGTTTGTCTATGCCAATCATTAATAGTTACAGATGGAGTACCAGCTATTATTTCACCATCTTTTATATTCTTCATTACTCCTGATTTTGCTGCAATTTTTACATTATTACCTATTTTTAAATGTCCTGCTATACCGACTTTTCCACCAATAATTACATTGTTTCCAATAGTTGTGCTTCCGGACACACCTGATTGGGCAACCATGATACAATTTTTACCTAAAACAGCATTATGTCCTATTTGAACTAAATTATCTAGCTTTGTTCCTTCTCCGATTATAGTATCTGGCCCAGTCCCACGATCTATACAACAATTAGATCCAATTTCTACATTATCTTTTATAAGAACTCTCCCAAGTTGAGGCATTTTAAAATTTATATTATCATTTTGTGCAAAACCAAAACCATCTTGTCCGATTTTAACACCAAAATGGATTTTGACATTTGATCCAATAATTGAATAAGCTATCGTGCAATTTGGTCCGATTATTGTATTAGATCCGATTTGTACTCCTGGTAAAATAACAGTATTAGATCCAATTAAAGAGTTTGATCCTATGATTACATCATTATAAATTACAGCTCCTGGAGATACTTGAACCGATTTATCGCATTTAGCACTACTATCAATGTATGATTTAGGATGTATGCCAGGATCAATATCTTTGATCGGATAAAAAGCATTAGCAATAATTGCAAATGAATGATAAGGATTTGTGCTGATAAGAGGAATCATATTTTTTGGAGCAATTTTCTGAAAATCTTTTTTAAAGAAACATGCTCCTGCTCTTGATTTTTTAAACTGGTCAATATAATTCTTATTATCTAAAAAACTTATATTATCTTGCGTGGCATCATTTAAAGGCGAGATATCTGAGAAAATTTTGTTCTTGTTTACAGATTTAGGTAAGGTTATTTTTGTTAACTTTGAAATATCTTCCAAAGTAAGTTTTTTACTTCTTGGGAAAAATCTCGAATCTGCCATAAATAAAATTAAGGCTTTACATTAACTTTAACTGTACTCAATTTGTTATTTAATTGGTCTATAACTTTTTGGGTGATATCAAGTGAATCTTCTGATAAAACAATAGCTGTTTTTTTTATAACAGCAGTAATTTTTTCTTCTTCAATAATTTTCTTTAAAATTACCTCGACTTCATCCTCAATTTTACCAATAGCTTCTTTTCTCGCATCTTGAATAGATTTACGTTTTGATTGGTTTTCTTTATTAAATTCTATAACCTTTTTTTCAAAAGTATTTTTTCTATCAGAAAAAGCTTCGGGAGTCAGTGTGGATTTTTGTCTTAATAATTCCTCTTCTTGTGTTTGAATAGTTTTTTGCTTTTTTTGACTTTCTTCATCATATTTTTTTGCAACAGTATTTAATTGTTCAGTTATACTAACTGCAGCCTTTGAATCTTTTAACAATTTAAAGACATCCAAAGTAGCAATTTTAGATTGTGCGTAAACAGGTCCTAAATAAAATATAAAAAGTAGAAGGGTTAATATATATTTAATGTATTTCATAGTTAAAAAGTTGCTCCAAAACTAAATTTAAAAAATTGTGTTCTATCATAATCTTCTTTCATAACCGCATGAGCAAAATCAAACCTCACCGGTCCAAAAGGAGATTTCCATTGTATACCAAAACCAGCAGAAATTCTAGGGCTAGAATCATCTTTTATTTTTTCTCCACCATTTTCATCAATTTCTGTAACCGCACCTGCAATACCAAACAAAACTCCATTTACACCTAATTGCGGAGCAACACCAGGAATCGGAAATTTTAACTCTGTTTGAGCTGTGTACATAAGATTACCACCTAAAGCATCTTTATTTTTAGAAGTTGTATCTCTTGGTCCAATTCCTGAAACTTCAAAACCTGGGAAGGAATCAGCTCCTAAAAAGTATCTATCTTTAAGTTTTACTTTATCATCATTATAGCCAAAAATATAACCTCCTTTTAAACGCAAGGATACAACGTAGTCTTCAATAGGTGAATAATACATACTGTGTTTGATATCAGTCTTAAGGAAACTAATATTGCCACCTAACCCAGCTAATTGATTTGAAAAACTCCATCTTGTTCCTTTTGTAGGATTAAATCTATCATCTACACCAACATAAGATAAATTATGAGATACAGACGAAGTTGAATAAGTGCCTTTTTGATTATCAATAAATTCAGACGCACCAGCTTTAACACCTTCAATTTCTTCATTTTTAAAGGAATAATTCCAAACATGTCTAGATTTATCAGTGACCATATAACCTAATCTAAATCCAGCACCTATCGTGTCATTATCATATGAGCTTTCATCTGCATATGTTGTTTTAACTTTAAAAATATCTAATCCTAAAATTATATCTTTATCTAAAAAATAAGGCTCCGTATATCCAAAATCTAACTGAGTTGCTTTTTCAGCGACGGTTAGTTTTAGTCTTAAATCCTGACCTTTTCCTAAAAAATTTTTCTCAGCTATTCCAACATTAGCTAGTGCTCCGTTAGTACTTGAAAAACCTCCACCAACATTAAATTGTCCTGTTGGTTTTTCTTTTACTTTTAATATAATGTCAGTTCGATCCTTCTCTTTTGTTTGCTTATTATTAGATTCAACATTTTCAAAGAAACCTAAATTTTTAATCCTTTGTTCAGACCTTTGCATTTTTTCATTACTAAAAGCATCACCTTCACTAAATCGCATTTCTCTTCTTATAACTCTATCCTCAGTTCTTGTATTACCTTTAATATCTATCCTTTTTACATAAATTTTCTGAGATTTATCTATTAATATAGTAACATCTATTAGCTTTTTTTCTTTATTTCGATTTAAATTTGGCCTTACTACAAGAAAAGCAAAACCTTTATCACCACCATATGCTTTGATGCTTTTAATAACTTCATCTAATTTATTAATATTATAACTTTTTCCTTCTATATCTTTTGCTAATTTTTTTACATCTTCATTTTCTATTTCATTAAAATTTTTATTATCAATCTTTACTTTACCAAATTTGTATTTTTCACCTTCGTTAACACTGTAAGTAATAAAAAAACCTGTTTTATCTTTAGTTAATTCAGCAACTGCGGAAATTATTTTAAAATCAGCATATCCTTCTTGTAAATAGTATCTTCTTAATAAATCTTTATCATAATTTATTCTATCAGGATCGTAAATATCACCAGCTGATAATATTCTCCAAACTTTAGATTCTTTTGTTGAAACTACGCCTTTAAGTCTTTTATCTGAGAAAATTTTATTTCCAATAAACTTTATACCTTTAATTTTTGTTTTGTTTCCTTCATTTATTTTAATTGTTATATCTATTCTATTTTGAGTTAAAGTTGAAATATTTGGTTTTATTTTTGCTGAAAAATATCCAGATCTCTTATATAAGTCACGAATAATACTTAACGCATCTTGTAATTCTTTTTTTTGATAAACATTTCTAGACTTTAGTTTAATTTCCTTTCTTATTACATCTTCTTTTATTTTTTTATTTCCAATAAAATTGACATTATTGATCATCGGATTTTCTTTTATAATAACTATTAAATTATTATTTGAGACCCTAAATTTAATATCTGAAAATAAACCTAAGCTGTACATTTTTTTTAATTTTCTATTCAAAATTTTATAATTAACTTTATCGCCAGTATTTATACCTAAATAGGATATTACTGTTTCTGTATCAATTCTTTGATTGTCTTTAACAATTATGTTATTGATTTTTATATTTTTTTCTGATGCTGCAAAAGATGGGCTGTAATTAAAAAAAATAAAAAATAAAGTTATAAATAAAAGTATTCTAAATTTTGGATTCATTTTTTTAGTTATGTTAAAACTTAAATAAATTTATAATATCATTATAAGTCAAAAATACAGCCAATGAAATAATAATGGCAAACCCAATTTTGTAAATTTTCTCTTGAACATTTTTATTAATAGGTTTGCCAATTACAATTTCAACAATATATAAAACTAAATGTCCACCATCTAACATTGGTATAGGAAATAAATTAATTAAACCAATGCTTATTGATAATAATATTATAAGATTTATAAAAGACATAAACCCTTGTTCTAACATTTTTCCGGAAAAATGAGCGATTTTAACAGGCCCTCCCAAATCGTCAACATTACCTTTGCCAATTATCATTTGATAAAGAGCTCCCATTGTTAATGCGCATATTTCATAAGTTACTTGAGTGCCTAAATATAAAGACTCATAAAACGGGTGTTTCTTTATTATAGGTTCATAAGAACTAATACCAATCTTTGCAACTTCTCTGTCTTGACCATAAAAATTTCCTATAATAATAACTGGCTTGATATTTGTATTAATTGTTTTTTTATCTCTTAAAATTTCAAAATTATAGGTATCATTTCTGTACAAATTTATTGATGTGCCTATATCGTTGAAATTTTTTATTTTTCTGTTATCAATTCTAACTATTTTGTCATCTTTAATTAAACCTGAGATATGAGCTGGGCTATTATTTTCTATTTCATTAATAATGGGAGGAATAAATGTTTTCCCAATAAATGTGTAAATTAGAGCAAAACCTATAATTCCAAAAATAAAATTTGCTAAAGGGCCAGCTAAAACAATTAAAAATTTCTGATATATTTTTTTTTTACTAAATGCATATTTTTTTAATTTAGGAGGAATATCATTTTTTTCATCTTCCCCAAACATCTTTACATAACCACCAAAGGGTAATAAGCTTATTTTCCAACGTGTTCCTCTTTTATCATTCCATCCAAAGATTTCTTTACCAAAACCAATAGAAAAGGTCTCAACTTTAACTTTGTTTAGTATTGCAATATAATAATGCCCAAATTCATGAACAAAGACAATAATTGACAAAACAATTAAGAAGGATGAAAAATAAAATATAAAATTACTTAAAATTTCCATTTTTTATTTATATATTCATTTGTTAAAATTCTAACTTCTTTATCAATATTGTAGATATCATTTATTGTATTAATTTTATAATTTTTTGAGATAGACAACATTTTTTTTACAATATTAATAATATCTAAAAAATGAATTTTTTTTTCTAAGAAAAAATTTACAGCTACCTCATTTGAAGTATTAAATATTAAAGGAAAAGATCCTCCTTTTTTTAATACATAATATGCAAGATTTATAGATTGAATCGAATGAATATTGGGTTTTTCAAATGTAAATTTTTTTATTTTTAATAAATCTATTCTTTTTATTTTATAATATTCTCTTGAAGGCCAATTTAACGCATAAAAAATGGGTATTCTCATATCATGATCGCTTAAAAGTGCCGATGTAGATCCATCAGAAAAATTAACCATGCTATGAATAATTGATTCAGGATGAACCACAACTTTTATTTGGTTTATTTGTAAATTAAATAAATAATAAGCTTCAATTATTTCAAAAGCTTTATTCATAAGTGTCGCTGAGTCTATTGTAATTTTGTTTCCCATTTTCCAATTAGGATGCTTTAAAGCATCTTTTAAAGTTACTTTTCTTAATTTTTGTAAATTATATCTTCTAAATGGTCCACCAGAAGCAGTAAGTGTGATAGATTCTACATTATTTGGTTTATTAAAATCATTTAATTGAAAAATGGCATTATGTTCAGAATCTAAAGGTAAAAGTTTACATTTAGATTTAGATATTTGTTTCATAAAAAAACTTCCAGCGGAAACCAAGCATTCCTTATTTGCTAAACATAATTTAGAACAATTTTTTATAGAATTTAAAGTAGGCTTTAATCCAGCTATACCAACTATTGATGCAACTACAATATCAACTTTTTTGTTAGTACATTCACTTATTCCATCATCTCCAGCAACAACTTTTATTTTTTTACCAAATAAATTATTTTTTAAATCTTTGTATTTTTCTTTATTTTGTATAGCCACAATCTTTGGTTTTAATAAAATAGATTGTTTAGATAATAAACTTACATTATTTTTTGATGATAATGAGTATGTTGAAAATTTAGTTCTATTTTTATTTATTATATCAACTGTATTTGATCCAATAGAGCCTGTAGATCCAAGAATTGAAATCGTTTTTAAAGGCATATTATTAAATAATATTAAAGAAAATATTGTATAAAAAATAATGCAATTAAGCCAAAACTAATAGAGTCATATCTATCTAAAAACCCTCCATGGCCTGGTATTATTTTACTTGAATCTTTAATTTTAAAATTTCTTTTAATTTTTGATATAAACAAGTCTCCTAATAATCCTGATAATGAAATTAATATTGAAAAAAAAATTAAATATTTAATATCTGCATTCAAATAAATAAATGAAAAGATTACACCTAAGAAAGATCCTATAATTAATCCAAATATAGTTCCGGAATAAGTTTTATACGGGCTTAAATTAGGAAAAATTTTTGGCCCCTTAATTATATTGCCAATTATGTAAGAAAAAATATCTGTCGAGCAAATTATAAGGAATAGCCATAAAAGAATTTGTATTCCATATACATTTTCTTTAATTTTAAAAAAAATTATTAAAGGTACGGATATATAAATAAAACCATAAAATAGCCAAGTTAAATTTTTAAAATTATTTTTTTTTAAAGAAAAACTTAGAAATATTAATGTAGAAAAAATAATTGTTAGATATATAGAAAAAAAGAAATTTGTAAAAATTGAAAGAATAATATTAAGAAAAATAATTAAATAGAACAAAATTAAATTCTTTTTTTCTTTATATGTATTATTTTGAGTTATTCCAAACCATTCAAAAGATAAAATTAATGCTGTTAAAAGAATAATAAAAACTGATATGTAGCTGTTAGATATAATGGATAATACATAAACAGGAATTAAAAATAATGCTGAAAATAGTCTCTTTAACGTATTATCTTCAATTTTTATAAAATTATCTGGACCCATATCTTCTTAGCCTTTTAGAATATTGATTTAACGCTGCGACAAAATGTTTTTTTTTAAAATCAGGCCATAAAACATCTAAAAAAACTAACTCAGTATATGCTAATTGCCATAATAAAAAGTTACTTAATCTTTTTTCTCCACTTGTTCTAATAAGTAAATCTGGATCAGGAATTTTGCTTGTAAATAAATTTGATGAAATTATTTCTTCATTAATTAAAAATTTTTTTTTTTTAAATTTGTTAATTATCATTTTTAATGAATGTAAAATTTCATTTCTACTTCCATAATTTAAAGCGAAAATTAAATTTAGGCCTTTGTTTTTAGAAGTCATTTTTTCATATTCATCAATTTTTTTAACAATATCCTTGGGCAATTTTTTTTTGTCACCTATCATTTTAATAGAAATATTATCTTTAATTAATTTGTTTATTTTTTCAGATAAATATTTTCGTAATAGTTTCATAAGAAAATTAACTTCTTTTTTTGGCCTTGACCAATTTTCAGATGAAAAACTAAAAAGAGTTAAATATTTAATATTAAATAATTTAGCTGTGTCAACAGCATTTTGAATTGAATCTATACCTTTTTCATGACCTACAAAACCTTTTAATTTATGTTTCTTTGTCCATCTATTATTACCATCCATAATAATTGCAACATGTTGTGGTGTGATTAATTTTAGTTTCGACATTAAATTTGCATTATTTCTTTTTTTTTATCTTCGAAAACATCCTCTATATCTTTTATTTTTTCGTCTGTAATTTTTTGAATATCATCTGAAAGCGACTTTTGCTCATCTTCCGAAATTAAATTATTTTTTTCCTCTTCTTTAATTTTATCCATAGCATCCCTTCTAATATTCCTAATAGAAATTTTTGCATCTTCAGAAAATTTAGATGCGACTTTAGTTAATTCTAATCTTCTATCTTCGGTTAAATCTGGTAATGGGACTCTTATTATTTGACCATCTGTGCTTGGATTTAAACCTAATTCCGAATCTCGTATAGACTTTTCAATATTCTGAACCATTGATTTATCCCAAACTTGAACTGTTAATAATTTAGGTTCTGGCGCATTAACTGTAGCTAATTCAGATATTTTCATTTTTGAGTTATATGCATCTACAAATAATGGCTCTAAAAGTGATGGTGTAGCTCTACCAGTTCTTAGTCTGTTTAATTCATCATGAAAAATTTTTAAAGTATTTTCCATTTTATTTTTATATTCATCAATAGATATTGGCATGTTAACTACTTTATTATTGTATATTTTCCTCTATTGAATATAGCATTTAAAAAGGCATTTTTCTTATTAATTGGAAAAACTATTATTGGAATATTATTATCTCTAGCTAATGCTATAGCAGATCCATCCATTATCTTTAGATTTTTCGCAAGAATATCAGAATATTTAATAGTTTTAAATCTTTGAGCTTTTTTATTTTTTTTTGGATCGGATGTATAGACTCCATCTACATTAGTTGCTTTTAAAATAACATTTGCTGATATTTCAGAAGCTCTTAATGCTGCTGCTGTATCAGTAGTAAAATAAGGATTGCCAGTTCCTGCAGCAAATATAACAACTTTATTTTTTTCTAAATGATTTATTGCTTTTCTTCTAATATATGATTCACAGACAGCAGGAACAGGTATTGAAGATAAAACTCTAGTTGGTATCGAGTTTTTTTCTAGTGCATTTTGTATAGCAAGTGCGTTAATTAATGTTCCTAACATACCCATATAATCAGCAGTAGTTCTTTCAATACCTACAGATATTGCATCTGTTCCTCGAAAAATATTTCCACCGCCAATAACCAAACTTATTTGGATATTTTTTTTATATACTTTTTTTATTTCATTAGCTAAAAAAGTAACAACTTTTTCATCAATTCCATGCAGATTAGTCCCTAGTAATGCTTCGCCAGACAATTTTAGTAAAACTCTTTTATATTTGATTTTACTAATCATAAGATCTTAAATATTATTGAATTTTATTTATATTCCTTCACCAACTTTAAATCGAACAAATTTTTTTATTTCTATAGAACCATTAAGTTCTTTAGCGGTATTCTGAATAAATTGTTTTATTTTTATACTATCATCAACAACATAATTTTGTTCCAATAAAACTACTTCGTTAAAATATTTATTCATTTTTCCTTCAAGCATTTTTTTTTGAATAATCTCATCTTTTCCTGTTTTTTTTATTTCTTCAAGCTGAAATTCTTTTTCTTTATTTATTATATTCTGATCTATATCAGTCGAAGTAATAGAGATTGGGTTGGTTGCTGCTACATGCATAGATATTTTTTTTAAAAAATCATTAATTTTAGAATAATCAATGTTTGTTTTAACAGACATCAAAACGCCTATTTTTCCCATATTATCTTTTTCAATATTATGTACATATGTGCCAACGAAACCGTCTTCACTATGAATGTATTCGCTTCTTCTAATTGTTAGATTTTCACCAATTTTTGAAATTAAATTTGTTAGTGCCTCGGAAACATTATCCTTTGTGTCAACATACTGAGATTTAGTCACCTTATCTAAGTCACCCTTTTGTTCTAAATTAATTTTTGAAATATTTGTTACAAAAGATTGAAAATCATTATTTCTAGCAACAAAATCAGTTTCAGAATTTATTTCAATTATTCCTGCTTCTTTATTTAATTTATTTTTAGAAATTGCTACCAATCCTTCACTAGCTGTTCTTTCACCTTTTTTTTCCGCTGTAGATATTCCTTTTTTTCTTAAAAATTCTATAGCTTTATCAATATCTGTGTCTGATTCTACTAAAGCTGTTTTACAATCCAGATAACCTGCTCCAGTGAGATCTCTTAATTTTTTGATATCACTTGTAGAAATTTTACTCATTTATTTTTTTTTTTCTTTTTTTTTAATTCTTTTTTGACTTCTTCCTTTTTTGGTATTTTTGTAATTAAATTCTTTTTTTCTACACTTTCTTTATCTTCTTTAAAATCTATTTTCTTTTTATTTTTTAAAACTGTTTTGGATATTAAAGAACAAATTAAATCAATTGATTTTCTAGAATCATCGTTCCCCGGAATTGGATAATTTATTCCAATTGGAGATGAGTTAGTATCTAGAATACCTATTACTGGAATTTTTAATTTATTTGCTTCTGATACAGCTATAGCGTCTTTATTAACATCCACAACAAATATTGCGTGTGGCAGACTTCCCATGTCTTTTAAGCCGCCTAAATATTTTTCAATCTTTTCAATTTGTCTATTCATTTGTAAAATTTCCTTCTTCTTAAGTCGGAGGTTTTCATTTGATATTTTTTTATTAAGAGAGTTCAATGAATTTAAAGAATTTGAAATTGTATTCCAATTAGTTAACATTCCTCCAAGCCATCTTTTATTAACATAAAATTGGCTACATTCTATCGCGTATTTTTTTACAATGTCGCTTGCTTGTGATTTGGTACCAATAAAGAGTATTAAACCTTTATTCTTTATAGTATTTTCAATAAAAGATAAAGCATTGTTTAACAAAGTGAAAGTTTTTCTTAAATCTATAATATGAATATTATCTTGAGATCCATATATATATTTATTCATACTTGGATTCCACTTATTAGTTTTGTGTCCTAAGTGCATACCTGCTTCAATAAGATCTTTGAGTTTAATATTTATATTCATAAAAATTAATTAATTGATTGTTTTATAATAAAAATGAGTAATTACAAGAAAATTAATTTAAAAATTTAATATCTTCCGTTTTATTATTTATAATGTTAAAGAAATCAAAATTTCCAGGAATAGAGATATTTACTAATTTTTTATTAATATCTACCAATAAATTTATTTCAGGGCCGTAATTATCTTTATATTTGTTTAAATAATCTTTTAATTTATTTATATTAATATTTTCATTTGCTAAAATTTTTATTTTCTTGTTACTTTCATTAATAAATTGTCTCAAAGTTTGTATTTCTTGTACTCTTAAACTTACATTATTATCTTTTTTGTAAGCTTCTAAAGTTAATAATAATAATTCGTGATTTTGTATTAGTTCTACTGATGTTTTTAATAAATCGGAAAAAATTATAGCTTCAAAATTTCCAGTTGTATCTGAGAATTGGATATATGCATATTTATTTCCTTTTTTTGAAGTTCTTTCTTTCATATCAATAGGTAAAGCGGTAATTTTTAAAAATTTTTTTTCTTCATTTTTTGCTTTAATCATTAATCTATCTATATCGATATATTTCATGAAATTATTTTTTTTAAGAAAGAAATTAAAATCTTTAAGTGGGTGTTGTGATAAATAAAATCCTAGTGACTCATATTCAAAGTTTAGTTTGGTTGATTTACTCCATTCTTTATCAATAAGATTTAAATTAATAACATTTTGAGAATTTAAATCATTTTTGAATAAATTGTTTTGATCAGCATTTTTTCCATTATCTCTAATTATTTGAACTATTTTATTTATATTATTAAAAAGTTTTGCTCTATTTTTGTCTAAATCATCAAAAGAACCTGATTTAATTAAAAATTCTAATTGTCTTATATTAATATTTTCATCATTAAGCCTATTACAAAAATCGTCAATGTTTTTATAATTACCATTTTTTTTTCTTTCATTAACAATATTTGATGTGCTAGTTGTCCCAACATTTTTAAGTGCTGATAAACCATACCGAATTGCTTGTTTTTTTTGATCATCTAATTCTATGGTAAAAAGAGTACTGGAGTAGTTTATATTCGGTTTTAATATTTTAATATCCATGCTTTTACTGTCATCTAAATAACGATTTATTTTATCAGTATTATTTAATTCATAATTTATAGATGCGGTCATAAATTGAACTGGATAATTAGCTTTAAGAAAAGCAGTTTGATAAGCAATCAGCGCATATCCAGCAGCATGAGATTTATTAAATCCATAACCAGCAAAGGTTTCGACTTGTTTAAATATAGATTCCGCCTGATATTCTTTTACATTATTTTTTATACACCCATTAATAAAATCTTTTTTTAAAGAAGACATTAAAGTTTTTTTTCTTTTACCTATTGCCCATCTTAAAGTATCAGCCTGAGATAAAGAAAAACCTGCGATTACTTGAGCTATCTTCATTACTTGTTCTTGATAAATAGTTATTCCATAAGTTTCTGAAAGAACAGATTCTAATTTTGGATGCAAATATATTATATCTTCATGACCATGTTTTCTATTAATATAGTTTTCTATATATTCCATAGGTCCTGGCCTATACAATGAAATCATTGCTATAATATCTTCAAATCTATCTGGTGATAATTTTTTTAAATATTCTCTAACTCCTTTGCTTTCAAGTTGAAAACACCCGATAGTTTTTCCCTTTTTTAAAAGATCGAATGTTTTGGAATCTTTTAAAGAAATTGAATTAATATTGATAATTTTTTTTTTATTATTTATAAGTTCACATGCTTTATTAATGATTGTTAATGTTTTCAAACCTAAAAAATCAAATTTTATTAAACCAGCCATTTCAATAAATTTCATTGAAAATTGGGTGACAGGTAGGCCGGTTTTTGGGTCATCTTTATAAAAAGGTATTTTTTCATCTAAATTTTGATCTCCAATAACTATGCCTGCTGCGTGTGTAGATGCATGTCGATATAATCCTTCTAATTCAAGACTAATGTCTAAAAGTTTTGATATAGAGTCATCGTTTTTTTTTAAATTAAGAATTTTGGCTTCATTATTTATAGCATCATTTAAAGATATCGGGTTAGCAGGATTATATGGGATCATTTTAGCAATATTATCTACTTGACTATATGGGAGTTGAAGAACTCTTCCAACATCTCTTACAACATTTCGAGATTGCAATGAACCAAATGTAATAATTTGTGATACTTTTTTTTTTCCATACTTTTTTACTACATATTTTAAAACCTCGTCCCTTTTTTCTTGGCAAAAATCAATATCGAAATCTGGAAGTGTTACTCTGTCTGGATTTAAAAATCTTTCAAAAAGCAAATCGTACTTTATAGGATCAAGATCTGTAATTCCTAATGTCCATGCAACTAAAGATCCTGCACCTGAACCTCTTCCTGGCCCGACAGGAATTTTTTTTTCTTTTGCCCATGAAATAAAATCTGAAACGATTAAAAAATATCCTGAATATCCAGTTTTTTTTATAATATTTATTTCGTAATTTAATCTTTCTTCATATTTTTTTT
This sequence comes from uncultured Alphaproteobacteria bacterium, assembly GCA_964637965.1. Classification (GTDB taxonomy): domain Bacteria; phylum Pseudomonadota; class Alphaproteobacteria; genus CAYOOR01. Next base: position 21,867 of record CAZWXP010000118.1, on the reverse strand, counting down.
GATCAATTTTTTTGCCGTACTTATTTCTTTCTAATATTTTTTTATTTAATCCTTGATAAGATAAATTAGAAAGCTCATTTTCTTCATCATCTATAGAATTAAGAAATTTTGGTAATTTTGGCTTAGATGATTCAAGCATAAACAAACATTTTTTTGCAATTAATAAGGTATTTGCAATAGATTCAGGAATATCTTGGAAATTTTTAATCATTTCAGAAGATGATTTAAAATAGCATTCTTTTGAAATTAATTTTCTTTCAGGATTTGATAATTTATCAATATTTTTTATACACCATAATGCGTCTGTAGCTTCGTGCATACTAGTGTTAGAGAAATAATTATTATTTGTAGCAACAATAGGTATATTAAATCTATTAGCTGTAGATAAAAAGAAATTTTCAGTTCTTTTTTCATCATCAAAACCAGATCTATTTAGTTCAATAAAAAAATTGTCTTTATATATAGAATTTAAATTTAAAAGTATTTTTTCTGTAATAGTATAATTTTTTGTAAGTATAGATTTTCCAATTTGACCATTTATACCTCCTTATAAACAAATAATTCCCTCTTTATTTTTTTCAAGTTCGTTAAAATTTATCAAATTCTCTTCTTCATTACTAAAATATTTTGTCATTAAGTTAATTACATTTTTGTAACCTTCATAATTTTTTATTAATAATAAAATATTCGATGTTGTTTCTAAATGTTCTATTTTACCTAATTCTAAATCAATTCCCAAAATTGGCTGAATACCAGTTTTTTGAGCTTTTAATGAAAATTCAAAAGCTCCGAATAAATTTTGTTTGTCTGTTAATGCAACTGCAGGCATACTATTTTTTTTACATGTATCGATTATTTCATTAATTCTAAATGAACTCTCTAGTAATGAATAATTGGAGTACTGTCTCAAATGCACAAATGTTTTCATATCTAAATAATTTTTCCCTCTGATAATTTTATTATTTTATCAAACTTTTTTGTTATTGATAAGTTATGAGTAGCTATTACAAAAGATATTTTATATTGTTTAACTAAATCCTTAATTATACTAATAACGTTCGATGTGTTTTTTTTATCTAAATTTCCTGTAGGTTCATCTGCTAAAATAATTTTTGGTCGATTTGCAATAGCGCGTAAAATAGATACTCTTTGTTTTTCTCCGCCAGAAAGCTCTCTTGGTTTATTATGCAATCTTTTAGAAAGACCCATATTTGATAAAAGTTCTTTTGCTCTTTCTTTTGCAGAGCTAAAATCTGAACCATTAATCAATTGCGGTATAATAACATTTTCTAAAGCTGAGAAGCTATCTAGTAAATAAAAATTTTGATATACAAAACCAATATATTTTTTTCTTATTAAATTTTTATTTTCCTCTGATAAATGGTCACACTTCTTCTTATTTATAAAAATTTCTCCCTTAGTAGGATTATCAAGTAAACCGGCAATTTGTAACAAGCTAGATTTTCCTGATCCAGATGGGCCTAATAAACAAACACATTGAGCATTAGATAAATTAAAATTTACACTATTTAATGCAACAATATTCTTTCTTGGTTCAACAAATTCCTTTGTTATATTTTTTAATTTTAAAATTGTTGCCATTTTTTTTATTCTTTTCTTATTAAATCAATTGGATTGCTTTTTGATGCTCTCCAAGCTGGTAAAAAGCTTGCTGTAAAAGATATTAGAAGACTGGTTATAATTACATATGAAACTTCTGTAATATTAATTTTTGCAGGTAAATTAGATAAAAAGTATATTTCAGAAGAAAAAAGTTCTGTATTTGTAAAATTTTCTAGAAAATTTTTAAGAGTATTAATATTTAAAACAAAACATATTCCAAGAAATGATCCTATTAAAGTTCCAAAAAAACCAATAGTTGCCCCATTTAAAAAAAATATTTTCATTATTGTATTTTGGCTTGCGCCCATTGTTCTTAAAACCGCTATATCTATTTGTTTATTTTTAACTAGCATTATCAAACTAGAAATAATGTTAAATGCTGCAACTAAAATAATTAGGCTTAAAATTAGAAACATCACATTTTTTTCTGTTTGTATGGCATTAAAAAAAGCCTGGTTTGAATATCTCCAATCATATAATTGATAATTAGATAAGTTGGTTTTACTTAATTTATTTTTAAAATTATCTATAGAATCAATATCGTGAAATTCCAATTGAAAATATGATTTGTTCTCATTGGTTAAAAATAATTTATTTGCGTTAATGAAATTTACAAAGACTAAATTATTATCGTAAGTATACATTCCAGAATTGAAATATCCTCCAATTCTAAAAGTTTTTACTTTTGGGATATTTCCAAAAGCCGTTGTGGAGGTCTTTGGAATTATTAATTTAAATTTATCGCCAATTTGAAGATTTAGTCTTTCCATTAATTTTATTCCAATTATTACAAAATCATTTTCAAAATTAAATTTTTTGCTAATTTCAATTTTCTTTTTATCTTTTTTTAAATCTAAAAGATCATTTTTACTAATCCCTTTTATAATTATTCCTGTTGATTGTTTTTTTGATGTTAAAAGACCTTGCCCATCAATAATTTTCCTGAAATCTTTTACATCTTTATTAGAATTTAAAAAAATTTCAAACTTATTTTCATTGGATTTATTTTCGTGAAAATGAACATTTAAATGGCCATTTATACCTATAATTTTATCTAACAACTCTATTTTAAAACCATTCATTACTGACATAACTATTATAAGTGTCCCAACACCCAAAACTATCCCAAGAAAAGAAAATATTGAAATAATTGAAACCATAGAATTTTTTTTGCTTGGTTTTAAATATCTAAGTGCAATGAAGAGTGATGGAAAATTTTTAACCATAAACTAAATATTCTTTATAATTTTATCAAAAGCATCTATTTTGACTTGTGTTAAGTTGCTTGTTTTTCTATCTTTTATTTCAACACAATTTTCATTAAAAGATTTTTCTCCTATTATTATTTGTGAAGGAATGCCTATTAAATCCATATTTGCAAATTTTTCACCAGGTCTGTCAATTGTATCATCATATAAAACGTCTATATTATTGTTTGTAAGATAACTATAAAGTTCATCAGAAATTTTTATTAATTCTTTACTTTTATTGTTTAAATTTATTAAACCAACATTAAAAGGTGAAATACTTTTTGGCCAAATAATGCCTTTTTCATCATTTGAAGATTCTATAATTGCAGCAACTAATCTTGATATTCCTATACCATATGAACCCATTTCTACATTAATTTTTTTTCCTTTACTATCCAAAACTGAGGCTCCTAATTTCTCAGAATATTTAGTTCCAAAATAAAAAATATGACCTACTTCAATTCCTTTAGTTTTAATTAATTTATTTAAATCTATTTCTTTCTTTTTATTATACACATCCTCAGTTACAGAATACAAATCTCTTAATAATTTAAATGAATTACTATAATCTAAGTTATTAATTTCACCTATTTTTTTCTCATATAGTATATTAGTGTCACCAGATTCACTTATTAAGTGGAACTCGTGACTTAAATCACCGCCGATAGCTCCAGGATCCGCCATTACTGGGATAACTTTTAAACCTATTTTATCAAAAATTTCTAAATAACATTTAAACATATTGTTATATGAGTTTTCAGCATCGTTTTTTGTTATATCAAATGAATAATTATCCTTCATTAAAAATTCCCTACATCTCATTACTCCAAAACGTGGCCGTATTTCATCTCTAAATTTCCACTGTATCTGATATAAATTTTTTGGTAGATCTTTATAACTATTGATATATTCCTTAAAAACTTCAGTTATTAATTCCTCATTAGTTGGCCCATATAATAATTCTTTTTTATTTCTATCGTGAAATTTCAGCATTTCAGGGCCATAGTCATCATATCTCTCGCTTTTTTTCCATATATTTGATGGCTGTATAGTTGGCATTAACAATTCCTGGCATCCATATTGATTATGAACACTTCTTACTATATTTGTTATTTTCTGTAAAACTTTTAAGCCAAGTGGTAGCCAAGTGTATATTCCAGAAGTTATCTGTTTAATCATTGATGATTTAATCATTAATTTGTGTGAAATTAATTTTGCATCAGATGATGTCTCTTTGCGTGATTTAAAAAAATATTCAGATAATTTCATTTCTTTAATAATTATAATTAAAAGTAAAAACTTGGTTCTTAATTAAATAGAATACTATCGACCATAAAAAAAAAGCAATTAATGACGTTATTATGAATTTTTTTAAAATTTGCGGATGTTGAGGAGCGCCATCAGCATGTCCTTTTTCTACTTTATCCGGTTTTCTTACACCTATAGGTAATATTGTAAACACAACTATCCACCATATTATCACATATATTAAAAAACCTTTTAGAAATTCGATCACTACTATTCTTCTTCTAATTCAATTAATGTTCCACAAAACTCTTTTGGGTGTAAAAACAAAATTGGTTTATTATGTGAGCCTTTTATTGGCTTGCCTTTTCCTAAAATTGTTACCCCTTTATTATTTAAATCTTTTAATGATTTATTGATATCTGAAACTTCTAAACATATGTGATGCATTCCACCATTAGGATTTTTTTCTAAAAATTTTTTTATTGGTGAATTTTCTCCTAAAGGCTCCATTAATTCAATTTTAGTATTTTCTAATTTGACAAAAACAACTGTTACCCCGTGTTCTGGATAACTTTTAGGATCAGAGACAACAGCGTTAAATTTATTTTGATATATTTTTTTTGCTTTTTTTATATCTGGTACAACTATCGCAATATGATTTAATTTTTTTAACATAGATTATATATTTAACATTTTATTATATGTATTAGTATTATAGGCTTCATATCTAAAGCTTTTCTAAAAAATCTTTGTGAAAAAGATGTAATTTTATCTTTTAGTAATGTATCTATAAATTTAGTATTTTTTAATTCCTTCATAAAATTATTAATATTACTAATTAAACTTTTTTCGAAAATTTTAATATTTTCATCATTAAAAAATCCTTTACTTGATATTAATGGTTTTGAAATAATTTTATTATTTTTATTTATTACTAATGAAATCAATATAGTTCCATTATAAAGCATTTTTTTTCTGTTTTTAATTGCTTCTTCATTTATAGGTATGATTTTCTTTCCATCTAGCATAAGACGTCCTGATGGGATAGAGCCAAGCACCTTAGGTTCCCCTGGTGCTACTTTTAATAATAAACCATTTTTTAAAATTAGACCTTTTTTTACACCACATTTTTTAGCTATTTCGATATTACTTTGTAAATGATGCGATTACCCATGCACGGGAATAAGTATTGCAGGTTTTATCACATTATACATTTTTTTTAATTCTTCAATATGAGGATGGCCTGATACATGAACAAATTCGTCAGATTCTGTTACTACATTTATATTTTTTTCTTTTAGTTCATTTTGTACTTTTGTAATTGATCTTTCATTACCAGGAATGACTTTTGATGAAAAAATAACAGTATCTCCAGCCTCTAAAAAAATATTTTGGTGTGTGTCATTAGCTATTCTAGATAATGCAGCTCTTGGTTCTCCTTGAGAACCTGTACAAATTAAAAGGACTTGATCTCTTGGATAAATCATAACTTCTCTTTCATCAAGAAAAGGTTTAATATTTTTCAAATATCCTGTATCTAATGCTGCTTTATACATAGTCCATAATGATCTTCCACATAAAGCTGCGACTCTTCCTGATTGATTAGCGATATGTGCAAAAGTTTCTAATCTTGCTAAATTACTAGAAAAACTTGTTATTGCTATTCTTTGAGGAGTTCTTTTAATTATTTTTACAAGACTTTCTCTTAATTTTTCTTCAGAACCAGAGTGTCCTTCAACATTTGAATTAGTTGAATCACTAACAATCGCAAGTACTCCTTTATTACCAAAGGATTTTATTTTTTGTTGGTTAAAATCTCTACCAAGCAATGGTTTTGGGTCAATTTTCCAATCACCTGTATGTAAAATATTACCAAATTTAGTTTTTATTCCTAAAGCATTTGGTTCTGGTATTGAATGAGTTGTTGATATTACATCTATTTCAAATGGTCCTAACTTAAAATTACTATCTAAAGATATTGTTTTTAAAAATTTTGGCTTAATTTTTAGTTCTTTTAATTTTCTTTTTAAAACTGCTGACGCAAAAGGTGTAGCATAAACCGGACATTGAAGTTGCGGCCACAAATGACTCACGGCTCCAATGTGATCTTCATGTGCATGTGTAATAATAATTCCTAAAAGATCTTTTTTATTTTTTTTGACAAATTCAGGATTTGGTAAAATAATATCAATACCTGGTGTTTCCTCAGTGTTTCCAAAAGTAATTCCTAAGTCAACAACAATCCATTTACCTTGTGTACCATACAAATAAAAATTCATCCCTATTTGGCCAACGCCTCCAATAGGTGAGAAGATTATCTCATTTTTAGGTACATATTTATTAATTAAATTTTCAGTTATATTTTTCATTATAATTTAATTTAAAAATTTCAATTAGTCCTAATATTGTTAAATTTTCATTAATAGTATTAATCATACTGATATCCTTTGAAATAATTTTGGATAAGCCTCCTGTAGAAATACAAAAAATTTTTTTTTTAAATTTAGTTTGTATTTTTTTTATTATAAAAGTAACTAAACCAACATAACCCCAATATATTCCACTTTGAATTGCATTCTTAGTATTTTTTCCAATAATATTTTTATTATACTTTTTAAATTTGATCAATGGTAGTTGAGAAGTTTTATTGTGTAAATTCTTCAGAGACAAATTAATTCCAGGAGTTATAACTCCGCCATCATAATCACCATTGTTATTAATAACATCAAATGTTGTGGTTGTTCCAAAATCAATAACTAATGCTGGTGTTTTATACAGCGATTTAACAGCTACTGTGTTAACAATTCTATCTGCTCCAACTTGGTTCTTATTTTTTAAATTTATTTTTATATTTAATTTTGTTTTTTTAACTGATATAAAGTGTGGTTTTTCCCTTAAAAAAAAAAAACATATTTTTTTCAATTTATAATTTATCTCTGGAACAACAGATGAAATAATACATTTTATTTTTTTTTGTATTTTTAAAATTTTTTTTATTTGATTAAATTTTTTAAATAAAAGAAGGTTTTTATCTTTAATATCAATAGTTTTTAATCTAATAATTTTTATAATTTTAAAATTTTTAATTAATGCAACGCAGATATCTGTATTACCAGCATCAATTACAAAAAAATTATTACTGCTCATGTGACTTGATCTCCATAAAATATTTCTTTTATTTCCTTAGATGTTTTTAATTTAATTCCTCCATTTATTAATAAATTAACTATTTTACCTTTTATATAATTGTTTTTATATTTAACAATAATTTTATTGTTTACTTGATATATATTTGATAACCAGTCTTTTTTTATAAAACTAAAACCTTTCTTTTTCCATAATTCATAGTTTGCAAAGAATTTATCCAAAAAAAGATTTATAAAATTATCTTTTTCAATATAAATTTTTTCTTTTTTTAATGATGTTGCATCAAATTCTTTTTTATTTAATCTTGGTGATTTTTGAATATTTAAACCTATTCCAATAATAACCCATTTTATTTTTTTATTAAAATGTGATGATGTCTCAAGTAATATACCAGCAATTTTTTTTTTATTTAATAAAATATCATTTGGCCATTTATATTTAACATTAATATTTTCTTTTATTTTTTTTAAAGTATCACCTAACGATATAGAAGTCACAAATGAAAGTTGGTTAACTTCGTTTATTTGACATTTAGGTTTCAATAAAATAGATAAATGAACATTACCATTGTAAGAAAACCATTTTGTATTTCTTCTACCATAACCATTAGTTTGTTTGTCGGCGCTTAAACATAAATTATTATTTTTTATGTCGGATGAAATCATTTTTTTAATTTCCAAGTTAGTGCTTTTAACTGTCCTAAATTTTATTAAATTATATTTTTTCATGTGTTCTAAACTAAAGCGACGGTTGTAATAATTTCTAATAAATCGGAAAGGAATATTATTAAGAAAATACTTATAAACAAAGTAATAAGGATTATTAATTTTGAAAATATTGGTATATTTATATAAATATTATTAATGGGTTTATCAAAAAAAATTATTTTAATAATTTTTAAATAATAATAAGCTGAAATAATTGATGTTATAATTGCAATTATAGCTAAGAAATATAATTTACTTTCTACTGCAGATATCAATATGTATAATTTTGCAAAAAATCCTGATAATGGGGGTAAACCAGCTAAAGAAAAAAGTAAGATTGCAAAACTAAATGATAGAAAAGAGTTTTGTTTTGCTAACCCAGAAAAGTTTTTAATATTTTCCAAATAATGTCCATTAATTTTATCTTTTAAGCATAATAAAGATGTAAAAATTCCAAGAATACTAACCATATAGATTGAAATATATAGTTGCACACTTTTAATCCCTATCTCATTTCCAGTTAATACACCTATTAGAATAAAACCCATATGATTAATAGAGCTATATGCCAATAGTCGTTTAATATTATTTTGGTTTACAGCAGCAATCGATCCCAGAATCATTGAAACTATTGAAACAAAATATAAGATTTGAAACCAAGCATCGGAATAACTTTCAAAAGGTATGTTCAAAAATTTTATTAAAAAACCAATAGCACCAATTTTAGGAACAGTAGTAAAATAAGCTGTGATTGATGTAGGTGATCCTTCATAAACATCAGGTGCCCACATATGAAATGGGACTATAGCAATCTTAAAAAAAAGACCGCATAAAATGAAAATAAAGCCGACATTAAGAATTAAAAAATTTTCATTATTTTCTAATGATAAATTTATAGATTTAGAAATTTCATAAAAATCAGTTGCGTTAGTAAAAGCATAGATTATTGATAAGCCGTACAATAATATTCCAGATGATAATGCCCCAATTATAAAATATTTAATTCCTGATTCAGAAGATCTTATATCATATTTTCTATAAGCAGCTAAAATATATAAACAAACGCTTTGTAGCTCTAAACTAAGATACATTGAAATAATATTTCTCGATGAAATTAAGATTAAAATTCCAGTTAAAGATAGCAAAATTAGGAAAAAAAATTCTGGTTTAAGTATATTTAGATCTTTTAAATAGTTATATGAAATATAAGTTATTACTATTGTTCCAATAAATGCTAAAAATTTAAAAAAAGCAGTGTATGGATCATTATTAAGTAAATTGTTAAATGAATTAATTCCTAAATCGACAACATATAGAGAAAAATATAAAGAAAGAAATAATGAAATAAAAGCGATGTAAAATATATTCTTATTTAATTCTTTGGTATTTGTAAAAAAAATTCCATAAATTAATATAAAAATAGAACCAAAAATTAAAATAATCTCTGGAGAAAATGATTTAATATCACTTAATTGCATTTGTTTTAATTAATAAATTAGTTTGTTTGTAGATAATTCATAAATACTTATCAATATGTTTGGATATATACCTAGTATAATAATTAATAATACAAAAATAAGAAAAACTAATGTATCTTTAATATTTAAATCAGCAATATTACTGTAATTTTTGTTTCCAAAGCAAACACGATTATACATCCATAATATATAGCAAGCTGAAAGAATAACTCCAAATGCTGAAACAAAGGCTATGGAATAATTTATCTTAAAGATCCCTATTAAAATTAAAAATTCACCAATAAATCCAGTTGTACCTGGAAAAGAAATTGCACCTAAGCAATAAATCATAAAAAATATTGAAAATTTTGGCATTTGTTTAAATAAACCCCCAAAATCTTCTATTTTTTTTGTCTGCATTTTATCAATTAAAAAACCAGCCGACAAAAAAAGTGCTGCTGAAATCAAACCGTGGCTAATCATTTGAAATACTGATCCTTGTAATCCCTCTAGGTTTTTAGAAAAAATACCCAAGGTAACAAATCCCATATTAGCAATTGAAGAATATGCAATTAATTTTTTTATATTTGTTTGAGAAAGAGCAAGTATAGAAATATAAATTATTGAAATCACACTTAAAATAAAAATTAAAGGTGTAAAAAAATTAGAAGCTTCCGGAAACAAAGGAAGTGAAAATCTCAAAAAACCATAGCCTCCAAGTTTTAATAAAATTCCAGCTAATATAACTGATCCAGCAGTAGGTGCCTCTACATGGGCATCTGGTAACCATGTATGAAATGGCCACATAGGGATTTTAATAGCAAATGAAGCAAAAAAAGAAAGAAACAACCATATTTGTAAAATAAAAGGAATATCTGTTTTCATTAATAAAGTGAGATTGCTAGTTCCGGAATAAAAATATAGGGTTAATATTCCTAATAGCATAAGTAAAGAGCCAAAAATGGTATATAAAAAAAATTTATAAGATGCATAAACTCTATTTTTTCCTCCCCAAATACCAATAATTAAAAATAGGGGTATCAATGATCCCTCAAAGAAAATGAAAAAAATAAATAAATCTAAAGATGAAAATAATCCAATAAGAAAAGATTCAATTATTAAAAATGATGCTATAAAATATCCAATGTGTTCATTTATTTTAGTCCAGCTTATAACTATACAGATTGGTATTAATAGAGTGGTTAAAAGAATAAATGATAAAGAAATTCCATCAATTCCAAGATAATAATAAATATTTAAATCATTTATCAATTTAAAATTTTCAACAAATTGAAACTGAATTTCAGTTTTATCAAAGGAATAGAGTAATATTAATGATAGGCAAAAATTTATTATTGTTGTCCAAAGCCCAATTTCTTTTACTTTTTTTTTATAGGATTTATCATTCTTATTTATAAATAAAATTATTAATGATCCTAAAAAAGGAAAAAAAATTAATAAAGATAATATTGGGATGTTTAACAATATTTAATATTAGAGAAAAAAAATAATAAAAGAAATTAATAAAGTCATACCAATAACAAAAGAAAAAACATAATGATAAATATAGCCAGTTTGTAAGCTACTAAAAAATTTTGAAATATTTTTTGTTGATATAGCTAAAGTATTTGGACCAAGTCTATCAATTAAACCATCATCTATTTTTCTCCACAAATTTTTAGATAATCTAATTATATTTTTAACAAATAAATAATTATAAAATTCATCAAAGTACCATTTATTTAAAAAAAATAGATAAATAGAATTAACTTTTTTCTTTAGAAAAAAAATCAAATTTTGATTAAAAAAATATATATAAAAAATTAAAAATATTCCTAAAAAAGAAAAAATTGTAGGAATATAATTCATTAAATAATTTGCTTCATGTATATGAATTTTAGCAAGATTTTGAATATTTGAGTTTGTCCATAAATAGTCATACTTTTCATAAATAAAAAAATCTTTTAAAAAAAAACCTGAAAAAACAGCACAAAAGCCAAGAAATATAATTGGTGAAAGAATGTAAAATGAAGTTTCTTTTACATTATTATATTTAAATATCGAAAATTTTATTGGTCCATGAAAAATATAATAAATTAATCTAAAAGAATATGCTGATGTAAGAAATACAGTAATAATAGAAATAAAATAAACATACTTAGATAAGAATAAATCTGATGATAAACCAGAATTAATTATAAGCTCTTTTGAATAGTATCCTGAAAAAAAAGGAATTCCGGATAGCGCTAGGCTTCCTATTATCATTACAATATAAGTCAAAGGAAGTTTTTTCCATAATTTCCCCATTTTTTTAATATTTTGTTCGTGATTTATTGATTGTATAACTGATCCAGCTCCTAGAAAAAGTAAAGATTTAAAAAAAGCATGTGTAACAAGATGGAATATAGCTAAATTATATAAAGATAAACCGGCAGCAATAAACATAAAACCCAACTGGCTGCATGTTGAGTACGCAATTATTTTTTTAATGTCATCTTGCATTAATGCTACAGATGCAGCAAAAATTGCAGTTATAGAGCCAACAAAAATTATAAAGTTTGATGCAAAAATAGAATAATTAAAAAAAATTGACATTTTACAAATTAAAAAGACTCCAGCTGTAACCATTGTTGCGGCATGAATTAAGGCAGAAACTGGTGTTGGGCCTTCCATTGCATCAGGCAACCAGGTGTGGAAACCTATTTGGGCTGATTTACCCATAGCGCCTAAAATTAAGAAAAAACAAATAATAGTTATTATGTCAATCTCAAAAAATAAAAAACTATATTTAATTCCTTCGTAGTCTTTTAAACTTGAAAAAATATTTGTAAATGTAATCGAGTTAAAAGTTAGATAAATTAAAATTATAGCTAATATAAAAAACATATCCCCTGCTCTATTCACAATAAATGCTTTTAAAGCAGCTTTGCTAGCAGATTCTTTATAATACCAAAAACCTATAAGTAGGTATGAACATAAACCTACTCCTTCCCATCCTAAATAAAACTGAAGTAAATTTCCTGAAGTGACTAAAATAAGCATGAAAAAAGAAAATAAGTTTAAATAAGAAAAAAAACGTACAATAGATTTATCATCTTCCATATAGCCAATTGAATAAAATTGGACTAAAGCTGAAATAATATTAACTATAAAAATCATTGTCGCAGTTAAAAAATCAAAATTTATAGACCAATTTGATGAAAGATCAGCGGAATTAAGCCAACTAAATAAATAAACTTCAAAATTATAATTATCATTTACAACGTCTTTAATAAGTAAAGATGAAATTAAAGTTGCCAAAATAATATTAAATGTCGAAATATAAATAAGAATTTTTTTATTAGCAAAATTAGAAAGAAAAATAAAAATAAAAAAACTAATTAAAGGTAAGAAAACTGAAAATAAATACATTTTATCCTTTTAAGATATTAATATCATCAACATGTATAGAATCTCTTTTTCTAAAAAAAATTACTATTATTGCTAGACCAACTGCAGCTTCTGCAGCGGCTATACTTAAATTAAAAAAAACAAAGATTTGACCTGCGATACTTTTATAATAATTAGAAAAAGCTACAAAATTTATATTTGCCGAAAGAAGTATTAACTCAATAGACATTAGTAAAACTATCAAGTTTTTTCTATTTAAAAAAACACCCGTTAAGCCAATTGTAAATACAATTATTGAAAGATATAAATAATATGTAATTGGAATCATTTTTTATTCGTCCCTTAAAATTTGTTTATAAATATTTTGTTTCTTCACGCCCTCTCTTTTTCTAATAGTTAAGAAAATTGCTCCAATCATGGCAACTAAAAGAATTATTCCGGAAATTTGGAACAGTAAAAAATAATCTGTATATAGAACGTTTCCGATTGAAACAGTGTTATTCATAATTTGTTCTGTTACATTATTTTCGGAAGAAATTTTTTGTGAAAAATTTAATTTAGATTGATTAACAACATAAATTAATTCTAATAATATTACAAAACCAACAATTAATCCTGTTGGCAAATAATTTAAAAAGGTTTTTCTTAATTTAGTAATATTTATGTCTAACATCATAATAACAAATAAAAATAGAACAGCTACAGCGCCAATATAAACAATGAGAACTACCATTGCTAGAAACTCAGCATTAGAAAATAAAAAAAGTATTGAAGTATTAAAGAAAACAAGTATTAGAAATAAAACAGAATGAATTGGATTCTTTGATAATATTACTAAAAAAGATGAAGTAATAATTATTATTGATACAATAAAAAATATAAAAATAGTCAAAATTATTTTATAAAAAAATTTTTATCTATAGCCAGAATCTAAATCCAATCTTTTTTTTATTTCATCTTCCCACATATCGCCATTCTTTAAAAGTTTTTCTTTATTGTATAGTAATTCAGGCCTGGTTTCTTTTGAATATTCAAAGTTAGGACCTTCAACAATTGCATCTGTTGGACATGACTCCTCACACAAACCACAATATATACATTTAGTCATATCTATATCATATTTAGTTGTTCTTCTAATACCATTTTTATCAGCAGGTTCCGTTTCAATAGAGATAGCTTGTGCTGGACATACTGCCTCACATAATTTGCAACCAATACATCTTTCTTCACCGGAAGGATAACGTCTTAATGCATGTTCGCCTTTAAAACGAGGGCTTAAAGGACCTTTTTCATTAGGATAGTTTAAAGTTACACGTCTTTTAAATAAATATTTAAATGTAGTAATTAATCCTATTATTAAATCTCGAAACAATGCGATTGTTAATATTTTATAAAGAAATTTTTTATACATACTTAAAGAAAACTAAAAAAGTTGATGTTAAAAATAACCATAATAGCGATAAAGGTAAAAAAATCTTCCATCCAAGTCTCATTAATTGATCATATCTAAATCTTGGAAGTGTCGCTCTAATCCAGAAAAATAAAAAAACAAAAAAAGATACTTTAAGAAAAAACCATATATATCCAGGTACAAAATATAATATTTCTAAGTTAAATGGAGGTAGCCACCCACCAAAAAAAAGTATGGTTGAAAGTGCACTCATAAGAACAATATTTGCATATTCACCCAAAAAAAATAAAGCAAATGGAAACGAAGAATATTCTACATGAAACCCTGATACAAGTTCAGCTTCAGCTTCAGGTAAGTCGAAGGGTGCTCTATTAGTTTCAGCAATGGTAGATATAAAAAATATTACAGCCATTGGAAAATGAGGTATAAAGTACCAAAAATTTTTTTGAGCTAAAACAATTTCAGTCAAATTTAAGGAACCTGCAGATAATAATACGCTAATAATTATTAATCCAATTGAAACTTCATAAGAAATCATTTGTGCAGTTGAACGCATTGCTCCTAAAAACGCATATTTAGAATTACTTGCCCATCCTGCAATTATTACTCCGTAAACACTCAGTGTTGAAACGGCAAATAAATATAAAATCCCTACATTTATATTTGATAAAACAATATTTTTATCGAAAGGAATTACTGCCCAACCGATTAAACTTAAGACAAAAGTAATAACAGGTGCAATTAAAAAAAGATATTTGTCAGAACCATACGGAATAATAATTTCTTTTGTCAGTAACTTTAATCCGTCTGCAATCGGTTGAAAAAAACCAAATGGGCCAACGACATTTGGGCCTCTTCTTAATTGCATAGCTGCAATCACTTTTCTTTCAACGAAAGTTAATATTCCGACAAAAATTAATAATGGAATTATTATTAGAAATATTTTTGAAATTATAATTAAAGTATCATAAAACATTTCATTTCCCATTTGGTTTTAATTCCTTTGAACATTTTTTCATAACTTTTGAAGATTTTGTAATTGCATCAGTTAAATAAAAATCGTCAATTGGTAAATTAAATTTTTCGTTTATTAATTTTCCTTTCTTTCCAAACTTAAAAAATTTATTTTCTATATTTTTTCCTTTTGATAAGGAAAAATTAATATTTTCTTTAATTAATCTTTTTCGAACATCTTCAATATTATAATAATCAAATTTTTTTCCCAACTTTTTTCCTATAGAAACAATAATTCTCCAATCTTCTTTAGCTTCTCCTGGTGGCATACAAGCTTTATAGGTATTTTGTATTTTTCCTTCGGTATTTATATATGTAGAATTTTTTTCACTATATGCTGATCCGGGTAAAACAACATCTGAATATTCAGCGCCAAAGTCACCGTGATGTCCTTGATATATAACAAATGAGTTTGTTAATTTTTTAACATTAATTTGATCAACAGCTAGTAAATAAACTAGTTCTATTTTTTTCTTTTTTGATAATGAATAAAGATTGTTAAGAGTAAAATTTTGATTTTTAGAATAAAATTTTAAATCTAAAGCACCAACTCTTGAAGCAGCATAATGAAGACAATTTAAACCATTCCATATAATATTATTTTTTTTTCTTTGTATAACTTGAAAATTAATACATATTCTACAAATATTGTCTAGGATTGATAATGAATCTTTTCTTGTAAAAACATTGTCTCCAAATATAACGATTGGTTTTTTTGCTTTTGCTAGTTTCTTTGATAATAAATTTTTTTTATTTAAAGTATCAATTAGTATTGATGGGTCATCACCTAAAAATTTACATGGATAATTTAATTTAAGATTAGGCCCTATTGAAAAAATTTCATAATTGCCTTGAAGATATCTTTTTCTAATTCTTGCATTTAATATAGCAGCTTCTTTTCTTGGATTTGTTCCTATTAAAAGACAAAAATCTGATTCTTCAATTCCAGTAATACAACTGTTAAATGTGTAAGCTATGCGGGGTATTGATTTATAAGAAGCATTATTTTGGGAACATAAAAAATTATCAGATCCCATCATATTAAAAAGATCTTTTAATAAGATAATGCTTTCACAATCAACCTGGTTACCAATGATCGCTGCCATTTTTTTTCCTTCAATTTTTGAAATCTTTTTTTTAATAAAATCTAATGCCTGATCCCATGTACATTCTTCTAAAACATTATTTTTTCTTATGTAAGGTTTATCTATTCTATTAAACTTTAATCCATCATAAGAAAATCGTGTCTTATCAGATATCCATTCTTCATTTATTTCTTCATTTTCAATAGGAAGAATTCTCATAACTTCATTATTTCTTGTATCCAATCTAATATTTGAACATACTGCGTCTGAAACATCTATTGATTCAGTTTTGTTTAATTCCCATGGTCTTGTAGTTAAACTAAATGGTTTTGAAGTTAAAGCTCCAACAGCACAAATATCTATCATATTTCCAGATAATTCAGATGATACACTTTTATTTAAGTAAGATGTTACTTCCATGTCTTCGCCCATTCCTGTTGTTCCAAGCTCATCTGTTCCTGCTACTTCAGATGCAAATCTGATACATCTAGTGCAATGAATACATCTTGTCATTACTGTTTTAATTAAAGGACCAAAATTTTTTTCTTTGACTGCTCTTTTATTATAACTAAAACGACTTTTATCTTTTCCATAACCCATTGCAATATCTTGCAAATCACATTCACCTCCTTGATCGCAAATTGGACAATCTAAAGGATGGTTTATTAAAAGAAATTCCATAACACCATTTCTAGCTTTTTTTACCATATCTGTATTAGTTTTAATTTTCATTCCTTTTGAACATGGAACGCTGCATGAGGCAACAGGTTTAGGATTGCCCTCTACTTCAACCAAACACATTCTACAATTACCCGCAATAGATAATCTCTCATGATAGCAAAAAATTGGAATTTCAATTCCTGCTTTTTGACAAGCTTGTAAAATAGTTGTACCTAACTCAACTTTTATTTTCTCATTATCAATAATTATTTCTATCATTAAGCAACCTTCTTTTTTGTATTACTGTTTTTTTGAATTTTTTGAATAATTAAACTTCTAAAATTTTTTATTAATGCTTGTATAGGCCATGCAGAGGCATCGCCAAAAGCACAAATGGTATGTCCTTCAACCTCTTTAGAAACTTCATACAAAGCATCTATTTCATCTATTGATCCTTCACCTTTACAAAATCTTTCCATTACTCTCCACATCCTTCCTGTACCTTCTCTACATGGGGTACATTGTCCACAACTTTCTTTTTTATAAAATCTTGAAATTCTAGTAATAGCTTTAACTAAATCGGTAGATTTGTTCATTACTATCACTCCGGCTGTGCCAAGGCTAGAATTAGCTTTTTGAAGGCTATCAAAATCCATATGAATTTCGTCGCAAATTTTTTTAGGTATTAATGGTACAGAAGAGCCACCGGGAATAACTGCTAACAAGTTGTTCCAGCCTCCAATTACACCTCCTGCGTATTTTTCTATTAATTCCTTAAGAGGAATTCCTAATTCTTCTTCAACATTACAAGGCTTGTTAACGTGTCCAGAAATACAAAAAATTTTTGAACCAGTATTATTTGGTTTACCAAGTGAAGAAAACCATGCGCTACCTCTTTTTAAAATATCTGGAACAACAGCAATTGTTTCAACATTGTTTATAATTGTTGGACATCCATATAAACCAACAATTGCAGGAAAGGGTGGTTTTAATCTAGGCTGAGCTTTCTTTCCTTCCAAACTTTCTAATAATGCAGTTTCTTCTCCAGCAATATAAGCACCTGCGCCCCTGTGTATGTAGATATCAAAATCCCAACCTGAATTGCAAGAATTTTTTCCGATAAAACCATCTCTATACGCTTCATCTATAGCAGTTTGCAATATTTTAGCTTCATTAAAGAACTCTCCTCTAATATATATGTAACAGGTCTTCGCGCCTATAGCGAAACTAGATAACAGACATCCTTCTATAAGTTTATGTGGTTCATATCTAATTATATCTCTATCTTTACATGTTCCTGGCTCACTTTCGTCAGCATTCACTATCAAATATTTAGGTAATTTTGATTTTTCAGGAATAAATGACCATTTTAACCCAGTAGGAAATCCTGCTCCTCCTCTTCCTCTTAAATCTGAAAGTCTTATTTCATTAATTAACCAACTTGAGCCACGTTCAATAATTTTCTTTGTATTATTCCAATCACCTCTACTTTTAGCTTCATTTAATTTAAATGAATTATAGCCATTTAAATTGGTAAATATATGATCTTCATGTTTTAACATAAATTATTACTTTCTTAAATTTTTAACTATTTTTTTTATATCGTCTAATTTTAAATTTTCATAATAGTTATTATTAATTTTTATAACCGGAGCATCAATGCATGCGCCTAAACATTCAATTTCATGCAATGAAATTTTTCCGTCTTTTGTTACCTCCCCAGTTTTAATATTTAAATTTTTTTGAAATTTTTTTAAAATAGAATCGGAGCCTCTTAACATACACGGTGTTGTGGTACATACATTAATACAATGTTTACCAACTTTTTTTAAATTAAACATATGGTAAAAGGATGCTATTTCATAGACATTAATTAAGGGTAATTTTAAATATTTTGATACATATTCAATAGCAGATTTATTCAACCAGCCACCTAATTGTTCTTGGGCTAAATGTAAAAAAGGAATAACAGCACTATTTGAATATTGTTTTGGGTATTTTTTTATAATTTTTTTTGCTTTTAATAAATTTAAATTATTAAATTTAAATTTCAATTCAATATTATTAGACATAAAATTACCTACTTTATTTACCTATCAATTTCACCAAAGACAATGTCCATTGAGCCTAGTATAGCAACAACATCTGCTAACATATGACCTTTAGAACAAAAATCCATTGCTTGTAAATGGGCAAATCCTGGAGCTCTAATTTTACATTTATACGGTCTGTTAGAACCATCAGATACTAGATAAACTCCAAATTCACCTTTTGGAGCTTCTACTGATGTATAAGTTTCTCCTTTGGGAACTTTATATCCTTCTGTATATAATTTAAAGTGATGTATTAAAGATTCCATTGACTTCTTCATTAATTCCCTTTTTGGAGGCGTAACTTTATTATTTTTTATCATCACTGGACCCTTAGGCATAACATCAATACATTGATGAATAATCTTTAATGACTCTTTCATTTCTTCTACTCTTACAAAATATCTATCATAGCAATCACCTTTTTTTCCTACAGGTATTTCAAAATCTAGTTTGTTATATACTTCATAGCTTTGATCTTTTCTTAAATCCCATTGAACACCAGATGCTCTAAGCATCGGACCTGTGAAACCAAAGTCAATGGCATCTTCAGGTGATATAATACCTATATCTACGGTTCTTTGTTTAAAAATTCTATTCTCAGATAGAAGATTTTCTAAATCTTTGACAAATGTTGGAAATTTGATAGCCCAATTTTTTATTTCTTTTAGTAATCCTTTTGGTAAATCTCTATATACGCCTCCAGGTCTAAAATAAGCAGCATGTAATCTGGCTCCACTTACTTTTTCATAAAATTCCATTAATAATTCCCTTTGTTCAAAAGACCATAAAAATGGTGTCATAGCTCCTACATCCATAGCCATTGCTGGTAAAGCGAGTAAATGATTTAATATTCTAGTAATTTCAGAAAAAAGAACTCTGATATAACTCGCCCGTATAGGAGGTTCTATTTTCAATAATTTCTCAACTGCTAAAGCAAATGCGTGTTCTTGACACATCCGTGAAACATAATCTAATCTATCAAAATATGGTACTGCTTGTAGATATGTTTTATTTTCAATTAATTTTTCTGTACCACGATGTAATAATCCTATATGAGGGTCAACTCTTTCTATTATTTCACCATCCATCTCCAAAACCATTCTTAAAACACCATGTGCTGCGGGATGTTGAGGCCCAAAATTTATGGTTAACGGTTTGATTTTAACTTCTTTCATTAAAAAAATTTTTTATTTCTTTGCTTTCTCATCACCTGGTAAAACTCCACCTTCCAAAGGACTTAAAAAATCAAAATTTCTATAATCTTGAGTTAATTTTACTTTAGAATAGACAACTTTCTTCTTAGTTTCATCATATCTTAACTCAACAAAGCCAGTTAAAGGAAAATCCTTTCGCAATGGGTGTCCTTCAAAACCATAGTCAGTTAAGATTCTTCGAAGGTCGTTATTTCCACTAAATGATATACCATACATATCCCAAACTTCACGTTCGTACCATGATGCAGATTTATAAAGTTTTGAAATAGATGGAACAATTTGATTGTCATTTAAAAAAATTTTTATTCTTATTCGCAAATTATTTTTTATACTTAACAAATTATAAACTAATTCAAATCTTTTTGTTCTTTGTGGGTAATCAACAGCCGTAATATCTAATAACATTTCAAAATTTAAACCATCTTTTTGTTTTAGATCTTCAAGCAAATCTACTATATTTGATGTTTTACACGTTACTATCAACTCACTGTTAATTACTTCATGATTAGTAATATTTTTACACGTTTTAGTTACAAAAGTTTCAAATTGGCTTAAATCTTTTTTCATGATATTTATCTAAAAAAAACATTCTCTCTTTTAATTTTCTTTTGAAGTTGCATTATTCCATAAAGTAAGGCTTCTGCTGTAGGAGGGCAACCGGGAACATAAATATCAACAGGAATAATTCTGTCACATCCTCTAACAACAGAATATGAATAATGATAATAGCCACCACCATTCGCACATGATCCCATTGAAATAACCCATTTAGGATCAGGCATTTGATCGTACACTTTTCTTAATGCTGGAGCCATTTTATTACATAAAGTTCCAGCAACTATCATAACATCAGATTGTCTTGGGCTTCCTCTTGTAACAATTCCAAATCTGTCTAAATCATATCTACTCATATAAGTATGCATCATTTCTACAGCGCAACATGCTAAACCAAATGTCATAGGCCACATAGAATTAGACCTTGCCAAATTTAATAGATTATTAAATTTGGTAGTGATAAAACCTTTGGTTTTAAATTGTTCTTTAAATAAATTATTAAATAAAAAATTTTTTTTATTGTTATCTAATTTAGCTATTCCCATTCAAGCGCTCCTTTTTTCCATTCATAAATAAATCCAATAGTTAGAATAAACAAAAAAAACATCATTGATGTATAACCAAATACACCGATGTTTTTTAAAGAAACAGCCCAAGGAAATAAAAAAGTTACTTCTAAATCAAAAATTATGAATAATAATGATACTAAATAGAATCTTATATCAAACTTAGTTCTTGCATCATCAAAAGGTTCGAATCCGCATTCATAAGGAGATAATTTTTCATTACTTGGTTTTTTTGGTGATAAAACAAATGAAATAGACAATAATCCAATAGAAAAAACAATTGCAATTATTAAAAATAACAAAATTGGTAAATATTCGTACAACATTTTTTTTTAAAAAAAAAGTTACTTATTACTAATTTAATCTAATTTAAAAAACAATCTAGTGGTTAATTTTAAAGTGGCGGGAGTGACGAGACTCGAACTCGCGACTTCCTGCGTGACAGGC
>CAZWXP010000117.1:0-9969 GCA_964637965.1 uncultured Alphaproteobacteria bacterium | reverse complement strand
TGCAAAAGTATCAATCATAGTACCCTCATCAATATATGCACCTATGTTTACATAGCACGGCATTAGCACAGCATTTTTTCCAACAAAAGACCCTTTTCTTACAGGAGAATTGGGGACCATTCTAAATCCAGCTTTGGCATGGTCTTCTTTTGTCCAACCAGCTGTTTTTCCTTTTAGTAAATGCGCTTTATCATACAAACTGCTATAAGGTCCACTTAAATTTTCCATTTCATTTATTTTAAAGCTTAATAGTATTGCTTGTTTAATCCATTGATTTACAAACCATTCATTATTTTTTTTTTCAGCTACTCTTATTTTTCCTTCATCTAATAAGTTTATAACCTCTTTTATTGCCTCAGGTAGTTCACCTTTAGTTTTTGGATTTACTTTATTAATTTCACTAAAATTTTTTTCAATAATATTTTTTAATTGTTCTGTATCCATTTTTGTAACCATTCTTTTAAATTATTAGTCATATAATCAATTTTTTTTGATCTTCCATTTAATTCTTTATCTAATTTTTTATTATAAACTTGAACTGTTTTTAAACCAAGATCTGCAGCAGGTAAAAGATTTTGGGGTATATCATCAAATAAAATAGCTTTTTTTACATCAAAATTATAAGTAGAAATTAATTTTTTATAAGTTTTTAAATTTGGTTTAGGTAAATAATCCATTTTTTCTATATCATAAATATCATCAAAAATATTTTCTAAATTTAAATTTTTTAATATTTTTTTTACATAGTAAAAATTTGCATTTGTGAAAATAATTTTCTTTTCTGGGATTTTTTTTATTAAATCATTTAACTCATTATCTGGTTTTACAATGCTAAAGTCTATGTCATGAACATAATCTAAAAATTTTTCTGGATTAATATTATGATTTAACATTAATCCATAAAGCGTTGTGCCATTCTCAACAAAATATTTTTTTTGTAACAATTTTGCTTTTTCTAAACTAACATTTAAATTGGTTGATATAAATTCACTCATTTTCTTATGGATTTGATCAAATATACCGCTATTTGCACAATATAATGTATTGTCTAAATCAAAAAACCAATGTGTAAAATTTATATTTTTATTTTTTTCCAATTAATGTTCCCACACCTTTTGTAGTAAATATTTCTTTAAGAAGCAGCTTGGGAACCCTGCCGTCTAAAATTACAGCTGCTTTTGCTGATTTTTTTACAGCATTCAAGCATGTTTGCACCTTAGGTATCATACCTTCTTTTATAATTTTTTTTTTTATTAGTTCTTTAGCTTTTTTAGTAGTAATTTCTTTAATTAATTTATTATTTTCATCCATAACGCCTTTAATATTTGTTATAAAGTAAAATCTTGTTGCAGCTAAACTAGCAGCAAGTTCACCTGCTACAGTATCAGCATTAATATTAAAAACTTTATTTCCTTTAAATCCTAAACTAGCAATTATTGGTATAAAATCTTGTTTTAATAAATTTTTAATTTTTTTTATTTTTATTTTATTTGGCTTACCAACAAAACCCATCTCTTTTTTTAACGGTTTAACTTCTATTAATTTTTTTTTATGTCCTGGTAAACTTACAGATTTGCCACCCGCCTGTTTAATTAAATTTACAATTTTTTTATTTATTCTGTTAATAAGTACTTTTTTTACAATTGTTATAGTTTTTTTATCAGTAACTCTTAAACCATTAATAAATTTACTTTCTATATTTTTTTTTTTTAATGTTTCAGAAATTTGAACACCACCACCATGAACTATCACTGGTAAAATTCCTAATTTTTTTATTAGAACAAGATCTTTTGCAAAATTATTTGCTAAGTATCTATTATCCAAAGCACTTCCACCATATTTAATAACAAATATTTTATTATTAAATTTTTTTATATACTTTTCAGCTTCATTAAAAGATAGGATACCCTGGAGATATTTTTTTTCATTAGTAGATAAATTTAATTTCAATTTTTAATAGCTCTAAATATTATTTTTTTCTTTCCATCTTTTTTTTAATTAATATTTGTTGCCCCATACTTAATACATTATTTGCTGTCCAATAAATTACCAACCCTGAAGGAAAAGGGGCAAGAATAAATGTGAAAAATATAGGCAAAAACATAAAAATTTTAGCTTGCATTGGATCAGTTGGCTGAGGATTAAGTTTTTGTTGTAGCCACATTGTTGTTCCCATAATTATAGGCCAGATTCCTACATTAATTATTTTAGGTAAAAAATTTGGATCATATGGAAGAAGCCCAAATAAATTTAGAACCGATGTTGGATCAGCAACTGATAAATCATTTATCCATAAATAAAATGGAGCATGTCTCATCTCTAAGCTAACAAAAAGAATTTTGTAAAGTGCAAAAAAAACTGGTATTTGGATTAAAATTGGCAAGCATCCAGCTGCAGGATTTACTTTTTCTCTTTTATACTATGCCATCATTTCCTGATTAAGTTTAGTTTTATCATTTTTATACATTTCTTTTATTCTTATTAATTGAGGTTGTAATTCCTTCATTTTTTGCATCGCAATATATGATTTGTTTGCTAGTGGAAAGAAAACTAGTTTAATTAAAAGAGTTAGCAATATTATTGATATTCCGAAATTTCCTGTAATATTCTTAAAAAAAATTAAAATATATAAAAAAGGTTTTGTTAAGAAATAATACCAACCAAAGTCTATAGCAAAATCTAATCTTGGTATTGAATATTGTTCTTCATATTTATCTAAAATTTTAACTTCTTTTGCTCCTGCGTATAATAGATTTTCTATAGTTATTGATTTGTTTGAAGGTATCTCAATAATACCTCCTGTGTAATCCACTTGATATTTTTCTTTGTTATTTATTGTATAGAAGTTATAAGTTGTAGTAACGTTTGAATTTTGATCAGGAATCAATGTGGCTAACCAATACTTATCAGTTATACCAAACCAACCTCCTTTAGAATTATATTCTATTTTTCTCTTTTTTTTTAAATCTTTATAATCAATTTCTTCTAGAACGTTGTTTGCAAGACCAATTGGCCCTTCGTGTAGAATAAAAAAACCTTGAGTTTTAGGTGTGTCGGTTCTTCTAATTTTAGCTATAGGATTTATTCTTATGTTTTTATCTGTATTATTGACAACTGTTTGTTTTATAGTGAACATAAAATTTTCGTCAATTGAGATTTCTTGTTCAAATTGAATGCCTTGATTATTTGTCCATGAAAATATAGCTGGGTTCTTATCACTTATTTTTTTTGAATTTGTATTCCAAATAGTTTGATCACCTGGTAAATCGAAATCTTCATCTTTGGATATTTTCGCCCAACCAAAATTAGAGAAATAACCTCCTTGAGTTGTTGTTGGTTTAAATAAAGTTACAAGTTTATCTTCCTTATTTAAAGAATCTTTATAATCTTTAAAAGTAAGATCATCAATTTTCAAGCCTTTTAATGAAATAGAACCTTGTAATCTTGATGAATCTATTTTTATTCTCTCATCTTTATCTAATGCATCTTCTAATTTTAAATAACCAGTTATATTGTCTTCTGAATCAACGCTGTTTTTAATTAGGTCTTCTTTTTGTTCTGAAGAACTTTTTCTTTCAGCTTCTTTTTTTAATTCTGGTTTTTCAAAAAAATATTGAAAACCAAGTAAAATTAATAATGACAATACTATTGCTAAAAGCAAATTACCTTGTTCATTCATTTGATTTTATTTTCCTTTTCTTCTATAGGATCGAAACCATGTTTTCCAAATGGATGACATTTTAATAATCTAACTAAACTTTTGTATGTACCAATTATAGGTCCGTATTTTAATATAGTTTTCATAGTATATTGACTACATGTTGGATTAAATCTACATGTCCCTCTATAAAAAAAGGGGGAAAAAAAACAATAAATTTTTATAAATTTTATTAATAATTTTACAAAAATTTTATTTAATATTCTCATTTTTACCTTATTACTTTTATAACATCATTCTTTAGTTCTTTATAATCCATAACCAAACTTTTTTTATTTGCAATAATTACATAATCATAATTTTTTTTTAAATACGTTTTTGAAACTTCTTTTATAATTGAACTAAAACGTCTCTTAATTTTATTTCTTGTTACTGCGCCGCCAATTTTTTTTGTGATCGTAAAGCCAATTCTAGCTGTGTTTTCTTTTTCTTCAGATGTGAAATCTCTTTTGTATTTTTGAAGGATAAAACCTTGAGTAAATTTTTTTTTTCCTTTTTTTGATATTATAACAAAATCAACTCTTTTCTTTATTTTTTTGAGTAAAATTGTTGACATTAGTTTTTAAGCCGAAATTCTTTTTCTGCCTTTTTGTCTTCTATTAGATAAAATTTGTCTGCCGTCTTTAGTAGACATTCTTTTTCTAAATCCGTGCTTATTTTTTCTTTTTCTTTTACTTGGTTGAAATGTTCTTTTCAATTTTAAATATTAAAAAAAAGTTAATATGTTTAATTATCCTTAATATTTATAAATTAATTTATTATTAAATATACAAAAAAATTATATTAATTATATAAGACAACGCCATTTCTTCTTTGATCTGCAACGCCAAATATGATTTAGTCTTTAATTTCAACACCATTTAAACCACTATTTAATTCTTTTTCAACGATTAAATGGCCTAAATTTGAAAGGTATGATTTAAATTCTTCACTAAACCTTTTATTCTCAATTAGAACTTTGTTACCAGAAATACTAAAATTGGGGAAATTTACAGCTTCTTGAATTCCCATTTTCCAATCTAAAACTGCAATAATTGTTTTGATTACATACATTATAATTGATTTACCACCTGGTGATCCTATAACCATCTTGATATTATTATTATTATCAAAAATAATTGTTGGGGACATTGAACTTAAAGGCCTTTTATTTGGTTCAATTATATTATTTGAAAATAAATTCTTTTCTATTTTAAAATTAAAATCACTTAGCTGATTGTTTAATAAAAAACCATTTACCATTAATCTTGACCCAAACATATTTTCTATACTGGATGTTAATGAAGCAACATTTCCATACGAGTCAATAATCGATAAATGAGTTGTTGAAGTAGGTGTAAAAGATTGATCTTTAATTTCAAGCTTAGATTTAATTTTATTATTTAATGATATTTTGTTAGCTATTTCTTTAAGATATTTTTTGGATAAAAAATTATTTATTTTAATGTCAGTAAAATCGGGGTCTCCTAAATATTTATACCTGTCATTATAAGCATATTTACTTGCTTCTAAAATTAAGTGAATATTTTCATTTATTTTATCTTTTGATAACTCAAATTCCTCAAGTATTCCCAAAATTTGTAGAATACTAAATCCACCTGCACTAGGAAGAGGTGCACCGCACACTTTATATTCTCTATATTTCCCACATAAAGCATTTCTTTTTTTTGCTTTATAATTTTTTAAATCATTTAAATTAAGAACACCTTTTTTAATAGGTGAGTTTTGAATTGCATAAACCATTTTTTCAGCAATTTTTCCTTCATAAAATCCTTTTGATCTTTTTAAAGATATAGTTTTTATCGTGTTTTCTAAATTAGGATTTTTTAAAATATTAAAATTTTTTTTATAGAAATATTTTTTACTTTCTGGAAAAAAATATAGATATTTATCTTTATTAATCGCGTTATACAGTCTTGGAGAAATTTTAAACCCATTTTTAGCTATTTTAATAGCCGGTTGAAATAAACTTTCCCATTCTAATAACCCATATTCTTTGTGAGCCATATCAAGCATTGATACTAGACCAGGCACACCAATTGCAATTCCACCTATTGCTATGTCATAAAATTCTAGTGGGTTATTATTATTATCTAAAAAAAATTCCTTTTTTATTTTAGATGGAGCTATTTCTCTTCCATCATAAAAAGTTAAATTCGAATTTTTTTTATCAAAATATAATAAGAATCCACCACCACCAATACCTGAAGATTGGGGCTCAACTAAATTTAGCACCATTTGAGCAGCTAAAATAGCATCCATGGCGGTCCCACCTTTATTTAATATATCCCTTCCTATTTCTGATGCTTGAGGATGTGAGCTAGATACAGCAAAATTATTTTTTTCTATTGCATAGGTATTTTTAACTATGAATAAAAAAAAGAACAAAAAAAATTTTTTTATAATTGATTTAAACAATTTTTTCAACCTTAATAGGTATAATTATATTAATCATGAAATTAAAAAAAAAAATTACAAAATTTTTTAATAAAAACATACCAATTGTTGGTTTAACCCGTTATTCGTACGACATGGCAAAAATATTGGATAAATATGTAGATTTTATTTTAGTTGGAGATAGTTTAGGCATGACTTTATATGGAATGAAAAATACGAGAAAAGTTACTATTGATATGATGATTAATCATGGAAAGACTGTTGTTAAAGCAGCAAAGAATACTTTAGTTATAATTGATTTGCCATTCGGAACTTATGAAAGATCTCCGATTCAAGCCTACGAGACAGCTTGTAAAGTAATAGATAAAACAAATTGCTATGGTATTAAAATTGAAGGGGGAAAAAAGATGGCAAAAACAATCTCTTATTTAGTTGATAGAGGTATAAATGTGATGGGGCACATTGGCTTATCTCCACAAACTATAACTAACTATGCTGATGTAAAAATCAAAGGTTTCAATACTTTAGAAAAAAAAGAATTAATAAACGATGCAACTGTATTATGTAAATCTGGGACTTTTGCTATTGTAATTGAGGCTGTATCAGAAAGTGCAGCAAAATCAGTGATAAAAAAAATTAAAAAAATTCAAAACAAATTTGTTCCAATTATTGGCATAGGAGCAAGTGCAGACTGTGATGGGCAAATACTTGTTACGGATGATATGTTAGGCTTAACTAAAAAATATAAAGAAAAAAAAATACCCAAATTTGTCAAAGTTTATAAAAGCAATGATTTTGAATTGTCAGTAAAAAAATTTTGTGAGGAAGTAAAAAAAAAATCTTTTCCAAGCAATGAATTTTGTTATATGAAAAGTAAAAAAACTTTTAATAATAATGTAGTTTTTTTAAAATTTATGAAAAACAAGTGACTAAAATAATCAAGAATTCAAAAAGTTTAATAAAAGAAATTCAGAAATACAAATTACAAAGAAATAATATAGGATTTGTACCAACTCTAGGGGGATTACACAAAGCTCATTTAGAATTAATAAGATTATCTAAAAAAAAATGTCACGTTACAGTTGTTAGTATTTTTTTAAATCCTTTACAATTTGATTCTAAGATAGATTTTAAAAATTATCCAATGAATTTAATTTCCGATATAAAAAAAATTAACAAAGAAAAAGTTGATTTATTATATATACCAACAATAAATGAAGTCTTTCCTGATAAGAAAATTAAAAAAATTAAAGCTTCTAGAAAAGCAAATAAATTGTGTGGAAAATATAGAAAAGGACATTTTGACGGGGTAATTACTGTTTTAAAATCATTATTTAATCAAGTATCACCTAATTTTGCTTTTTTTGGGCTGAAAGATTTCCAACAGATTCTAATTATCAAAGATTTAATTTTAAAATATAAATTAAAAATAAAAATTATTGCTATGCCAACTGTAAGAGATAGCAATGGCTTAGCATATTCTTCTAGAAATTATTTATTGGATAATAAGGAAAAAAAAACTGCTTCTTTTTTATTCCAAACTATAAAAGAACTTTTTTTTAAAGCAAAAAAAAATTTAAATAAATTAAATAGTTTAAAGTTAATTGGTAAAAAAGAATTAATTGATTATGGTTTCAGTAAAATTGATTATTTAGAGTTTTATAATGAAAACAATTTATCAAAAAAAAATATAAATAAGAATAATCTGCGAGTTTTTGTAGCAGCATTCATAGGTCAAACTAGACTAATAGACAATTATAAAAAATAAATTACTGAACGTAAATATGAACTTCAGGAACAACTACATCACCACTCGTTTTTGCAGATAAAGCAACTTTTTTTGAAGGTAGCCCAAAGCTAACCATACTTCTTAATACTCTTTCAGCATACTTTTTTACTTTAGAAGCATTAATTCTTGTTTCACCTTCATTTTTTCCAATTGGTGATACAGCGACTAATCCAAAAGTAGCATTAGGTTTTTTATCAACCGTTGTTCCTATCGCATCGAACAATGTTTTTTCATAATCAATATCAGGATCATCAAATCTAATAACAACTAAAGGTAAACCTGAAATAGCTACTTTAGGAACATCTAATTGTTGATCAGGAGAACCAGCTTCTGCTAGAGCCTGAGCTGCAAGAAAACTTCTATTAAGTATTCCAGTACCCATTGCTTCACCATTTCTAATTGCTACAGCCATGACAAGCATATTTTGATTTTCAATTTTTGCAAAACCAGCTTGTCTTGAAATTTCTTCAGTAATTTCATTTATAAGTCTTGCAATATCTATTTCTAATTTTTCTGTATCATCTTCTAATAATTCTAATTGTCGATGATCTTGATCAATTGCTCCAGCTAAACGTAGTGTTTTATTTAATGTACTTTTTAAAAGTGCTACTACCCCAGCGTCAGCGTTTACTTTTTGATTTAATAAATTAATTTCTCGCATATATTCTTCAATATTATCAAGCTCAGATTGTGCTTGGTCATATTGTCTTACAAGCACAGGATTACCGGGTGTTGTACCCAGTTGTAATTTTGTATTAATAGCGGCTACTGTTCCATAAAATTCTGTTGAAGCACCATAAACTCTAGATTTTATTTCTTCATAACTGTCTCTATGTATATTAAAAGCATCTAGGACTGCTACTAAATCTTCTCTTAAAGGACCAACTTTTTGCCAAACAAATGTTCCACTAGGCTCAGAAGACATTTGTTCTGTTCTTGGAATAGAGCCATCATCAACAATCATACCATCTTCCGATGCTATCATTTCTTCGTCGTCAATTAAAATTGATGGTTCTGGAGCTGTTTCCTCCGGGATAGGCTCAAGATCAGCTATATCTTCACCCGCGCCTTTTCTATCAAGTAAACCGCAGCTTGAGATTACCACTGACACAATAAGCAAAATTAGTATTTTATAATTAATCATCCCGACACATAAAAACTCAAAGTTTTCTAAAAATAATTATATATAACTTTAAAAGTTATACTAGTATTATGATTTGTAAAATAAGAAAAACAAGTTAAATATGTTGTTATTTAGCAACACTTAACTAGATAAATATATAATATTTAAGTTTAAAATTTCATGAAAAAAAAAATCTTAGGAAGTAGCACATCAATCGTTAATGGAAAAAAAAAAGAAATAAGCTCTCCACATATGCGAAAATATGATTCGCAAAAAAAAAAATTAATACAAAATAGAAAAAAAAAGAAAAAAAAGCGCCCGTAGCTCAATTGGATTAGAGCGCTTGACTACGGATCAGGAGGTTAGGGGTTCGACTCCTCTCGGGCGCACCAAATTTAAGATTAAAATTATTTAATTACTTTATCTAATGCAGATATTAATTTTTTTGACGATGGAGCGATCATTGATGAGTAATGGCTATCTAATTTTCCATTTTTATCTATAACAAATTTAAAAAAATTCCACTTTGGTTTTGCATTGTAATTTTTATCAATCCATTTAAAAAAAGGATGAGCTTCAGATCCAACAACATTATTTTTTTTTGTTAGATAAAAATTAATGTTAAAATTTACCATACAAAATTTTTTAATGTCTTCTTCATTCCCAGGTTCTTGGTTAAAATTATCAGAAGGAATTCCAATTACAATTAAACCTTTATTTTTGTTAGTTTCATGTATTTTTTGTAGCCCTGTATATTGGGAAGTAAAACCACATTTTGAAGCAGAGTTAAATATTAAAAGAGGTTTTCCTTTAAATTGTGATAATGGTAAGTTCTTGCCATCTATATCAACAAAAGTAAAATCATAGGCAGAACCAGGAATTTCTCTTGTATTTATATTGCTCAAATTGAAGAAACAAAAAAACATTATTACAATTGCAATA
>CAZWXP010000116.1:0-5778 GCA_964637965.1 uncultured Alphaproteobacteria bacterium | reverse complement strand
GACCAAACCAACTCCACAGTTGTCATGTTCTTGAGATGTGTTATAGACACCTGATTTAAAAAGTTTTTTAAAATTTTTATTTTTTTTCTCTAACATTTATTTAAATATTTATCTATAGACTCTGCTGCATCTCTTCCGTCTTTAATAGCCCAGACAACTAAAGATGCTCCTCTAACTATATCTCCTGCTGCAAAAACACCTGGTTCACTAGTCATCATAGTTTCGTGATTAATTTTTAATGTACCCCAATCAGTAACTTTTAATTTTGATTCATTAAACATTTTTGGAATGTTTTCAGGATCAAATCCCAATGCTTTTATTATCAAATCGGCTTTTAAAGTATGAGTTTTATTTAATAAAATTTTTGGAACCATACGACCAGAAGCATCTGGTTTTCCTAAAACAACCTCAGCTACCTCAATATCAATATGGTTATTTATTCCTTTAAATTTTGTTGGAACTGACAACCAAGAAAATTTTATACCTTCTTCTTCTGCATGAGAAACTTCCCTCATTGAACCAGGCATATTTTCTCTATTCCTTCTATATAAACATGTAACACTTTTGGCATTTTGTCTAACTGCAGTTCTTACACAATCCATAGCTGTATCACCACCTCCAATTACTACTACGTTCTTATTAATGGAATTGAGTTTTCCATTATCGTATTCAGGAACATTATCCCCTAAATCTTTTTTATTATTTGTAATTAAAAAATCGAGAGCTGGTACAATCTTTGTTAAATTTTCTTCAGAAAAATCTAATTCTTTTGCTTTATAAACTCCTGTTGCAATTAATATTGCGTCGTGTTTTTTTTTTAAAAAATTAAATGGTTTTGTTTTACCTACTTCAAAATTATTGTGAAAAACAATTCCACTCTCTTTAAGAATTTTTGTACGTCTTTGAACCGCATATTTTTCAAGTTTAAAATTAGGTATTCCGTAAATTAATAATCCACCTGGACGATCATATTTGTCATAAATTTCAACTTTATAACCCTTTTTTCTTAATTCTTCAGCAGCTGCTAAGCCCGCGGGACCAGAACCCACAATTCCAATTGATTTATTAATTTCTCTTGTTAACTTGATTGGTTTAACCCAACCTTTTTTCCAAGCAGTATCTGTAATATGTTTTTCAACTCTACCAATAGTTACTGATTCAAAACCTTTCTCTATAACACAATTTCCTTCACATAATCGATCTTGGGGGCAAATACTCCCGCAAATTTCTGGAAAATTATTTGTTGATTGGGAAACTTCATATGCCTCTTCAAGTCTATTTTCTGCAGCTAATTTTAACCAATCAGGAATATTATTGTGTAATGGACAGTGCACTTGACAAAATGGTATGCCGCATTGAGAACATCTCCCAGCCTGCTTGTTTGCTTCTAATTTATTAAAATCCTTATATATTTCATCAAAATCTATTAATCTTAAAGAACTGCTTCTTTTTTTTGGCATCTCTTGTTTTTGATTAACAAATTGTAAAAGTTTAGTTGTCATAGATATAAATATAACTGATCTTGTTTAATATTGTAGTAAAAATAAGAATTTTTTGAAAAAAGCCTTATAAACCAACAATTATTCGGTCAGTAAAACTGACCTATTATTACAAAAATTAAGAGTTATAATCATAACTTTATGGATTTCGAAAATTTATTACAAATAATCGTTACAGCAATAATTCAAGGTGTTACAGAGTTTTTACCTGTCAGCTCGTCTGGACACACTTTATTTGTAAACAATATATTTTTCTGGAAAGATGCGATAAATTTAAATTTATTTGTTGCGGTTCATTTTGGAACTTTAGCTGCTGTTATAAAATATTTTTGGTCAGATATAAAAAAATATTTTATTCTCGGTTGCATTGAAATTTTAAAAAAAAAAAAAGAAAATCAACTGCAAAGTAGAATGTTAGCAAATATTATTATCAGTACTTTGCCAATTGCTTTCGTAGGGTACTTTCTTACAACAACTTTAGAGGGCAATAGAATTCTGAATAGTTTATACACGCCATCAGCTTTAATTTTTTCAACATTTTTTTTTGCAATCATTTTATTTATATCAGATAAAACTAAATCAGATTCTACTTTAACGACAGAAAAAGAATTTGATAATTTATCTTTTATGCACGCTTTTTTTATCGGATTTTTTCAAATATTTGCATTAATACCTGGTGCTAGTAGAGCAGGGGTTTGTATTTCAGCAGCAAGATTTTTAGGGCACAATAGAATTTCAGCAACTAAATATTCTATGTATCTTTCCGTGCCAACTATTTTTGGAGCAGTTATAGTAGTAAATACAAATTTACTTGATTGGTCTTTTTCCTTTTCTTTGATTGAAATTTTTTTTGGATTTGTTTTAAGCTTTGTTTTTGCATTTTTTACAATTGACTTTTTTTTAAAAATATTAAAAAAAATGAGTCTAACTGTATTTGTTATTTACCGAATTCTCTTAGCAAGCTTAATGTTTGTTTATTTGTTTTAATGTTTAATAATTTTTAAATCTGATTTGTTATTTAACATCTGTTTAATTTTTTTAATTTTTATTATTTTTTTATTCAAAACAAACAAAAGAATAACTAAAGCACAATCAAATTTAAACTTTCTAGAATGTTTTATAATTTTTAATATTTTCTCAATAGGCCACAAATAAAAATTTGTTATTTCCCCATCATTATTTTTAGGAGTAAAATCATTGGGCAATTCTAAATTGTAACAAAATAAAATATGTCTGCTTAGACCTAATTTAGTTTCAACTCTATATGAAACTGTTCCATCATATTTTGATTTTAAAATTAATGTTTTACTAATGTTTGCCTCTTCATAGGATTCTTTAATAAGATTTTTTTTAACAGTAATATTAAATGGCAATCCTCCAGCAGCAATTTGGTCTAAATCATTTGGGAAATTACCTTTTCTTGTTCTTCTGCCAACCCACATTAAATATTTATTATTTTTTTTTAAAAAACCATTCAAATGTACTCCGAAAAATTGGAATCCAAAAAAAGGGCCTATTAATCTTTGAACTTTTAAAAGTGGTTTTGATTTAAAAGATTTAAATATAGGAAAAAATTCGCGATGTTTTGATAAAATTAATTTTTTTTTTAATAAATAAAGAAAAACTTGATTTATAGCATATGTTCTCTTTTGAAAACTATTAATTTCTTTTTTTAAAAATATTTTATTTTTTTTAAGTATAAAAAACTTTGGAAATTTATTAACGATATTCAAATTTTTTTTTTTTATATATCCTACGTGGTATTTGTTTATAAAGAATTTAAAAAAATTTGATTCTTTATATTTGTTACAATCTTTTAATCTTTGAACAAAAGACATTTTTTGAAAAAAAATATATACATTTAAATGTATTGCTTTTCAAGAATATTTATAAAGTCTGACATAATTAAATTTATATCATAATTCTTTGGCGTATATATTCTAGAAACACCAAGATTTAGCATTTTTTTCTCATCTTCAAGAGGAATAATTCCTCCGACAACTACAGGAATATTGGAAATCTTATTTTTATTTAACAATCTTATAATTTCCTTCGTCAAAGACATATGTGAACCTGAAAGTATCGATAAAGCAATCATATGAACACTCTCTTCAATAGCGGTATTTACTATTTGTTCAGGCGTAAGTCTTATACCCTGGTAAACAACTTCCATGCCCGCGTCTCTAGCAGCTACTGATATTTGTTCTGCTCCACTTGAATGTCCATCTAAACCTGGTTTACCAACTAATAATTTGACTCTTCTTTTTAGTTTTACAGACAGTTTATTTATTCTTTCATTAATTTTTTTGTGATCTCTTTGTTCTATTTTCGAAGTTTTTCCTACACCCGTAGGTGCTCTATATTCACCATAAATTTTTCTTAAAGTATCAGTCCACTCTCCTGTTGTAACTCCAGCATGAGCGCATTCTATTGAGGTTTCCATTATATTTTTATTTTTAGACGCTAATTCTTTTAATTTTTTTAATACTTTAACACACTTAGATTCATTTCTTTTTTTTCTCCACTTTTTTAATTTATTAATTTGTTCTTTTTCTGCGCCAGGATCAACTTTTATAAAACCTTCTTTATCATCTTTTAATGGAGAATACGCGGTTTCTTTAAATTTATTTACTCCTACAACTGTTTGTTCTTCATTCTCAATTGCAGCAACTCTTTGAGACATCGATTTAACTAAATTATTTTTCATATAACTATTTTCTACTGCTGCAACAGTGCCTCCCATTTTTTCAATAATTTTTAATTCCTTATTAACTATTTCTTTGAGCTTTAATACTTTTTTATTAATAACTTTAGATCCGTTAAAAATATCTTGGTACTCCAATAAATCAGTTTCATAAGCGATGATTTGTTGTAGTCTAATACTCCATTGTTGATCCCAAGGTCTTGGTAATCCTAAAGCCTCATTCCACGCAGGTAATTGGACAGCTCTGGCCCTTGCGTCTTTTGATAAAACAACTGATAACATTTCTAAAAGTATTCTATAAACATTATTTTCTGGTTGTGGCTCAGTTAAACCAAGTGAATTAACCTGGACACCATATCTTAATCTTTTAAGTTTTTCATCTTTAATTTTAAATTTTTTAGTACAAATATCATTCCACAAACTAGTCATTGCTCTCATTTTACACATCTCAGTAATAAATCTAATTCCTGCATTAACAAAAAAACTAATTCTACCCACAACCAAAGGAAAATCTTTTTCTGGAACCTGGCCACTCTTTTTTACTGTATTTAAAACCTCGCATGCGTTTGAAAGAGCATAAGAAATTTCTTGCTCGGGTGTGGCTCCTACCTCTTGAAGGTGATAAGAGCAAATATTAATAGGATTCCATTTAGGTATATCTTTATAAGCAAAAGATATAATATCAGATGTCAGTTTCATACTTTCTTTAGGAGGAAATATATAAGTTCCTCTTGAAAGGTATTCTTTAATAACATCATTTTGTGTGGTTCCTTGGAGATCTTTTCTTTTATATCCTCTTTTCTCCGCTGCTGCAATATATAAAGAAAATAACCAAGCTGCAGTAGCATTAATTGTCATTGAAGTATTCATTTTACCAATAGGAATACCTTTAAATAACTCCAACATATCTCCAATATGGCAAATTGGGACACCAACTTTTCCTACTTCTCCTTGTGCTAACATATGATCAGAATCATAGCCTGTTTGCGTTGGAAGATCGAAGGCAACTGAAAGACCTGTTTGTCCTTTTTTTAAATTCGATCTGTATAGCTTATTTGATTCTTTAGCAGATGAATGTCCTGAATAAGTTCTTATTAGCCATACATCATCTTTGTTGTTTTTATCTTTTTTATTCATATTTTATTTTTAATAATAAAAAAAAAGTATATATAGTTATAAAAAAAAAATTTATTAGATTTTTATATTAACTATTATATTAGAAATATCTAAATGAACGAAAAAAAAGAATTATATGAAATAGGGGAAATTCCCCCATTAGGGCATGTGCCTAAACAAATGTATGGATGGTTAATCAGAAGAGAAAGGCATGGTGATCCTACAAAAGCAATGAAGGTCGAGGTTGTTGATACTCCAAAAGTAGGGGAAAATGATGTCCTTGATATGGTAATGGCAGCAGGTGTTAACTATAATGGTGTTTGGGCTTCTCGAGGCGTTCCTATTTCTCCTTTTGATTACCATAAAGCAGAATTTCATATAGCAGGGTCTGATGCTTCTGGAATTATTTGGGCAGTAGGCTCAAAAGTTAAAAGATGGAAAGTTGGCGATGAAGTTGTA
>CAZWXP010000115.1:0-5009 GCA_964637965.1 uncultured Alphaproteobacteria bacterium | reverse complement strand
ATTTGTTAATTGTTTTTGATGCTGTAATGAGAGAGAAACATGTTACTAGGGCTGCAAAAAGAATTGGTATGACACAACCAGCAGTAAGCAATGCACTAAATAGGTTAAGATATATTGCAAAAGATGATTTATTTGTTCGGTCATCTTCTGGTGTAATTCCAACTACTCGTGCATTAGAATTAGGACCACCAATCCGCCAAGCAATACATTTGGTTGAAAATGCTTTTGATCCATCATCTTTTGATCCTAAAAATTCTACAGATGAATTTAACATTGCAATTTCAAATTATACCGCTTCTATACTTTTTCCAAAATTAGCTGAATGTTTAGAAAAAGAAGCACCAAATATTAATGTTAGATCTAAGCAATTAGGAGATGTTGATTTATTAAAAGAATTAGAAGCAGCTAATATAGATTTTATAATTGCAGGTCAACAATTAGAAGAGACAGAAAATGTTGTATCTCAACATTTGTACGATGAAGATTTTGTTTGTGTTATGAGGAAAGGACATCCATTAGCTAAAAAGAAAAAATTATCTGTAAAAGAATTTGGGCAATCCAAACATCTAATGGTAGCAACTACCGGAAAAGCTTTTGGTTTTGTTGATTATCTTTTAGAGGCTAAAGGGTTAAAAAGAAGAGTTGCAATGACTGTAAATCAATTTCTTGTAGCACCATCAATTATTAGGAGATCAAATATGATATTGACTGTGAGTAAAAGGGTAGCGGAAAAATTTAGACTTGATCGTGTAAAAGTTTTTCCTTTACCACTATTTGCACACCCGTTAAGTTTAAAAATTGTTTGGCATAAACGAACAGATACTCATTCAGGTAATATGTGGATGCGTAACAAAATCATTGAAATTTGCAAAAATATATAAATGAACGATTTTTTTTTACCAAAAGAATAAGAAAAAAAATGCAAAATTGGGGAAAACTAAGTTAAATAATTGATTTTATTATATTAATAATCAACAACTATTTTATTTTTTTATTAAATATCTGTTGACACAGACATAGGTAAGGAGTTATAAGAGGGTTTATTTTATATTTTAACTTCTTTTTGGAGATAAAATGGAAGAACTTAAATATGATTACACTCTTTTCGCAGGCGATGACGAGGGTGGCGATGATGCAGGCGGCGGCGACGATGCAGGCGGCGGAGACGACGCAGGTGGCGGCGATGACGCAGGCGGCGGTGAAGAAGGCGGAGAATAAGTAATCTTTTCCTTTCACTTGCTTTTAAAAGTAAGTTTTAAAAACGGGTAAAATATTTTTTTATAAATTTGTTTTACCCGTTTTCTTCTAGAGCCATGAAAATTCTGAAAAATTATAAAAAAGTTTTTTATAGCATCTTGATTAGCTTGCTAGTTTCAACAATAGTTTTATATGTGTTAATTTTTTCAGCAAAGTTTTTTGGTGCAAATTACGAAATAACTGATGGGGAATATTTTATTACTTGGTCAGTTTTATCAGTGCTGACGTTGTTATCAATAAATAACGTTTTTAAGAAATAATTTTTTCGACCTTTTTTTATAAATATTGATTTATCTTTTTTATTGCACCCGTATTAGTTGTATCGGGATTTAGATGTGTAATATAATTACCTATTTTATCCATTAAATATATTATTGTTGTATGATCTACACTATACCCGCCATGATCATGGCTGTTATGATTATGATTTGATTCATCATTTTCTTTTTTCATATCCATTATTTTTTTTGAAAAAATTCTATATTTTTTTTTAACATTTTCTATTTGTTCTTTTGTTCCTGTAAGGGCTATTATTTTTGGATGAAAATTTAGAAGATATTCTTTTAATTTTGGAGCAGTATCTCTTTCTGGATCAACAGTTATAAAAATTGGTATTAATTCATTTTTTTTATCTATTTTATCAATGATTGCACCAATATTATTTAATGTATCAGGGCAAAAATCTGGACAATTTGTAAATCCAAAAAAAACTAAACGGTAATATCCATTAAAACTATCATTAGTTGTTTTTTGACCCAGATGATTTGTTAATTGAAAATTACCACCTATTTGTGTATGAGATTTTTTATTATGATTATTATAAAAAAATAAAAGAATTAAAGATAAACTAAAAAAAATTAATAAAATTATCTTTTTTTTTAAAAACATTCCATCTCCGCTTCAGCTAATATATTTTGCATATTAGCATAAATTTCCATTGCGTTTGGTGTGTTTCTAAACATTATACTTTTTTCTCCATATATTTGTCTTAAGCTCATAATAGTTTCTGCTTGAACGTATTCATCATACGTCATTTGTTCTTCAATATAATCAATACTACAGGAACATTTTGCAATATATGCCTGTGAATTTTCATTTCCTTGCATGCATGCAAAAACATACTCAACTTTTTCATTTGTTGGTATATTCTTAGTTTCGATTTCTTAATTATCTTAATTAGAAGCGTTTTCTTTTTTTTTTTCTTCGCAACTTAAAATAAAAAAAAATAAAAAAATAATGAAATAATTAAAAATAGATTTAAACATAATAAAAAAAAATAAACTAATTTAAAATTTTATCAAATGTTAATGTTTCTTTCATCAGTGGTTCAGAGTTATCATCTGAAGGCACTATTGTTGACATTTCATATATCATGCCAGGAATTTCTTCACATACAGTTACATAATATTTTTTTTTTGCATATTTTTTAAATTTTTTTGAATCAAAATCTTGTTCATAAGGTATCAATTCAACAGTTTTTCCATTAACTTTTTTTTCATTAATAGTACATTCTGCGGGAAAAACTTTAAATTTATAAGGATCGCTCATAGCCCATGTTATTCTTTTTCTAAAATATATCCAACTTCCTTCTGTCAAATGTGTCATGAGTTGTATGTCATGTTCCCAGAAAGCATGAAAAATAGGATTATTTTTTTTATAATTTGCTGATTTTATATCTTCTTTATTATATGCACTAAAAAAATCAAATTTTATATTATGACGGCCATCCTTATCTTTTTCAGGCACTATCATTACAACTCTATCATTGAATCCAGGTTCTAAAGATCCTGTTCTTTTAAAAAGATATTTAATTTTTGTTGGTGTTTTTAAATTACCAAGATGGTCTTTAGTAACTAATAATTTATGCACTTCTGTTAATTCTGGAGTATCTGCTACACTGATTTTCGTAAAAGAAAGAAAAATAACGAAGTATAGTAATATCTTAAATTTGCTTAAAAAATCCATTATTATATTTAATATAAAAATTTACTTAAATATGTAAAAAAATAAAATAAAAAAAAAATTATTCAATAGTAGAATTTTATTAAATGAAAAAAGAAAGAAAATATTTAGTACTTGTAAAAAATTTAATATTAAAAGCATCTGTGGGTATTTACCCGAAGGAAAAAACTAGAAAACAAAAAGTACGATTTAATATATTTATAACTGCAACAGATAATATAAAAACTAAAAATGATATATCAGACCTTGTTTCATATGAAGATGTTATAAAGAATGTTAAATACATAATAAACAGAGGGCACATTCCATTAATAGAAAATTTAGCTCAAGATATAGCGAAAAAATGTTTAATAAATAAAAAAATATTAAAAATAGAAATAATGATTGAAAAACTTGAAACCTTTAAGGAAGCAGAGAGCGTTGGCATCAAGATTGTTAGAATTAATAGAAAATGATTGATAATTCAAAAAATAATAAAAGATTAGGATGGGTAATTACAGGATCAGGCCATTTTTTCGAAGAATGTTTGGATATAATGGCAAATCTTGGAGATTTTGATTTATTTGTTAGTAGAGCAGCTGATGAAGTTATAAGGATGTATAGGAAAAAAAATGCAAATTTTCCAAAAGGTACAAGAATTTTCAAAGATACAACTGCTAGCTCTGCACCAGTAGGTTTTTTTTATAAAAATCTTTACCATACTTTAGTAGTTGCGCCAGCAACATCAAATTCAATTGCAAAGTTTGTAGCAGGTATTTCAGATAACTTAGCAACAAATATTTTTGCTCAAGCAGGTAAATGCAAAGTACCATGTATAGTTCTAGCATGTGACACTGAACCTGAACACGATACTAAAGCTCCAAGTAAAATGGTAAAAGTATTTCCTAGAAAAATTGATTTACAAAATACAGAGAAACTAAAATCATTTGAACTAACGACCGTTGTAAGCAGTGTTAATGATTTAAAAAAAGTACTAAAAAAAATTTAAATGTATAAAGAAGTAATATTATTTTTAACTGGGAAATTAGCAGAAAAACAGCTTACAAAGATATTAAAAAATATGTCTATCCCATCACCATGTAAGAAGCCACCAGAATGGAATTATAGAGTTAGACAATTAGGTTTATCAGTTGCAGCTTTGATGACTGGAGATCTAATTTTGAGAAGATTAAAAGATGTGAAGGGAATCAATAAAGTAATTTTACCAGGAAGAGTACGAGTAGATATAGATAAATTATCTAATAGTTATGGAATTCCTTTTCAAAGAGGACCTGAAGAATTACGAGATATCCCAGAGTTTTTTGGAAGATCGGAAAAAAAAAAGAAATTAACCAATTATAATATCAGAATTTTTGCTGAGATTGTTGATGCTCCCAATATGACAATTGATCAAATTATTAAAAAAGCTTTGAATTATAAAAAAGAAGGTGCCAATGTAATTGACCTTGGCTGTTTGCCAGATACAGAGTTTAAACATTTAGAGAAATCAGTAAATGCTCTAAAAAAATTGAAATTAAAAGTTTCTGTAGACTCAGCTAATATAAATGAATTGTTAAGAGGAGGTAAGGCAGGAGCTGACTATATTTTAAGTTTAAATGAAAAAAACTTGGATATAGCTGATAAAATTAAATCAATCCCAGTTCTTATCCCTTCTAAACCTGGCGATTTAGAAAGCTTATATAGAGCTATAGAATTATTTAAAAAGAAAAAAAAACCTTTTCTTGCAGATAGTATTTTAGATCCTATAAATTATGGTTTTACCGATTCAATTAATAGATATAGAACTTTAA
>CAZWXP010000114.1:0-11088 GCA_964637965.1 uncultured Alphaproteobacteria bacterium | reverse complement strand
CAAAAATCCTTCGCAAAACTTTTTGAAGATTCGAGTATTGCAGCTTTTTTACTTGGGCCAAAAGCTTTAATATTTATTTTGTGAAGCTTATCTATAATTCCATCTACAATAGGCTCTTCTGGACCAACAACTACAAAATTAATTTTTTCTTTTTTTATAAATTTTTTTATGGAATTAAAATTGTTGATTTTAATATTAACACATTCTGCTACAGATTTAATTCCTGCATTTCCAGGGATGCAAAACAACTTTTTGCATAAAGGGGATTTAGCTATTGCCCAACACAAAGCATGCTCTCTTCCACCGGATCCTAAAACTAAAACTTTCAATTGAATTTTTTTATATTAATTTTTCTTAATAAATTTAT
This sequence comes from uncultured Alphaproteobacteria bacterium, assembly GCA_964637965.1. GTDB lineage: Bacteria > Pseudomonadota > Alphaproteobacteria > CAYOOR01. Next base: position 10,721 of record CAZWXP010000114.1, on the reverse strand, counting down.
CATAATTATAAATAAAATGACTGACAATAAATTAATAGATAAATTAGATAATGACAATATTCCAGTATTTAGTGTATCAGAAATAACCAACGAAATTACTAATTTACTTGAAGACAAATATAGCTATGTAAAAGTAAAAGGAGAGATTTCTGGAGAAACTGGGAATAAATATCCTGAAATTTATTTTACTCTTAAAGATGAAGAAAACGTGATTAGTGCAATTATTAAAAGAAATAAGATTCCACATTTGAAATTGCTTCCAAAGGATGGATTGGAGGTTGTTTGCATTGGTAAAATAACAACATATACAAAAAGAGATTCCAAATTTCAAATTGATGTTGACTTTATATCTATAAAAGGAGAAGGGCAACTTCTTAAAATGAAAGAAGAACTCCGTAAAAAATTAGAAAACGAAGGCCTATTTGACTCTAAATATAAGAAAGAAATTCCATTTATTCCAAATAAAATAGGCATACTTACTTCTCCTTCAGGATCCGTGATTAAAGATATGCAAAGAATTATTTTTGAAAGATTTTCAGTTCCAATTGAATTGTATAAAGCTACAGTTCAAGGTGAAAAAGCTGTTAAGGATATAATAAAAGGAATTAAATATTTTAATAATCAATCAAACAATTTAAAGGCCGATGTTTTAATTATTGCTAGAGGTGGTGGAAGTATTGAAGATTTATGGTGTTTTAATAATGAAGATTTAGCAAGATCAGTTTTTAAATCAGACATTCCTATTATTTCAGCTATAGGACACGAACCTGATATTAATATAATAGATTATGTTGCGGATTTAAGTTTAGCTACACCATCACACGCTGCAAAAGAAGTTGTTCCTGAGAGAAAAGAATTGTTGCTAAGAATAAAAAATATCTTTAGAACTTTTGAAAATAATTATTCTAATTTTTTTTTAGGCAAAATTAAAAATTTAGATTCTTGTTTTAGCAAATTGCAAACACCGGATTCTTTATTTAATTTTAAAACAGATTCCTTTCTTAAACTTAAAAAAAAATTTATTAATTCAGAAAAAAGATTTTTTAGTTTATTGGATGATAAATTAAAAAGTATAGTGGGAAAATTTAATATTGGTTCTCATGAAAATACATTAAAAAGAGGTTATACCTACGTAAAAGATTTAAAAAATAATTTATTTATAAAAAGCGCTAAAAATATTAAACATAAAACTAATATTAAAATTACATTCTATGATGGAACTATTAAAGCAATTACAAAAAAAAAATAAATTTTTTTTATTTTTATTAATTTTTTTTTTCACCTCTAATAGTACTTTAGCTAAAATTTTTTCAAAGAATTTAGAACTTAATGGAAGTTTTACGCAAGGAGGCCTTTTGTTTGGAAAAACTAATTTTAAAAATAAGGTTTTTTTTAAAAATGAAAATATTTTTGTTAATGAAGAAGGAGATTTTGTTTTAGCTATAGGAAGAGATGAAAAATTAGACAATTTAATAGTCATTCAAAGCTTAAATAAGAAAGAAACACATACAATTAAGATTTCTAAAAGACAATATAGGATTCAAAAGATAGATGGGCTTCCAAAAAATAAAGTTACACCAAATGAGGATGAAATGAAAAGAATAAAAAAAGAGTCAAAAATAATTAAAAAATCAAAAAATTTATTTCTTAATGAAACTTTTTATAAAAGTGGGTTTATTTGGCCAGTAAAAGGAATAGTAACTGGAAAGTATGGGAATCAAAGGATACTAAATGGCAAACCAAGAAGACCGCATTACGGATTAGATATAGCCGCTGCATCTGGAACGAAAATTATTTCACCTTCTGATGCAGAAGTTATATTAACTATGGAAGATAGTTTTTTTAATGGAAAAATGATAATTTTAAACCATGGTTTAGGCTTGAATTCAATATATTCGCACCTAAAGAAAATTTATGTAAAAGAAGGTGACAAAATTAAAAAAGGGGATTTAATCGCAGAAGTAGGAAGCACAGGAAGGTCAACAGGCCCACACTTAGATTGGCGTATCAACGTTTATAATATAGCTATCGATCCTGAATTATTATTATTGAATCAACCAAAATTTTAATTTACCATCTTCTATGTAACCAAAGCCATTGTCCTGGATTTTTTCTTATCCATTTTTCCATTATTGAATTAACTTCAGTCATTATTTGTATAGGAGTTTTTTTCCCCCCCTTTTTTGTAATTTTTAGTGGATCATGAAAAGTAATTTTAAAATTTGTATTTCTTATTCTTTCAACTTCAACAGGTATAACTATTGACTTTATTCTAAGACATAATTGAGCTAAAGCATCAGAGGTCATTGCAGGCTTATTAAAAAACGGCACTTTAATTCCATCATTCATTTTTTGATCAATAACTAAACCAATACTTGTGCCTTTTTTTAAAGAATAAATTAATTGTTTTGCACCTTCTTTTCCTTTTGGTGCCATAGGCAAATTAGATCTTAAATATTTGATAAGAAAGTTTACAATAGGATTATTTGGCCTTCTAAAAATTGATAAGACTGGTACGCCATTTTTAATTGCCGCGATTGGAGAAATTTCCCAATTGGCTAGATGCCCTGAAAAAAATATTGCTGGTGTTTTAGTTTTTTTTATAAGTAAAAGATTTTTTTTTCCGTGAACTTTTATTTTATTATTTTTTTCTGGATCTAATTTTGATAAATGTGGATATTCTCCAATCACTTTTCCAAGATTTTTCCACATATCTTTTATAATTTTTTTAATTTCATTTTCATTTTTTTCAGGCATTACATTTTTTATATTATTGTATGCTTTTTTTGTAATTCCTAATCTAGGACCAATTATTGATGATATTTTTCCCATTAAAAAAGAAGAAACATTAAGTGGTAAAAGTCTTAAAAAAATAAAAATTAATAAAAGTATAAATCCTTCTATAAGGTAGATAATTATTTTTTTTAGTTTATACAATTTTCTTTTTTCTTAAAAAATTAATTAATTTTTTTTCTTCTTTTATTTCAATTTCTAAATCAAGGAAAAAAATTTTTTTTCTTTGCTCAAGATTTATTCTTTTTTTATCTTTTAAAGTCGAAACAAGTATTGCATTCTTTTGTTTTGCATAGTGAATAAGGCTATCTATTTCTTTTTTATTGTATGAATAATGATCAGGATAGGGAATAAATTTTAAAACATTCAAATTATTTTCTTTTAATGATAAATGAAATTTTTCTGGTCTTCCTATACCGGAAAAACCAATTATTTTTCTTTTTTTTAATATCGTAATTTTTTTTATTTTAGAATTTCCATGAATAACACTAATTTTATTTTTTATTTTTTTTTCTATATCATTTTTGTCTTTATTGAAAAGAACTAATATATCTGATTTTTTAGTTCCAGAACTTATAGATTCTCTCAAAGGCCCTGCTGGTAGAAGAAATTCATTACCAAAACCAAAACCCCCATCTATAATTATGATTTTTAAATCTTGATGAATTGAATAATTTTGCAAACCGTCATCCAAAATAATTACATCTGCCCCATGTAAAGTAGCCATTAAAGCTCCTTCAAATTTATTTTTTGCCACCCAAGTATTGGTTTCTTTAGCAAGCATCAAGGCTTCGTCCCCCACATCTTTATAAGAATGTTTCTTTGTATTTACTTGAATAGGTCCATGTAATTTACCAAGATATCCACGAGAAATAATATGGACATTAATTTTTTTTTTTTTTAACAAATTTGTTAAATATATAACGAAAGGTGTTTTGCCAGAGCCTCCGGTATTTAAATTACCTACGCAAATCACAGGTATTCCAACTTTATTAGTTTTCTTTATTTTTTTAATTACATTAAAAATCACAAAGTATAAAACGCTAAATGGCAATAGAATTAAAATGGTAATTTTTTCTATTAAATTATTTTTTTTTCGCCAAAAACTTGGGTAACCTAATTCAAATAATATTAAAAGTTTTTGTAACAATTTAATCTAATAATTTTTTTTTAATTACAATATTGGTCTGCTTTTTTAGTTAAGTTTAAAAGAATTTTTTCTAATTTTTTAGATAATTTTAAATCCTCTTTATTTGAAATGTTTCTTTTAATTTTAATAGGTTTTCCCCAAATAAAACATCCTTTACTAAACGGTAATGCTACTAAAAATTTATCCCAGCTATTTAAAAAAATTTTTTTTTTCACAGAATATGCTAAAGGAACAATTTTATTTCCTGTTAAACTTGCAATTTTAATAATTGCTGAATTAATTTTCATTCTTGGTCCTCTTGGTCCATCAGGAGTCATTCCTATTGATACTCCTGACTTAAGCGACTTTATTATATTTCTAACTGCTTCGGAGCCACCTTTTGAAGACGAGCCTACTATTGTTTCTATATTAAAATGTTCTACAGTTTTAGAGAGTAATTGTCCATCTGGATGAGAACTAATTAGGACATTAATTTTTTTTTTTTTACTCCAACTTAATGGCATCATTAATAACCTTCCATGCCAAAAACAAAGTATAAAAGGTTCATTTTTTTTCCATAAGTTTTCAACATATTTTTTATTTATAAAAGACCATTTATTTGTAATTGAAACAAATTTTATATATTTTGCACCTATCCAGCATATAATGCTATAGCCTAATTTTGTCCTGAGAATTTTTTTATAGCTTAACACCAGTTTAAACTAAATTTTTTTATCTATGTAATCTTCTAAATTTACGATTTTATTTGTTGAACTTTTTTGGCCTGCAAATTGTAGTTTGTATAATTTAGAATATAATCCTTTATTTTTCATTAAAGTTTTATGATTTCCTTTTTCTAAGACTTTTCCATTATCTATAACATATATTAAATCTGCATCCAATATAGTTGAAAGCCTATGTGCAATCACTAAAGTTGTTTTGTTCTTCATTAATTTTTTAAGACTTTTTTGAATATCTTTTTCTGAATCTGAATCTAACGATGAAGTTGCTTCATCTAACAACAAAATTGGAGCATCTTTTAAAATAGCTCTAGCAATTGCTATCTTTTGTCTTTGTCCACCTGATAATTGTATTCCATGTTCTCCTACTAGCGATTTATATCCCTCTTTAAATGATGTAATAAATTCATGTGCATCAGCTTTTTTTGCAGCTTCACATAATTCTTTTTCGGTACAATTTGGTTTTCCGTAAGCAATGTTAGATCTAATAGTATCATCAAATAAAGTTACTTCCTGGCTAACTAAAGCAATTTTTCGTCTTACACTTTCAATTTTATAATTTTTTACATTTTTTTTATCTATTAAAATTTCACCATTTTTTACATCATAAAATCTAGGAATTAAATTAAGAATTGTTGATTTTCCCGCACCTGTTTTACCAACTAATGCAACAGTTTTTCCGCCAGGTATTTTTAAATCAATTTTATTTAATGCATGTGATGTTTTCGAACCATAAGAAAATTTTACTTTTTTAAATTCTACTTCTCCTTTTTTATGGATATATTCTTTTGCATGTGACATGTTCGTGATTTCTGGTTTTTGATCCAGCAATTGAAAAATTCTATCGGCAGCAGCAAGACCATCTTGTATATTTACATTAAAATTTGCTAATCTTTTTAAAGGTTGGTATGCCATTAATAATGCAGTTATAAATGAAAAGAAAGTCCCAGGAGTTGTTGCTCCACTAATAACTTTTGATCCACCATAAAAAATAACTAAAGCAATTGCAATTCCGCCTAGAGACTCAAGTATCGGCCTTGTTCTTGATCTTATTCTTACAGATTTATAAATTAAATTGAATAAATCTTCTACAATTTTTTTTGCTCTTTTTTGCTCGTATTTTTGCATTGTGTAGGCTTTTACATACCTAGCGCTTTGAAAAATTTGACTTAATAAACTGGCAAACGAACCTATTTCGCTTTGAGTAGATGATGAAATTTTTCTTATTCTTCTTCCAATATAAAGAATAGGCAGGACTGCTGCTGGAAATACAAAAAATGCTATGATTGCTAGAAACCAATCTTGATAAAACATTAAAGCAACTAAGAAAATTAATGTCATAGAATCTTTAGCAATTCCAGTTAGCGCAGTTGATACAGATGCTCTAAGCAAACCAACATCAAAAGTAAACCGAGATATTAGTTTTCCAGATGAGTTTTTATGAAAAAAATTTAAATCAGCATTCATTAAGTGAGAAAATAATCTATATCTTACGTCAGAAATAATTCGTTCACCTGAATATTCCATAAAAATAGATTCACCATATGATGCCACACCCTTAATAATTGCTATTGTCATAACTGCAATAGGTACCAAAAGTAGTAATTGAGAATTTTTATTTAAAAAAACTTCATCTAAAACAGGTTGCATTAGCCAGGCATTTGTGGCAGTTGCTGCTGCTACTATTGCCATGCATATTGCAGCAAGTAATAATTTTCCAAAATATGGTCTTACATGTTCTCTAATTAATCTTTTTACAAGTTTTATACTTTTTTCGTTTTTATTTTCCATAATTTATCCAGCTACGGTCATATCTTCAATCAACATAGTTGGCGAATTTAAACCTTGTTTAAATTCTAAGTCATTTGCTAAGATTATTTTTCTAAACATTTCATTTAAGTTATCTGCAATTGTAATTTCATTAATAGGGTATGCAATTTCACCTTTATCGATCATAAATCCAGAGCCGCCTCTACTGTAGTCCCCATTTATTAAATTTACACTAGAACCCATTAATTCTGTTACATATATACCTTTTTTTATATTACCAATTAAATTTTTTGGGGAAGTATTTCCTGCTTTAAAATAAAGATTAGTTGGACTTGGAGATGGAGGGCTAGAGATACCTCGTGAAGCATGAGCAGTAGATTGTAGTTTAAGTTGTTTTGCCGTGGCTAAATCTAAAAACCAAGATTTTAATACTCCATTTTCAACTATTTGAGTTTTTTTTGTTTTTAAGCCCTCGCCATCAAAAGGCTTAGATTGAAGACCTTTTTCTTTTAATGGGTCATCAAGAATATTAATTTCATTTGGAAATATTTTTTTATTTAATTTTTTTTTTAAAAAACTTGTTCCTCTAGTTATAGAATTGCCATTAATAGAAGCTGACAAATGTCTTAAAAAACTATTTGCTACTCTTGGGGAAAAAATTACAGGAATTTTTGAAGTTTTTATTTTTTTTGGATTAAGCTTTTTTACAGCCAATTGACCAGCTTTTTTTCCTACTAATGAAGCATTTGTTAAATCTTTTTCAAAAATACTAGTAGCAAATTCATACTCTCTTTCCATCGAAGTTCCACGTCCCGCAATCAAAACTGCGTAAATACTATAACTTGATGACTGATAGCTTACATTTAATCCATTACTATTAAATAAATGAATTTTTGATTTATTCCAGGCAATTTCCGCACCTTCAGAATTAGTAACACCTTTAATATTTAAACCAGCTTTTTCAGCCTCAAAAACTTTATCTTTTAATGATTTAATTGAGGGCTCTTTATTATCAAAGATTTTTAAGTTAGGAACTTTTTGTATTATTTCTTTTTTTGTCGCTATTGAACAATAAGGATCTTTAGGAACTGCTTTTACCATTGTTGAAGCTTTTAAAACAAGTTCTTCAAGACTTTTTTTTCTTAAATCATTAGAAGATACAATTACCTGCTTCTTATTTTTTATAAAACGTAAACCCAAATCATTACTTTCAGATCTTTCTAATTTTTCAATTTTTTTTAATCTACAACCAACATCAATATTTGTATTTTCAATATAGACAACGTCAACACTATCTGCACCAGTTTTTTTTGATTTTTTAATTAAAAAATCGACTTTTTCATTTATTTGAATTTTGTTCATTCTTTAAAATTATATAAATATTATATATAGTTAAAAAATAACCCAATTGTTATAAAAAAACCGTACCAAGAATTCATTTGAAAAATTTTCATACAATCTTTAGATAGTAATTTTTTAGATTTAAAAATTTCATAAAAAATTTTTAAAGTAAATAATGTAATAATAATAAAGAAAATCAAATTAATACTATTTAAAATTGCAAGAAATGAGAAAAATAGTATAAAGATTGAATAAAACAACATTATCCAAAATTTAATATTTTTTTCTAAGTATATTGCTAATGATTTTACACCAACTTTTTTATCTTCGTTTTTGTCTTGATAAGCATAAATTGTGTCATACCCCAAAGTCCAGAATATACAGGCAAAATATAACAATAAGCTTTGATTATCGAACTCTCCTTTAGCAGCTGTCCAAGAAATTAAAACGCTAAAATTAAATGTAATAGCCAAAAAAAACTGTGGAAAGTATGTAAATCTTTTCATTAATGGATATATCAAAATTAGTGGAAAGGCAATAAGTCCAAGAACAATACATGTAGGGTTCAGACTTAATAATATTGATAAACCAATTGATAAAAAAATAATAAGCAAGACAATTGCATCACTAGTTTCTAGTTGTTCAGAAGCTAAAGGACGTGATTTTGTTCTTCGAATATTTTTGTCAAATTTTTTGTCAATTATATCGTTAATTATGCATCCAGCCGATCTCATGATGAAAGATCCATATATAAACAATAGAAGAAGATAAATACTAGTTTCTTCTTTTAATACAATTAAAATTGACCAAATTGCTGGAAAAGTTAATAACATTATTCCAGTTGGTTTATTAATTCTTATTAAAATGAGAAAATTTTTTAAGTAATATAAGATATATTTAAACATAAAAATTTGAAAGATATTCTGCCATTAAAAAGACTTTATATAAAGACTGAACTTAAAGAGCAATCTTTAATTAAATTATCAGCTTCAAATACACAATATATATCATATGTATTAAGAATAAGAGAAAAACAAAAACTTTCAATTTTCAATGGAAGCCAAGGAGAATGGCAAGGAGTAATAGAAAACCTAAGTAAAAAAAAAGGTCTAGTATTAGTGGAGAAGCAAATAAAAGAACAAGAAGAAGAAAATTTAATAAATATTATTTATGCTCCAATCAAAGGTCAAAGAAATTATTACTTAATTGAAAAAGTTACTGAGTTAGGAGTTTCTAATATTTTTCCCATTATATCAGAACGTTCTGTCATTAAAAAATTTAATTTTAGAAGAGCAAATTCATGTTCGATAGCAGCTTCACAACAATCAGGTAGACTTAGTGTGCCTAAAATACATGAGTTTAAAAACCTAAAAGAGTTATTTTCTATATGGAATAATAATGAAGAAATTATTTTTTGTGATGAAACAGAAACAAAAATTTTTTTTAACGATATATTTAATTCAAAACCAAAAAAAAAAATAAATACCATACTTATTGGTCCAGAAGGCGGGTTTTCTTTATCAGAAAAAAATTTTTTAAAAAATTTAGATTATGTATATGGTTTAAGCTTAGGAAAAAGAATTTTTAGAGCTGATACAGCAGCAATAAGCTCTTTAAGTTTGTTAATTAACATAAAAAATAAATAATTATGAGTCAGATTATAAAAAATAAGGAAGAAATTATTAAATATTTTGAGAAAGGGTCAAAGCCTAAAAAACTATGGAAAATTGGAACTGAACATGAAAAATTTCTTTACGATTTAAATACTCTCCATCCAATTAACTATAATGACAAGAATGGAATTAGACCTTTGTTTAAATTACTAAAAAAAAAGGGGTGGAAGGAAATTATTGAAGATAAAAATACAATAGCGCTTAAAAATAGAAGATCAACAATATCACTTGAACCTAGATGTCAAATTGAATTATCTGGTAGAACAGTTAAAACTATTCATGAAACCTGCAAGGAGGCTAAGACATATCTTGATCAACTCAAAAAAATTTGTACAAAAAAAAATTTAGGAATTCTCGGCATTGGCTATTATCCAAAAAATTTTAAAAAAAATATTGGCTGGGTTCCAAAAAAAAGATATTCAATTATGAAAAAAAAAATGAGAAAAACAGGATCACATGGTTTAGACATGATGACTTCAACTTGCTGTATACAAACAAATATAGATTATGAAAATGAAAACGATATGTTTAAAAAGGTAAGAATAGGATTTGCTTTACAACCATTTATTACAGCTCTATTTGCAAATTCTCCAATTATAAATAAAAAAAAATCTAAATTTCTAAGTTATAGAAGTTATGTTTGGTCTAATACTGATAAAAAAAGATGTGGAATAATTTCTGAAGTTTTTTCAAAAAAATTTACATTTGAAAAATACGTTTCATATTTATTAAAAGTACCAATGTATTTTGTCGTAAAAAACGGAGAATATATTGAAATAAATAATCAAACTTTTGAAGATTTTCTATATGGTAAATTAAAAAAATTTCCAAACAAATTCCCTACTGTTAAGGATTTAGAAAATCATATTAGTACTATTTTTACTGATGTTAGAATAAAACAATACATTGAAATGAGAGGCGCTGATAGTGGATCATGGAATAGAATATGTGCATTACCTGCTTTTTGGGTAGGACTTTTATATAGTAAAAAAATTTTAGATCAAATTTTTTTAATGATAAAAAATTGGAAATTAGAAGAAATTTACCAACTAAATAAAGATGTTCAAAAATATGGACTAAAATCTAAACTAAGAGGAAAAAAGATTCAACATATATGTGTTGAAATTTTAAGATTAGCTCAAAAAGGATTAAGTTTAAGAAATTCTTTAAACAATAATAAAGATAATGAGGAACATTTATTAATTATTTTATTTGAACTTGCAGATTCAGGAGTAACCCCTGCTTAAAAATTAATTAGCAAGTATGTTGATAAAA
>CAZWXP010000113.1:0-3848 GCA_964637965.1 uncultured Alphaproteobacteria bacterium | reverse complement strand
TGAATTATCTAAATCTAATATACTTTTAATAGGACCAACTGGTTGTGGAAAAACTTTACTTGCTCAAACACTAGCACGAATACTTGACGTTCCTTTTACAATGCCTGATGCTACAACATTAACTGAGGCAGGATATGTTGGAGAAGATGTTGAAAATATTATTTTAAAATTATTACAATCAGCAGATTATAATGTTGAAAAGGCTCAAAGGGGAATAGTGTATATTGATGAAGTTGATAAAATATCAAGAAAATCTGAAAACCCTTCAATAACGAGAGATGTATCAGGAGAAGGCGTCCAACAAGCATTACTTAAGCTTATGGAAGGAACTACAGCATCTGTGCCGCCTCAAGGTGGAAGAAAGCATCCGCAGCAGGAATTTTTACAGGTTGACACTACAAATATTTTATTTATTTGCGGAGGTGCTTTTTCAGGTTTAGAGAAAATTATTGATTCGAGAGAGAAAGATACTTCAATAGGTTTTGAATCAAAATTAAGAATTCATAATAAAGAGGAAAAAACAAATTTGCTTAATAAAGTTGAATCAGAAGATTTTTTAAAATTTGGCTTGATACCTGAATTTATCGGCAGATTACCTGTAGTGGCTGTTTTAGAAAATTTAAACAAAAATTCTTTAGTAGAAATACTTACAACTCCAAAAAATTCTCTTATAAAACAATACCAAAAACTTTTTGAAATGGAGAATGTTAAACTTAGCTTTACCAAAGATGCATTATTAAGTATTGCAGATCACTCGATAAAGAAAAAAACAGGAGCAAGAGGACTAAGATCAATTTTAGAAAACATTTTGCTCGATACAATGTACAAACTGCCAATATTAGAAGGTTTGGAGGAAGTAATAGTAAATGCTGAAGTTGTTAAGAAAAATAGGGAACCTCTCCAAATCTTTTCTGATAAAAAAAATAAAGTTGACACATCCGCGTAATTTTATTTTATAATTGTGTATTATTTCCATTAAATTAATTTATTATTAAATAAAAAAAATTGAAAAAATTAAAAAATAACCAAATTATAATTCCATTATTACCGCTCAGAGACATTGTTGTTTTTCCAGGTATGATAACACCATTATTTGTTGGAAGATCTAAATCTATTGCAGCATTAGAAGAAGTGATGACTAAAGATAAAAAAATTTTTTTAGTAACTCAAAAAGACGCAGAAACAGATGATCCTACTCCTAACAATATATATACTACTGGCTGTATAGGAAAAGTTATTCAACTATTAAAACTTCCAGATGGAACTATAAAAGCTTTAATAGAGGCACAAGAAAAAGCAAAAATTTTAAAATATATTAATAAAGATAATAATAATTATTATTTAATTAACGCAGAAGTCATAAATAACAAAAAAATTAAAAAAAATACAAAAAATGATGCAATGGTTAGAAGATTAATTTCTAGATTTGGAGCATATGCTAAATTAAATAGAACTGTTCCGTCAGAAGCTTTAAATTCAATATCCCAACTAACAGATCAAGACCAATTTGCGAACACACTTGCTTCGTATTTAGTTTTAAAGATAGATTTAAAACAACAATTGCTTGAAATGTCTACAACACAAACACTTTTAGACAAGATTTTAGTTTATATAGAAAATGAAATTGGCGTTCTTGAAGTTGAAAAAAAAATAAAATCACGTGTTAGAAGACAAATGGAAAAAACACAAAGAGAATATTATTTAAATGAACAATTAAAAGCAGTGCAAAAGGAACTTGGAGATCTTGATCATGGAAAAAATGAATTTTCTGAATTAGAAGAAAAAATAAAAAGTTTGAAATTAACGAATGAAGCAAAAGAAAAAGCTGAATCCGAATTAAAAAAATTAACCACAATGAGTGCTATGTCAGCAGAAGCTTCTGTAGTAAGAAACTATTTAGATTGGTTATTAAATGTACCTTGGGATGAAAAGTCTAAAATTAACACTGATCTTACAAAGGCTCAAAAGATACTAAACAATGATCATTACGGATTAGAAAAAGTTAAAGAAAGAATATTAGAATTTCTTGCTGTACAAAAAAGAGTTGAAAAAATACAAGGACCCATACTTTGTCTTGTTGGGCCACCAGGAGTAGGGAAAACTTCACTTGGTAAATCAGTAGCACAAGCGACAGGTAGAGAATTTGTTAGAATATCATTAGGTGGAATACGTGATGAATCGGAAATAAGAGGTCATAGAAGAACATATATAGGATCAATGCCAGGAAAAATAATTCAAGGGATGAAAAAAGTAAAAAAAAGCAACCCATTATTTTTATTGGATGAAATTGATAAAATGGGATATGACTTTAGAGGAGACCCATCTTCGGCTTTACTTGAAGCATTGGATTCAGAACAAAATAATAAGTTCAACGATCATTATCTAGAAGTAGATTATGATTTATCTAATGTTATGTTTATTACAACTGCAAATACTTTAAATATACCACCTGCATTATTAGATAGAATGGAAATAATTAGATTACCTGGTTATGTTGAGGATGAAAAAGTTGAAATTGCAAAAAAACATTTAATACCAAAAAATATTTCTAATCATGGTTTAAAGAAATCTGAATGGAAAATAAATAGTAATGCATTAAAAGAATTAATTAAATTTTATACTAAAGAAGCTGGTGTTAGAAATTTAGAAAGAGAGTTAAGTAATTTAATTAGAAAAGCAATTAGAGAATTATCTACTTCAAGAAAAAAGACTAGTATTAATATATCACCAAAAAATCTTGAGAAATACTCAGGAATAAAAAAGTTTAGAAAGAATGAATTAGAAGACAAAGATTTAGTTGGGATAACGACAGGATTAGCATGGACAGAAGTAGGAGGAGAACTTTTATTGATTGAGGCAGTCTCAGTTAACGGAAAAGGAAGAATAATTAGTACAGGAAATTTAGGAGAAGTTATGAAAGAATCTGTCAGAGCTGCTGAGAGTTATGTCAAATCACGATCAGATGATTTTGGTATCAATTCAAATTATTTTAACTCTAAAGATATTCATGTTCATGTTCCAGAAGGAGCAACACCTAAGGACGGACCTTCTGCTGGTGTTGCGATGTGTACATCTATAGTATCTGTTATGACTGGTATACCAGTTAAAAGAGATGTAGCAATGACTGGCGAGATAACACTAAGAGGCAGAGCTTTGCCAATTGGCGGTTTAAAAGAAAAACTTATTGCTGCAAATAGATCAAATATCAAAACTGTTTTAATACCATCAGAAAACAAAAAGGATTTGACTGAGATTCCAAAAAGATTAGTTAAAGGATTAAAAATAATTACTGTTTCAAATGTAGACGAAGTATTAAAACATTCTTTAACAAAAAAAATATCACCTATTGATTGGTCAAAATTACCTGTCTCTGAAAAGAAAACAACTAGCAACGAATTAATTGTATAAATATTACTTTTTTTTTTTACAATTTTTTTAGAATCACTATTGACTTTTAGAATTATTCTCAAATAATATTTCTATAGATAATAACCTTGGGAGGAACATAAATGAATAAAGATGATCTTATTGGTAAAGTTGCTAGTTCAGTAGGTTTATCAAAGACTGAGGCTGCAAAATCAGTTGATGCTGTATTTTCTAATATATCAGGTTCACTTAAAAGCGGAAAAGAAGTTAGATTGGTAGGGTTTGGAACTTTTCTCGTAAGCAATAGATCTGCTACAACAGGTCGTAATCCAAGAACCGGTGAATCTATACAAATTCCTGCAAAAAAAGTACCTAAATTTAGAGCTGGTAAAGTTTTAAAGAATACTGTAAATAATTAATTAAGAATTTTAATCAAAAATAAAAAGGAAACCGTAGATTTTTCTACGGTTTTTTTATTATTA
>CAZWXP010000112.1:0-5228 GCA_964637965.1 uncultured Alphaproteobacteria bacterium | reverse complement strand
TGTATATTTCCATTTTTTACAATTATTTCACCATCTTTTAAAACCATAAATGGCTTTTCAAACATTTCCTCTTTATCTTCTTTATCATTATAGACTGTTATGTTTGCTTTAGCACCAACTCCTAAATGTCCAATATTAGTTAACCCTAAAACTTTTGCAGGTCCAGCTCTTGTAAGAATTGCAATGTCATAAAGATTATATTCTCTTTTTAAATTACCTAACACTGAACTTTTTTGTGCTTCTTTATTTATTTTCTCAAATTCACTATCTCTAAAGGATTTATCCATTAATAGTTTTATTAATTTAGGATAAGCAGTGAATGCTGCACCATTTGGATGATCAGTAGTTAAATAAATTCTCCAAGGGTCCTTAATTAATAAAAATAATTCTAGTCCTATAGCCCATTTAAGAGAATTAACAAAATTTTTATCTTGATATTCAAACGGAACTATGCCGCAACCGGCATCGCATTCAATATCAGCACATATCCATTTTTTTGGGTGCGCAAAATGATGATTTTTATATTGGCTCATCGTATCAGCTGATGCAGTTACTGTTTGGCCAAACATGATCTGTCCTACATCGCAAGTAATATTTTTATGCTTGTTAATATTTTCAGCTAAAATACTTGCCCCCGATGAAAATTTTTTATCTCCCTTATTATCATAAGAATGATATTGAATATGAGTTAAATGCATAGGTTTGCCTTCAACTGCATTAATTTGTTTTATTGTGGTATTAACATTGCCCGGAACTCCCAAATTACATCCGTGGACATGGATAGGATGCGGGGCTTTTAAATCGATTAAAGATTTAGTTAAAACTTTTAGTATAGATCTAGGTGTAATTCCGTATTTTTTATTTTTTTCATCTAAATTAAGTTCTCTTTGATTAAATTTAAAAGCGTTAATGCCTCCTGGGTTTACAATTTTAATACCAAGTCCCTTTGTTGAATTAAGTATCCAAGAAACATAATCATTGATCTTTTTCTGACTTGTTTTTTTTTGTATTAATTTTAATAAAAAATCATCATTGCATACAACTGTATATGTACCTTTATCAACAAAAGGTATGTCAGTCATTTCGATAATTGCAGATCTTGCATTTGATGGAAGTACTGCAGGTTCAAAAACTGCGCAATATCCAAGTTTTGCATACTTATAACCTATATGAAATTAACTACAAGTTCCTAAACCTGAACCAGATCTTAAATTTTCTGAAGATGAATATAAATATTTTCTATGTTCTTCTGGCAATAATAATCTAGCAAGATTAACTTTTCCCCCAGCAATATGGCTATGAATATCTATTCCGCCAGCCATAATAATTTTATTTTTTAGATTAATTGTTTTGGATATTTTTTCACTACGTTTGGGCTTATCAATAATATATTCATTTTTAATATATAAATCTTTAGTTTTTCCATTAATTCTATTAATAGGATCATAAATTCTTGCATTTTGTAATTTAATTATCATCAACAATTCCTTCTTTTACTTTATTTAAAATTTGCTCAACGCTTGGTAGCGAAATATTTCTGATTTTTTTTAATGGCATTGAAACTACTTTATCTACTCTTAACAAATGGCTATTGTGATCTAAACCTGGAGTGCCTGAAGGTATAAAAATATCTACATTATTTTTCTGAGGGTGTGAAGGAATTCCTATTAAAACATTTTTAATTTTTTTATTAATAATAATTTTTTTTTCACTAAAAGAATTTATCCATACAACTAAATCTATTTCTTTATTATCTACTAATTTTTTTGTTGAAAACTGTTCTGTATCGTGAACAGGAAAACCATTTGCAAAACTGGTTCGAATAGGAAAACCTGTTTGCCATAGTAAAACTTCATTAACTGTTAAAATATGATTAGCTGCTGATCATGACAACCCAGAAAACCTTGTAAATTTGTTTAAATCTTGGATTAATAAACTTATTTCATTAATAATTATATCGCTAATATTATTTTGGAGTTCTGACGCAGTCCATAAAATAGATCCGTATTTGGTTTGTTTTAAAAGCTCTAATAAATTTAAGATTCTTTTATCCTTCACTTCTTTAGTTTCAACGTTGATAAAATTTCTAGTGCTTGATATAAAATTTAGTAAATCAATAGAATCTAATTTTATATAATCAAAATTAATTTTTTTTTTGTTTTTGTATAAAAATTGTGGAATCTTAGATCCAATAAAAACAACTTTCCTTTTTTTTAAGTTATTAATTGTATTCTTTGGAAAAATATATTTCTCAAATAATCTAGGAAGTTCTTCACCTGAAGATTGGATTATAATAATAGTATCTGATCTATTTTTTAATTCTGATAAAGTTAAAAAAAAACCTCCAGTTTCTTGTATGCTCTTTAAATTTTTTACATAACTGTCACCAGAAAAATGGTCGATAATACATTTATGCTTGTCAATAATATTCAATGCTGCTTTTGTTCCTTTAATATCTGTTCCCATTCCAGCAAATAATGTTGCTTTACTTTTTTTTATTAATAGAGCTAGTTTGGTAATTGCTTTAGAAATATTAGTCTTTTTTCCATTAATTCTTGAGAACTGATCATCAATCTTTTTTTTTAAAGAATTTGCCAAAAGTTGGCATCCAGAATTTATTGGTTTTAAATTATCTTCTTTAATTTCTAATTGGAGATCATCACATAATAAAGAACAGAATGGACATGTGAAATTAATATTTTTCATATAAAAAAAATAAAAAATTATTTATCGTATTTTATATACGAAAATCTTTGATCTTCCTTTGGTGTACCTTCTAAAGAACCTTCGTCTTTAGATGGATCCCATTGAATAGTATCTTCTATTTTTTTTGCAAGTTCAAAATCTTTATCTGTGACACCTTTTGCTGCATGGTTAGTTAAACGAACTTCAACCCAAGCATAAGATGCGGTAATGTCAGGATGGTGCCAAGCAGCCTCTGCTAAATGTCCTACTGTATTTATTACCATTAAAGTAGACTTCCAATTTTGAGTTTTATATTTTCTTTTGATCCAATTTCCTTCAAATATCCATAAAGGTAAATCCTTTTTTAACCTTTCCTTTATTTCCGGTTCACTATAAACTTTATCATCTTTACCCATAATTTTTCCTAATAAATTTATTATTAAAATATAAAAATATACTTATGATATTTTAGTTAAAAAGTTTAACGAAATAAATTGAAAGTTAAATGTTAAAAAAAACTATACAAATTATAACTCCTGCAAGATTACATTTTGGTTTTTTAGAATTAAGTAATAGTTGCAGTTATAAGTTTGGTGGAATTGGTTTAAGCATAAATAAATTTCATACAAAAATAATTGTTAAAAAAAATACTAGAATGAAATTTAATGGCAAAATATCAAATAAAGCTTCATTTTTTTTAACAAAATTCTGTAAAAGAAAAAAAATTAAACCTGGTTTCTCTCTCAATATAGAAAAATCTTCACCACAACATATAGGTTTGGGTTCAGGAACACAATTAGCTTTATCTATTGGAACCGCTATTTCTTTTTTAAATAATATTAATTCAAATATAGAAAATATTGCAAAAACTCTAAATAGAGGTTTAAGATCAAATATTGGATTAATTAATTTTAAGCGTGGGGGTTTTTTAATTGATCTAAAAATAAAAAATAGATTTTATACAAATATTGATAAAGTGTTTTTTCCTGAGGAATGGAAAATTATTTTAATAAAAGATAAGAACCAAGGTTTGCACGGCAAGAGCGAGTTAGATGCTTTTAAAAAATTAAAAAGTTTAAAAAAAAATAATATCAATTTGACAGATTTAGTTTTATTAAAAATATATCCTTCTTTAATTGAGAATAATTTTGATAAATTTAGTAAAGCAATTACTAAATTGCAAAATGAAATGAGTATAAGATTTAAATCTTTTCAAGGAGGTAGATTCTCAAGTAGCTCCGTTAGTAAGGTTCTTAATTTTTTAAAAAAAAGAAATATAAAAGGATATGGACAAACTTCTTGGGGGCCAAGTGGTTTTGCTTTTTTTCCTAATATAAAAAAAGCAAAGCAAATGCGAATAAAATTAGTGAAAAGATTTTCAAGTTGTAAAAATTTAGAATTTATAATATGCTCGTGTAAAAATAGCGGATCTGATATTCAATTTAAATAATGACAAAAGAAAAACCATTTATTTTACATGCTTTAAGTCCTACAAAAATTGTCAGTCCATTTGACATCAATATGGCATATGACTCGGGTTTTGATAAAGTTGCTACATACACAAATATTACGATGGATGATGTATCTGATTTAGTTCAAGACATTGTCTTCTCACGACATCCAAATGATTGCAAAAAAACAGGATTGTTTATAGCAGGTGAAGATGCTGAAGAAGCAATTGAAATGTTAGAAAAGGCAAAAAAAGCAATGGTGCCGCCATTTGAAATTTCTGTTTTTGCTGACCCAGCTGGATCATTTACAACAGCTGCAGCTATGATTGCTTGTGTAAAAAATACTTTAACAAATAAATTTAAAACGGATCTAAAAAACAAAAAATTGCAAATAGTTGGTGCAAAAGGAATTGTTGGTGGAGCATGCGCTGTCATTGCAGCACAAGAAGGAGCCAAAGTAGGTATGATAATTCATAGAGATGGGGCTGTGGACCCCATTAACAAAAGGGTTAGAGAATATAAAAAAAAATATGATGTAAATTTAGAAGCTATTATGGGTATCACGGATGATGAAAAAACAAAAATGTCTGAAGAAGCTGATATTATTTTATGTGCAGCAGCTGCAGGAAAAGAAGCTTTATTATTGAAACATTTTAAAAATGCAAAAAATTTAAAAGTTGTATCAGATGTAAATGCAGTTCCACCTCCAGGAATTGAAGGCTTAGAAGTTAATTCAAATGGAGAAAAAATTAAAAATACAAATGTTTCAGGTATTGGAGCATTGGCTGTAGGGCAAATAAAAGCTCAAGTTCAACATAAATTATTAAAATTAATGTGCGCCTCAGACAAACCTGTGTTTCTAGATTTTAGAGAGGCATACAAAATCGCTCAAGATATAAAAAAATAATTTCTATAAATGTTATGAATACTAATTTAAGCGTTTCAAATCTTGCAAAAAAATTAGTAGATAAATTAATTGATAATTCAAAAGAATTAAATGTTTTAATTAAGAAAGGGCCGCTTAATTGCACAATTATTGATGCAGGTATAGAAGCTAAAGGAAGTAAAGAAGCTGGAAAATTAATAGCTGAA
>CAZWXP010000111.1:0-4292 GCA_964637965.1 uncultured Alphaproteobacteria bacterium | reverse complement strand
TTGAAAGAGTGTAATTTCGAAGGATATATTGAAGCAGACGGTGGTGTTACACTTGACAATGTTGGTGCATGTTTTAGTGATGGTGCGCGAGCATTTGTAGGCGGTAGTGCAATAATTGGCCAAAATGATGTTAGATTGGTAATTAGGGAATTTAGAAACAAAATTCTAAGATCACGAAGAAAACTATTAATCCAAAAAGCAAACGAACTTGGTGGAACAGAATTAGTTAACAAATGGATAGATCTGCATGTTGTAGGTAAGAAAAAAGACGAATTGTTACAAATTTCAAAGGAGTTAAACTATCAATGAGTGATGATGTAAAATTTGGTGATATGAGAACAGCATATGGTAAATCTCTAATTGAGCTAGGCGAACAAGACAAAAATGTTGTAGTGCTAGGTGCCGATACAACTGATTCACTAAAGACTGCAGGTTTTGGCGAAAAATTCCCTAACCGTTTTTTCAATGTTGGAATAGCAGAAGCAAATTTAGTATCTGTTGCTGCAGGTCTAGCTTATTCTGGAAAAACTTCATTTGCAAGTACTTATGCCATATTTCTTCCCGGTCGTTGTGTTGATCAGATCAGAAATGCCATAGCATATCCATCACGTGGAGATAAAAAAGGTCTTAATGTAAAATTAGTAGTTTCACATGGAGGCTTGTCAGTTGGCGCTGACGGCGGATCACATCAACAACTTGAAGATATTGCAATTATGCGTGCAATGCCTAACATGCATGTTATTATTCCCGCTGATTCAGTTACTGTTTCAAAACTTACTTGGATTATAGCACAACAGTATGGACCGTTCTATATGAGGATGGCACGTTCCAAGGCTCCAATCATATATGACGAATCGCAAGAGTTTGAAATTGGTAGAGGTATAACTCTAAGAGATGGTTCTGATTGTACTATTGCAGCATGTGGGATCACAGTAAAGATTGCATTAGATGCAGCAGATCAACTTAAACAAGAAGGAGTATCCTGCAGAGTGATTGACTGCTTTAGTGTAAAACCAATTGATAAACAGATTTTAGAAAAAGCTGCGAGAGAAACTGGTGGAATTGTTACATGTGAAGAGCATAACATTATGGCTGGATTTGGTTCTGCAGTATCTGAAATAGTTTCTGAATCATACCCAGTTCCAATAAAGAGGATTGGTGCACAAGATATGTTTGGAGAGTCAGCACGTGATAATGAAATTCCATTATTACTGGAGAAGCACGGAATAACATCAATTAATATAGCAAATACAGTCAAAGAGATTCGGAGTAAAAAATAATGAAGATTTTTCTCGACACTGCTAATTTAGATGAAATTAGAAAATATAATGACATGGGGCTACTAGATGGAATCACAACCAACCCTAGTCTTTTAGCAAAACAAGGTGGTGATCCACATGAAGTGATGCACGAGATTACTAAAATAATCAAGGGTGACGTTAGTCTTGAAGTTGTTAGTACCGATTATGATGGTATGATGGAAGAGGGACAAAAACTTCGCGAGTATGGCGAACATGTTGTCGTAAAGTGTCCCATGACAGGAGAAGGGTTGAAAGCATGCAAGAGTTTAACTGAAAAAGGAATTCCTGTAAATGTTACTTTGATATTTTCACCAAACCAGGCACTTCTCGCAGCAAAAGCAGGTGCAAAATATGTTAGTCCATTTATTGGTAGATTAGACGATATTGGTCATACGGGAATGGATTTGATCAAAGAAATAAAACAGATTTTTGCAAATTATGATTTTAACACACAAATTCTTGTTGCAAGCGTTAGACACCCACAGCATGTAATTGATGCTGCAAAGACAGGAGCGGATGTTGTTACTTTACCAGCTGCAGTACTAGGTAAGATGTTAAATCATGCGTTAACTGATAAGGGTCTTAAAGCCTTTTTATCTGATTGGGAAAAACTTCAATCAGAAAATTCATCAAAGTAAACCTCTGAGTATTTTTGACTGGATTATTCAACAACAATCCGAGACGAAAATTAAGAAAACTAGTTAAAGAAAAAAAATATGATGAGGCATTAAAATATGGCCATGAAATCGAAAAAACTCTGGCTCATGATCCTGATATATCATTTATCATTGGTACAATCTATTTCATATTGGGTAATGCAGAAAAAACAATTTTCTATATGGATAAAACTCTTGAAATTGGGCAATATGATATTGACGCATTATCTATCAAAGCAAGTGTTTTCTTAAATCAAAAAAATAAATCTGATGCAAGAAAATGCTGTGAGATAATACGGGATATTGATCCTAAAAATAAAGCACTAAAAGAAATTGAGGCTGAACTAAATCAAAATTAAAGAATATACTAGATTATATTTGTTAGAAAAAACTGAAATAACTTAAACTATTGATAGTGTTATGCTAAAGAATATTCTAAGTGATTTGATCAATATCGATGATGTATTATTTATCGTTAAAAACAACGGTGTAATCAGTGAAATAAGAAGCAATTGTTTAAACATCCATCACAAAGAGGCGTGGATCACAATAGGCGAAAACGATGGACCTTGTCATATGCATATAAATTCTGAATTATTACGATATGCAGAATTCGTTGTTGAACAGAAACCAGACAGAAGTAGTTACAGTGTAAGATTTTTCGATGATAATGATAAAAGAGTATTAGCCTGTTTTATTACAAAAATGTATGATGGTAATAAGAACATTGTACCTGCTAGAAAAAAACTATATGACGATTTATTTGAAAAGTATGGTTCAAAAAAAACATTAATTTTTAAAAATAAAGAGAATTGATGTGTTTATACATCATAGATCATCAGATCTTTTTCTTCTAATGTGGAATGTAAATTATGCACAGATCTATAAACATCTGGTTCTTTTTTTGCACCAGTACAGACAAGTTTTCCTGAGGCAAACAATAGAATAACTGTTTTTGGGGCAAGCATTCTATGAATCAATCCCGGAAATTGCTCAGGTTCATACATACTTCTGGGCAATTTTCTAGCAGCTTGTTCAAGGTGAATTTTACCACCTAAATTTATTGCAGCAACAATATTTTGAACTGTTATTACAGCATCCTTTTTTATTTTAATACCGCCTTTACGTAATTTCTGAACAACTGTTTTCACTGCTTTAATTGCCATCTCTTCTGATTTTGCGCCTGTACATACCATCTTCCCTGTTCTAAAGATCAGTGTTGCGGTGCGAGGACTGTCTAATCTAAAAACAAGTCCTGGAAATTGATCTGGATGATATTCTGTGGCAGGAAATTTCTTAGTGATATCATTCAAGTCAATCTTTTGATCAACTGAAGCAGATGCTACCACATTTTCTACACTTACAATTGGTTTTGTTTCAGTCACTTGTTCCTCTTTATAAAGGCCCTTTATATATACAAAGGTCATTTTCTAATCTTGTACTATTAATGATGGTTAATCCACATGTATCGATGCTCTTCTTCAAAAAGATCAGTTTTGATTTCATCTATTTTGGCTAACTCTGGTTTAAACTCAAAAAAGTTCAATTGACCATTACATGGAATTGGCACTCTTAGTTGCTTTGGATTTTGTAAAATGAAACCATATCTATTGTAATCTCCATCATTTAATGCTAGATGCTTCTTCGAGTCTTTTTTAATTTGTGATGCGTTTTCATATTCTTTAACATCAATCAATTCGACTTTTCCAATAATTGCACCGACAGTTAATTCAGATTTTACCTTCAATCTTTTACAATCATTTAGTCTAATTTTTTGTGGTGCATGAACCAAAAACTCGCCACGAAATTTGGTATTCCATTTTCGAAGTTCTATAGTCTTTTTGCCTTTTATAATTAAATTAGCAAATGGCTGACAGATGGAAAGACATTTCATAGTAATCCGTTTATTCTCAAATCAAAAATGGGAAGATTCTTTGATTAATTGAGAGAGTTGTTTGGTCTGTCCTTCAGGAAGCTGTGTTATTCCGCCAATCAGACTATCGGTAATAACACCCTTACCTGCAAGCACTTTTGCTGCCATCAATGACGTTTTTCCAGCCATACAAACCAGTAATGGTTTACTATCGCCTTTCAGATCTTTACTAAGTGCTTCTGGAATTTGTTGTGTTGCCAACAGTTCCTGAGCAGTTCTTGCATCTGGTACAGAGATTTTACTCTTATCAATGCCTAGAGATTTCGCAATCAACTCTATTCCTTCCTCACGTGGAGTATATTGTGCATGAATCCAAATTACTTTATCATAACCACTCGCATTTGCTTCTTCTAGAGAGACTTGAGTAGGTCCTTCCTGTCCAATAGCTGCCAAATTCTTTTT
>CAZWXP010000110.1:0-2798 GCA_964637965.1 uncultured Alphaproteobacteria bacterium | reverse complement strand
AAAATAAAATAAAATTTCGCTAGACTCTCTAATTTTCCATAGTGGATACAATGCTGAGGAAGCAAACAACAATGGAAAAATTAAAAAATTCATAACTCCTGCAAAATTTTATAATTGTGTGATGGCAGAAGATAAAAACATTCCCAAAGCACCTAACATCATTCCAGATAAAAAAAGAGCTGGAATAACAGTTAAGTATCCAATCAATGGTGGTTCTATCTCCCAAAATAATGCAATCAATAAAAAAGCAAAAACTTGAAGAATGCTTACAGATACTCCTGCTACCAATTTTGAAACTAATAAAAATGATCTTGGAAATGGGCTAACAAGTAAAGTTCTCATGCTTCCCATCTCTCTATCATAGACCATTGAAAGAGAACTTTGCATTCCGTTAAACAATTGAATCATTGCTATTAAACCTGCTGTTATATAAAGCTCATATGGAACTAAAGATACTGGATAAGGCCAATTTTCTGGTTGCCCTAATGGTCTGCTTACTCCGAGAAAGGAACGAAATCCCACAGCAAATATTGCAAGCCAAACCAAAGGCCTGACTAAAGCTGAAAAAAACCTTTCTCTTTGATGAAAGAATCTTAGAGACTCTCTAAACACAATTCCTTTAAAACAAAGATAATATTGAAATATATGCATAATTAATTTTTTGTAAAATAATCAAATGCATCTGATACATTCTTTGATTTAGTTTTCTTTAAAATATTTTTTACTACATCATTAGCCAATATTTTTCCTTGGTGTAAAACTATAAGCTTTCCTTCCTGATCAACTTCGTCAATTAAATGCGTTGCCCAAAGTACAGCTAATTTTTTTTCTTTGCATAAACTTTTCACATGTTTAACAATTAATTTTCTGCTTTCTATATCAACGCCAACTGTAGGTTCATCTAATAAAAGCAGCTTAGGATTGTGCATAAGTGCTCTTACAATTTCTACTCTTCTTCTTTGACCACCACTTAACTCACGTACTTTTTTCTTTATAATATCTTCCATATTTTGTCTTTTTAATTCTGACATAGCATTTTCTAATGCTAAACTTTTTTTCATACCATGTAGAGATGCGTGATACTGTAAATTTTGTTCAACGGTTAAATCTAAATCTACAGTTGGTTGTTGAAAGACAACGCCTATATTTGCTAATGCTTTACTAGGACTTGTTTTTATATTTTGAGAAAAAATTTCAATAGAACCTGTTTGATTATC
Source organism: uncultured Alphaproteobacteria bacterium (assembly GCA_964637965.1). Taxonomy (GTDB): domain Bacteria; phylum Pseudomonadota; class Alphaproteobacteria; genus CAYOOR01. The sequence goes on along the minus strand of CAZWXP010000110.1, from coordinate 1,581 downwards.
ATATAATCTTGTAATTAAAGAAAAAAGAGTTGTTTTACCAGCGCCATTTAATCCGAGTAATATTGAATAATCTCCTTTATCTAAAGAAAGATTTATATTACTTAAAACTTGTAATTCGCCACCAAAGGTATGGTTTAACTTTGTTATACTTAAAGCTGAAGAATTCATATTAATAATTTATAGAAAATCTTATACTTTGGATATAAAAATTTTATTCTTTAACTGCTACTCCCCAAGGATATCTGCCAACTGGTATTGATTTAATGACTTTTCTTTTATCAATATCTATAACTGAAATATCATTACTTACCCCATTTGTTGTATAAAGTTTTGTTCCATCAATATTAATCATTAAGTTCCAAACTCTTTGACCTGTCAAAATATACTTTTCGACCTCATATGTTTTCATATTTATAATTGCAATTCTATTAGCTGGGCCAAGAGCAACATAAGCTAATCCTCTTTTATTATCTAATCTCACGCCAACCGGTTGAACTGACTCTTTAGATAGTCCTGGAATATTAAATCCAATTTTTTTAATTATTTCAAGCTTAGATGAATCAATAATACTAATAGTTCCACCGATTTCAGACGATACCCAAACAAACTTTCCATCACTACTATACTGAGCAACTCGAGGACGGGCATCTACTAAGATATTAGCTTTAATTTCTAAAGTAGCAGTATCAATGAAATGGGCCATGTTTGTAGTTTCAGAAGTATTGACTAAGGTTTTTCCATCTGGGCTTAAGCCCATTCCCTCAGGCTCAACACCAACAGGAATTTCTTTAACAACTTTTCTTCCTATATAATCAACGACTGTTACCATATTATCATCTTCATTAGCAACATAAATAAATTTGCCGGCATCGTCCATTACCATTAATTCTGGATCTGGACCTGACGGTAAATAAAAATCGACTTCTAAACTATTAGCGTCCACAACTGTTATTCTATTATCATCACTAGTACAAATTATTATTTTTTTTTTATCTCTGCTAAGAATTATACCTCTAGGCCTATGGCCAACTTTAACAGTTTTAATTACTTCTAAAGTTTCTCCATCAATCACGGTTATATTATGATCTTTTTCGTTTGATACATATATAGTTTCAGCAAATACAACTTTATTCATCAAAACTAAAAAGATAACTAATAAAAATTTTTTTAACATTGTTATAAATTCATTAATAAAATATATTTTTTAAAAATTAATTCAACGTACACTTACTATCTGGTTCATCAATTCCTAATGTATCTAATTCTGTTCTAGGATGGACAAAACCTGGTTGAGGAGAAACAGATACTAAAGCCCTAGGAGTTACTAATAAAATAGGTTGTCGAAGTTGCCCATTCCAATTTCTGTAACTAAGTGGTTTCCCTTTATAGGCCGCTAAATTAAATTCTTTATCCATAATCTTTTCTAAAAGTATTTTATCATCTAATGATTTAGTTCTTGTAATTGCCTCTCCAAGTGTTCTGACTCCTACCCAAGAATTAAAATCTATATTTGTCATTAGTCTCTTAGAATCCTTTAAAAACCTACTTTGCATTTGATTTCCACCCCATTGTTCATGAGCA
>CAZWXP010000109.1:0-5195 GCA_964637965.1 uncultured Alphaproteobacteria bacterium | reverse complement strand
TTTAATCACTTCTATAATGCTCTTTTTCTTATATGATTTGTTCGACTATCAATTTATTGACACCTTGGCTGGTCCTTTTTTCAAAAATTATTTATTTGATCTGGGAGTTTTTTTTCCAATTTTTGCTTTTTTAGTAATTATTGGCACATCTAATGGTGTTAATTTAACTGATGGACTAGATGGTTTAGCAGTTGTACCTGTAATTATAACTGCAACCTGTTTAGCTTTAATAGCTTATTTAGCTGGACATAAAATTTTTTCAGAATATTTGAATTTGTTTTTTATTGCGGGAAGTGGTGAATTAGCAGTATTAAGCTCAGCTTTAGTTGGTTCATGTTTAGGATTTTTATGGTTTAATGCACACCCAGCAAAAATTTTTATGGGTGACACAGGTTCGTTATCAATCGGAGCGGCACTAGGCTCAATTAGTATAATTATTAAACATGAAATTGTTTTATTTATAATAGGTTTTTTATTTGTTATTGAAACATTATCAGTTATTTTGCAAGTTGCTTCTTTCAAATTTTTTGGTAAAAGATTATTTTTAATGAGTCCTTTACATCACCATTTTGAGAAAAAAGGATGGCATGAAAATACAATTGTAATCAGATTTTGGATCTTAACTGTAATTTTTGCATTGATTGGGTTGGCTACACTTAAAGTAAGATAAAAAAAAGGAATGAATTTTTTTTTAAATAAAAAAGTTGGGGTTTTAGGATTAAGTCGAACTGGAATAAGCTCAATAAAATTTTTAAAAGAAAAAGGTTTTAATGTTTTTGGTTGGGATGACAACAGAAAAAAATTATCAAAAGCAAAAAAAAATAAATTAAAAATTAAGATTTTAAATAAGAACAATATAAAAAAAATGTCTTTTGTACTTACATCTCCTGGCATACCTTATTCAGGAAAAAATAAACATATTATTTTAAAAAGAGCTGAGAAAGATAAAATTGAAATATTAAATGATATAGAATTATTTTTTAGATTTAATCCTGAGGAAAAATATATTGGAGTTACAGGCACAAATGGAAAATCTACTACAGTCTGTTTGTTGAGTCATATTTTTGAAAAATTAAAAATTAATAATAATCTTGCCGGAAACATAGGAAAACCGGTTTTTGATTTAAAAAAATACAAAAAAAGTTTTAATATTTTAGAAATTTCTTCATTTCAGCTAGAAGCAATGCAAAGAACAAGATTCAAAGTTGCTGTTTTACTTAATATTTCAAGAGATCATATTCAAAGACATGAAAGTTTTAAGAAATATATAGCAGAAAAAATTAAAATTTTTAATAATCAATCAGAGAATGATATTTCTATTATTGGGATAGATGACAAAATCACATCTTCTCTAGTAAAAAAATTAAAAAAAAAATTATATTCAAGGATAATTACAATATCAAAAAAAAATAAGAAAGCTGATATTTGTATTAAAAATAAAAAATTAATAATTAATTTTAAATTAAAAAAAAAAAGAATTTTAAAAAAAATTAATGTAGAACAATTCAAAAATTTTCTTGGAGAACATAATTATCAAAATATTGCAGCAGCCTACGCTGTAGTTTTATCATTAGGTTATTTTGATTGGAAAAAAATTGAGTATTCTATTAAGTCTTTCAAAGCTTTACCACATAGATTGCAAAAGATAAGAAAAATTAGCGATATAACATTTGTTAATGATAGTAAAGCAACAAATATTAATGCAACAGATGAGGCTTTAAAAAATTTTAATAATATTTATTTAATTTTAGGTGGAAGACTTAAAGAAAAAAATTTACAAAAACTAAAAAAAAATTTTTTTAGAATTAAACATGTTTTTTTACTAGGTGAAACAAAGTTTTTATATCAAAAATATTTAAAAAATTTTTTGAACTGTACGATTGTAAAGAATCTTCAAGAAGCAGTACAACTTTCATATAATTTAGCAAAAAAAGAAATGAAAAAAAATTCATCCTCAGTTGTTTTATTGTCTCCAGCATGTTCCTCACTAGATGAATGGTCTGATTTTGAGGATAGGGGTAATGCGTTTATAAATTTTGTAAAAAAAATTTAAAAAAAAGAAATGCAAAATGAACAAATATATATATTTCTTTATAATTGGTGGAGAAGTATTGACAGAAATATTTTTATAACTGCAATTATTTTAATAGTTATAGGTAGTTTGATTTCTTTTGTTGCAACACCATCTATTGCAATTAAATATAGTTTAGAACCTTATTATTTTGTAAAAAAGCATTTAATTTTTGCACCATTTGCTTTTTTTTTTATTTTTTTTATTTCTTTATTTTCAATGTTAGGGATAAAACGTTTTTTTTTTATTCACATTCTTAATTTCTATTTTTTTTATTTTTTATTCATTTTTTATTGGAACTGAGGTTAAAGGATCAATTAGATGGGTATCATTTTTTGGATATAGTTTCCAGCCATCAGAGTTTTTGAAAATTTCTTTTCCTATAATTTGCGCCTGGTTTTTATCTTCGAAAAATCAATTTAAATTAATTAATAACCAAATTTTTTCATTTATTCTTTATTTATTTATTTCATGTTTAATCTTGTTTCAGCCAGATTTCTCAATGTTTGTTATCATTTCTTGTATTTATTTTGGCCAATTATTTATTAGCGGATTAAAATGGAAATGGGTGTTATTTTTTTCATTTTTTTTTTCTTTTGTTTCTTTTATCTCTTATTTTTTTTTGAACAATGTCAAAATGCGCATTGACAATTTTTTATACTCTTCAACTGCTGAGAATTATCAAATATCAAAATCATTACAGGCAATAAAAGAAGGAGGGTTATTTGGAAAAGGACCAGGAATGAGCACAGTAAAAGATAATCTTCCCGATGCTCATACAGATTTTATATTTTCTGTTATTGCTGAAGAATTTGGTATTTTTGGCTGTTTATTTATTATTATTTTTTTTATATACCTAATTTTTAATATTTATAAAAGAATAAAAAGCCAAAAGTATCTTTTTGTAATTTTATGTGTATCAGGTTTAGTAATACAATTAGGTTCACAAATTTTTATAAATATTGGATCAACCGTAGGTCTTATTCCAACAACAGGCACCACTCTTCCTTTTATAAGTTACGGAGGTTCTTCAATGATTACAATGGCATTAAATATTGGTGTAATTCTAGCTTTAACTAGAGTAAATTATAAAAATAATATAGTGTCAAATGAAAAAGAATTCTAAGATAGCAATTGTTGCAGGAGGTACTGGAGGACATATATTTCCAGCAATATCATTGTTAGAACAATTAATTACAGAAAAAAAGGAAATAGTTTTTTTATCTGATAAAAGAGTAAAAAAAATAATTAATAAAAATAAATATTTATATAAAAGAAAGAATGTAGTTTTTTATACCTTAGAAATTTCAAGAAGCATAAAAGATATCTTTAATTATTTTTATAATCTTTTTAGAATTTTTAATATTTTAAGAAAAAATAACCCAGATGTTGTTATTGGTTTTGGAGGCTATACGTCTATACCATTTTTGTTAATCTCTAAAATATTATTTAAGCCAATAATACTTCATGAATCAAATTCTATTATGGGCTCTACAAATAAATTATTTTATTTTTTTTCAGAAAAAATAATTTTTGGATGGGGAGATAAAAAAAGAAATGAAAATAACAAGAAAATATTTTATATAAGAAATCCTGTAAGGAAAAAAGTTCTTGGACTTAGAAAAAAAGTAAAGAGTAAAATTAATAAAAAAATTGTTATTTTAATTGTAGGCGGAAGTCAAGGTGCAGCAATATTTGATAATATGATTCCAGATTCTTTGAATTTATTGCCTAATAAATTAAAAAAAAAAATTAATGTATATCACCAATGTTCAAAATTAAACTTCATTAAAGTTAAAAAAAAATATAAAAAAAATAATATTAAGGCTGTCTGTAAAACTTTTTTTAATAATCTTCCTGATATAATGTTTAAATGCCAATTTGTAATTTCTAGATCAGGATCTTCGACACTCTCAGAAATGACAGCGTTAGGTAAGCCTGCTATTTTAATTCCTTATAAATTTGCTAAAAACAATCATCAACAAAAGAACGCTGAGTGGCTAGTTAATAAAGGAGCAGGCATAATGCTATTAGAAGATGAGCTAAGTAAAGATAAATTAAAAAAAGAAATAATGGATTTTTTAACAAGCAGAGAAAAAATAAAAAAAATGTCAAAAAATTCGTTTTCTATAGGCGATGGTAATTCTTTATTGAAATTAGCAAATATAATTTCTTAAAATAAATTTGTGAAAATATTAGAAAAAAATATTAAAAATATAATACATTTTGTTGGTATCGGAGGCATTGGGATGTCAGGTATAGCAGAAGTTTTATTTTCACAAGGTTTTAAAATACAAGGGAGTGATTTATTAAATAATAATAATACAAAAAGACTAAAAAAACTGGGTATAAAAATTTTTTCAGGCCATTCTTCTAAAAATTTAAAGAATGTAAATATTTTAGTTATATCATCAGCTATAAAAAAAAATAATTCTGAATTAAAATTTGCAAAAAAAAATAAAATACCTGTTTATAAAAGATCAGATATGTTGGCAGCTTTAATGAAATATAATGAATCCATAGCTGTTTCTGGAAGTCACGGTAAAACCACAACAACTTCTTTAATATCTTCAGTTTTAGAAAGTGCAAATTTTGATCCGACAACTATTATTGGCGGAATAGTAAATCAATATAAAAGCACTACAAGAATAGTTAAAAGTAATTGGATGGTAGTAGAAGCCGATGAATCAGATGGAAGTTTAATTAATTTATTTCCTAAAATAGCAGTTTTGACAAATATAAATAAAGAACATATGGATTTTTATAAAAGTTATTCAAATTTAAAAAAATATTTTCTTAATTTTGCAAACAACACTCCATTTGATGGAGTTACAATTTTTTGTAGCGACAATTCTGATTTAAAAAAAATCCTTTCAGGATGTAAAAAAAGGAACAAAATAAGTTATGGCTTAAATACGGGCAGCGATATAAGAGCAACAAATATTTTAATAAATGAAAAAGGATCTTTTTTTGATATAAATATTAAAAAAACAAATTTACTAAAAAAAGAAAAAATTAAAAAAATTAAATTAAATGTTTTAGGAAGACATAACATTCAAAATTCTCTTGCTGCTGTAACTGTAGCTAGAATACTAAATATTAGTACTAATAAAATAAAAAAAGC
>CAZWXP010000108.1:0-46342 GCA_964637965.1 uncultured Alphaproteobacteria bacterium | reverse complement strand
AATATTCAAGATGTTCATGACAAATTGTATCAAATGAATTTTGTTTCAACATCAAACGTAAATCAGATTGTTCTAAGATAAAAATACCATTTTTATTGAGTACTTTTTTTATTTCAGAAAGAAAATTATTTGGATCTTTTAAATCATAGAACATAGCTATAGCTGTTATGAATTTTGCTTTATTAATTTTAAATTTTTTAAAATTTTTAAAATTAAAGAATTTATCTATTTTAAAGTCAATATTCTTGTAATTTTTTTTTAATCTTTTAATTATTGGATCAAATCCCACTGTTATACATTTGTCCAAAGTTTTGTGATTTAACAAAGTTCCATCATTTGATCCTATATCAACAAAAATATCCTTTTTTTTTATTTTAAATTTTTTATTAATTGTGTTGACAATACTTAACAAGTGATTTTTCATCGTTGAATTTATATTTGATTGATAACCATAATCATAACCGTACATATAACTGTTATCATATTCATGATTTAATTGAACAAGATTACAATTAGAGCACATCGCAATTTTTAAGGGAGTTTTTTGAACTGCGGTTCCATTTTTTACAAATTTTCCTGTATATGCTAGATTTCCAAGATCAAGTATTTTCACTAAATTTGGCGAATTACAATTTCTACATTTATTTATTTTTTTACATCTTTTCATTAAATTCCCACAGTATAGAAATTTTTTTAAAAAATTAATATTAATTCTTTAATTTTTTTATATTGCATATTTTGTAGTTATGTATATATTATGAACATAAACGTTCACATTGTGAACAAGGGGAAAATGAAAACTTTTACAAATGTCAAGAATTCAACGGATAAAAAAAATATTTTACGTATTTTATCCGATATAAACGATGGTATTTTTTATTCACAAAGAAAAATATCAAGACAACTCGGGATATCCGCTGGTTTAGCAAATTCATATGTAAAAAGATGTTTAAAAAAAGGGTGGATTAAATTAAAAAATGTTCCAAAAAAAAGATACATATATTATTTAACTCCTAAAGGATTTATTGAGAAAAGTAAACTTACTGCTGAATATTTGTCTTCTTCTTTTTCCTTATATAGAAATATGCGTGAAGATTGTTTAAAGATTCTTATGAAATATAAAAAAAAAAATAAAAAAATTATTTTATATTCAGCAAGTGAATTATCTGAAGTTTTTGTCTTAACTGCTAAAGAAATTGATTTAGAATTTTCAGGAATTGTAATTCCAAATTCTAATTTAAAAAATTTTTTTGGTATTAAAGTATTTCCAAAGATTCCTAGAAACAATATTAAAGTTGAAATAATTATACTTTGCGACATAAAAAGCTCCTATGACACATTTTTAAAATTAAAAAAGTTTTTTCCAAAAAAGGAAATTGTTGTACCAAAAATTTTAAATATAAAAAAGATTGTTAGGTTAAAATGAGTAATTGGATAATTATAAAAACTAAAAGATCTAAGGAATTTTGGGCAAAAGAAAATTTAGTAAGACAAAAATTTGAAGTTTACATACCTCTAACTTATAAAATAAAAAAAATATTTGATAAAATCAAAACTATAAAATCACCTTTATTTGAAGGTTATATTTTTGTAAAAAGTGACTTGTCAAACCCTAGGTTAGTTAAAATTAATAATACTATGGGAGTTAATTCGATACTTTCATTTTCAAACACAAAGTCAATATTACCTGGAGAATATATTCAAAAACTAAAATCACTTGAAAATAAAAAAGGCGTGATTTCTATATTTAGATTTAAAGAATTAATTGAAGGTAAAATTTATAAAATTTTGCATGGACCATTTAAAGGTTTAAATGGAATATTCCATCAAGCTTTAAATAATAAGAGTATTATTTTAATTTTAAATATTTTGGGTAAAAACTTAAATTTAAAATTGCCTAAAAATTATATTGCAGTTAATTAACAGTTTTTTTTTATGGACAACAATAGTTATGTAAACTAACTATTGTGCGGTAGCTATACTTTAAAATAATGACAATTAATTTTCAAAAAAGTTATACAACAGATGGAAAAGTAGTACATTTGTCTAAAGATGAAGAAATTAATATCAAATTAGGTAAAATTATTGGAAAAAAATTTGTTGATTATAGAAAAAAATGGGATGCTGCAAATAAATTTGAGCTAGTTACAGATTTCCCTCTTTTTTTACATTGCGAACTAAATCAAACATGTAATTTTACGTGCCCACACTGCATTATAGGAAATAAACAAATAGTTAAAAAATATTATAAAGATAATGATGAAATAAATTTTCAAGATTACAAAAGAATTGTAGATGAGGGCTCGGAATATAATTGCCCTTCAATTGCTCCGCAGGGTAATAACGAGCCTTTTTTAATGAAAAATTTAGAAGAATATATAAGGTATGCGCATTCAAAAGGTTTTATAGATATTATGTTAAACAACAACGGATCAGCTTTAGTTGAAAAAAGGGCAAAATCTATATTAGATTCTGGTCTTACAAGATTAAGGTTTAGTTTAGATGCATCAAATCCAGAAACATTTAAAAAGGTTAGAGTTGGAAGTCCTCCCTTAGAACGAATTAAAAAAAATATTTATAGATTTTTAGAATTAAAAGAAAAAGGTGGATATAAACTTCCAATTACAGGTGTTAGTTTTGTAAATATAAAGCAAAACATTGATGAAAAAGAAAAATTTATTGATGAATGGAAAGATGTTGTAGACATAGTTACAATACAAAGATTTGCGCCACCATCATTTGAAAAGAAATTTGATAAATATTATCCTGATGATCAATTTTTAGATAAACCAATGGATAGTTTTAATTGTGTTCAACCTTTTCATAGAGTTGTTATTAGAAATAATGATATTACACCATGTTGCGCAGTATATAGTTCAAAATTAAAGATCGGAGATCTAAGATTTAATTCTATTTATAATGCCTGGCATAGTAAAGAAATGAATGAATTAAGAGATATGCATAAAAAAGGTGAATATTATAAAAATGATACATGTAAAAAATGTGTTAATTCAATGTACCCAGTAAAAAAGAAGAAAAATTAAGAAGTGAATCGCTCAAAAAAAACTTTATTTTTTATATCTAAATTTTTCTTATTAATATTATTTATTGAGTTATTTTATGTAATTTATAATTATAATTTTTTTAATTTTACATATTTAAATTTAATTTTTTTTTATTTTTTTCCTTTATTTCTTTTAATTTTTATTTTTATATCATTAAAAAAGAAAAAAATTAATTGGCTATTAATAACTTTCTCAACCATAGTTTCAACGTATCTTTTTTTTATTATTTATTCTTTAAATAATTTTTGGAATTTCCAACAACAAATTAAAATTAAAGATGAAAAGATTTCTTTTTATAAGGAAACACTTCAAAATAAACACGAATTCGATGATAGAACTAAAATTGAATATATAATTGATAAAAGAAAGACTGATAGTAATACTTATTCATATTTATTTCCAATGCATCCTTATAATTTAGATAATCTTAATAGAATTAGATGGCTTGGCGGAATATCTAATTCTAATATTGTTTTATGTAGAAAAAATGGCCAATGGTTGAATATAGTATCTGATAGATATGGTTTTAATAATAAAAATGATACATGGGATGAAAACTTGAATTTTGCAATAGTTGGGGACTCATTTATTCACACTAATTGTTTAGAAACTAAAAATGATGTTGTTAGAAAACTAGAAAGTAAATTGAATTCAAAAATTCTTAATTTGGGATTAAGAGCGATAGGTTTAATCGAATATTTAGCAATAACAAAAGAATATTTGAGTTATGTAAAACCTAAAAATGTCATCATTGTTATTTTTGAAGGTAATGATTTTGAATTTAATAATAAAGATAGAATCTTTCAAAAATATTTAAATGATGAAAATTTTAAACAAAATTTAATCAATAGACAAAGTGAAATAAATTATCAACAAAAAAAAGCTCATGAAATAGAATTTAAAAGAGAATTGAATTTATTAGAAAAAAAAATTTTAAAAAAGAGTTTTAAAACAATAATTATGGATCAACAAAGGAATTTTTTTTATGATTTATTTTTATTAAGACCAATTAGACAAAAGTTCAATATAAGTTTTAAAAAAAATACTGTAGAAAATTCTAAATTAACTTATCAAGAAAGATATGATTTAACAAAAGAAATTCTTTTAAAAATAAAAAAAGAAATTGATACTTGGGAAGGAAATCTTTTTGTTACATATATTCCTACGCCTTATTTTAAATATGGGCAGCGTTTAGATAAAAATGCTTTTAATTCAAAAAATTTTAAAAATACAAATAAATCCTATATAAATCAAATTAGAAAAGATTTTCCAAATTTATTAAAAGATTTAGAAATAAATTATTTAGATATAATGCCTTATTTTTTAAACTATGAAAATCCTGATGAAATTATTCATTATTGGGATTACCATTTTAATGAATATGGTTATGAATTATTATCAAATTCTATTTATAAAGAATTAATTGATTTTACAAAGTTGGATTCTTTTCAATAAAAAATTAAATGAAAAAAGTTTTTTTAATATTTATTTCTATTTTATTTTTTATAATTATTTTAGGATCAATTCATTATTATGTTCCTAATAATTCATTTCTTTTACCTATAAAAAAAATCATACCTGAAAATATTAAAAGAATTTTAAAAAATACATTTTTTAGTATTCCTGAATTAAAAAAAGAGAATCAATACTTAAAAGGTTTTTATAATTTAATAAATACACCAAATGATGCTAATTACATTGGGTTTAGTTTAGAAAAAATATCTTTAAATATATACAATTCAGAAGTTTCTCAGCAAAAACCAGTTGCTTATCTTGAAAATATTAATGAAACAAAAATGTTTTTAGTATCAGGTATTGGTAAAACGTATTTTTTTAATAAAGAAAGTTTAAATAAAAAAGATATAATTTTTGAGGAAATTGACAATAATTTAACTAATTTAATAAATGATAAAGCATTTTGGAATTATGATAATACTATAAAACACTCAAAAGATATTGGAATAAGAGGTGTTTTGTTTTATCAGGATAAAGTTTATTTATCTTATAATAAGTCTGTAAGTAAGAATTGTTATAATACATCAATTATTTCAGCAAAATTTGATTTTAAATATTTAAAATTTATTGATTTTTTTACATATGATGAATGCGTTGATTCAAAAATTAATCCAGCATTTAATTCTAGTCAATCTGGCGGTAAATTGAAAATACATAAAGATCATAATGGAAATACTAAATTATTATTCACAATTGGGGATTATCGTAAAAGAGAATTAGCTCAAGATGAAAAATCAATATTTGGAAAAATTATTAGTATTGATTTAAAAAATAAAAATTATGATATTTATTCTTTAGGCCATAGGAATCCACAAGGGCTTTATACTGAGCAAGATATTATTATATCTACAGAACATGGACCATATGGAGGTGATGAAATAAATTTAATAAAAAAAAATAAAAATTACGGGTGGCCATTGGCATCTTATGGAGAAAAATACGGCTATGATCAGTCAGAAGATTTTACTTTTTTAAAAAATCATAAAGATTTTGGTTTTGTCGAACCAATATTTGCCTTTGTTCCTTCAATCGGTATTTCAGAAATAATAAAAATTCCCGAAAAATATTCAAAAAAATTAAAAAATAATTTTTTTGTTTCTTCATTAAATGGAAAGACATTATATAGAGTAATTTTTGATCATAATTTAGAAAAAATTATTTCCATGGAACCAATTTATATTGGTGAGAGAATTAGAGATATAGAATATGATGAATTAAATAATGTTTTTTTATTAATTTTAGAAAACACTCCATCATTAGGGATATTGTCGCATTAATTAATATGAAAAAAATAAAAGTTATAGCAGAAATAGGAATTAATCATAACGGTGATTTAAAAATTGCTAAAAAGTTAATAGATTGTGCAAAAAAAGCTGGCGCCGATGCAGTAAAATTTCAAAAAAGAACCATAGATTTAGTTTATTCTAAAGAGGAATTAAATTCTAATAGAGAAAGTCCTTGGGGAACAACTTTTCGAAAACAAAAAGAAGGGTTGGAATTTGATAAAAAAGATTATCAAGAAATAAATAAGTATTGTAAAAAATTAAAAATAGATTGGTTTGCTTCAGCTTGGGATTTAGAAAGTCAAAAATTTTTAAAACAATTTAAATTTAAATATAATAAAATTGCTTCAGCAATGATTATATATAAACCTTTATTAGAAGCGGTAGCTAAAGAAAACAAATATACATTTATTTCAACTGGAATGTCAAAAAAAAAAGATATAGACAATGCTGTAAGAATTTTTAAGAAATTTAAATGTCCATTTGAATTAATGCATTGTATCTCAACTTATCCAATGGCAGATGAAGATGCAAATTTGAATAGAATTACAAGATTAAAAAAAATATTTAAATGCAATGTAGGATATAGCGGGCACGAAGTCGGCTTAACTGTTTCCTTTGCAGCATGCGCAATGGGAATAACATCTTTAGAGAGACATATTACTCTAGATAGAGCTATGTATGGTTCAGATCAAGCAGCGTCGATTGAGCCTCATGGTTTTAAAAAGCTAGTTGATGGAGTTTTGGCCATATCGAGTTCATTAGGAGAGGGAAATTTAATTTATAATAAAAAAGAGTTAGAAGTTGCAAAAAAATTAAGAGCACATCTTAATATTAAATAAATGAAAAAAAAGAATATTTTAATCGTGATTCCAGCAAGAGCTGGGTCAAAAGAGGTTCGTAATAAAAACATAATAAATATTAATGGTAAACCACTAATTGCTTATTGTATTGAAGCAGCTTTAAAAGCTAAAAAATTTTTTTATAAAGAAACTATATCAAGAGGGAATGATATAGCTTCCATAACTTTATTAGTTTCAACAGATTCATTAAAAATTGCAAAGATTGCAAAAAAATTTGGAGCAGAAGTTCCATTTTTAAGACCTAAACATTTAGCTACTGACACAGCACCAACATTGCCAGTTTTAAAGCATGCTATAAAATTTATTGAAGATAATGAAAAATTTAAAGTTGATTTGGTAATGCTTTTACAAGCCACCAATCCATTAACAAATGCAAACGATATTATTAAATGTATAAAGATGATGAAAAAAAAAGTTGATAGCGTTGTAAGTGTAAGAGAAGCAAATGAATGTAGTGATATGTATTTAAATAAAATTAGAAATAAATTCTTATTACCTATGAAAAAAGTAAAAAAATTTGTTAGAAGACAAGATATTTTTCCAAATATATATAAATTAAGCGGAAATATTTTTTTAACTAAAAAAAAATTCATTATAAATAGTGAAAACAACTATTTTTTTGGAGGAAAAACTTTACCCTATATTGTAGATAAAAAAAAATCTCTTGAAATTGATGAAAAGTTTGATTTAGATTTAGTTAGGTTAATTTTAGAAAGATGATTTTCAAAATAATATGGAAAAAAAGTACGTTTTAGTTACAGGAGCCTCTAAAGGTATTGGTAGAGAAATTTGCGAAAATTTATCTAAATTTAAAAACTTTCAAGTTTATGGAGTTGGAAGATCAAAAATTAAAATAAATAATTTTAATTATTTTGCGTTAGATATTAGTAAACAAAATAATCTAAAATTATTAAGTAAAAAGATTCCAAAGTTAGATGTTTTGATAAACAACGCTGGGATTGCGAGAACAAAATATAAATCTAAAATAAAAAATTTTTCTAAGATAATAGATTTTAATTTAAAAATTCCATATATTGTATCTGACTCTTTTTTGGATAAGATTAAAAAATCAGAAATTAAATCTATTATTAATATTTGTAGCATAAATGCTTACCAGGCATTTCCTGAAAATCCTGGATATGTTGCATCAAAAGGAGGTTTGAGAATGTTAACTAAATCTATGGCATTAGATTATAGGAAATATCAAATAAGAGTTAATTCAGTTTCTCCAGGATATATCTTAACTGACATGACAATTAATTCTTATAAAAACAAAAAAAAATATAAAGAAAGATCAAATAGAACAATACTTCAAAGATGGGGTAAAACTACCGATATAGTTGGAGTAATAAAGTTTCTCATATCACAGGACTCATCATATATTACAGGCGAAGATATTGTAGTTGATGGAGGATGGATTGCTAAGGGGTTATAATGGAAGAAATTCGTTTTGTAGATCATAAAAAATATTTAAAAAAACTTCTAAAGAAAAAAATAAAAAATTTTTTTCTTAGTTTTTTTCCAAACTCTTTTTTGCTTAAACTAATGGAGAAAAATTATACAGACTTAGGTTTAGAAATATCCAATGCTTGTAATGCTAATTGTTCTTTTTGTGCGTATAGATTTCAAAAAAGATCATTATATATCATGGATTTTAAAATGTTTAAAAAAACAATTGATTTGTATTCAAAAGATGGTGGAGGTACAGTTTCTTTTACACCAGTGGTTGGTGACCCATTAGTTGATAAATCTTTAATTGAGAAAATAAGATACGCAAGGTCTAAAAAAAATATACACAGTGTCTTTATGTACACTAATGCTATTTATTTAGATCGTTATAATTTAAAAGAATTAGTTCAAAGCGGTGTGACACGAATAGCAATATCCACTTATTTTGGAACTAGAAAATTATATAAAAAATATTATGGAGTTGATGAATATCAAAGAGTTATCAAAAATATAATTAATATTGCAAAATTAAATATTAAATATAATAAACCTATTCATTTCACTATGCATTTAAGAGTTGAACAACCTGAAGAAAAATGGAGAAAAAATAAAGATTTTTTAGAAATTGGTAAGTTAATAGGTTTTGAAAATATGTCTTTCAAAACTGCCTATGAAAATTGGAGTGGTTATATTACAGAGAAGGATTTACCAAAAGGGTCAACATTGGGAGAAATAGTTCCAAATGAAAAAAAATTTAAAGAACCTTGTTGGGAGCTATATAGAAAATTATATATCATGTCAGATGGAAACGTAGGAGTATGTGCATCGAGAGATATAGAAGGAGAAATAAATATAGGAAATATTAATTCCGACACTTTAACTAACATTTGGAGAGGAAAAAAAATAAAAAAATTCAGATCTAATTGGAAAAAAGGTATCTTACCTAAAGTTTGTGTTAAATGTGATAGATATAAGCCAATATCAGATTATATCAAAGAAAATAAGTTTAGTATTTTGAAAACTCAGATCTTTGATAGAACTCGAAAAATGAGAAATAAAGTATAATAAGAATGAATAAATTTAATTTTGGTGTAATGCAAGGTAGGCTTGTTCCACCTGAGATCAAAAATAAAATACAATCTTTTCCATGGAAAAGTTGGCAAAAAGAATTTCATTTAGCTAAAAAACTAAGACTTAAATTAATTGAGTGGACATTAGATAATAAGAATTTTTATAAGAATCCTTTATTGAATTCAAAATATTTTGAGAAAATTAAGAACTTATCAGAAAAAAACAATATTAGGATAGAGTCTGTCACATGTGATTTTTTTATGGAAAAGCCATACTTTAAACAAAATAAAAAAAATCAAATTGAAATAAAAAAGAAAATACTTTTTTTAATAAATTCTTGTTTAATTTTGAATATAAAATATATAGTTTTACCTTTAGTGGATAATACATCTTTAAAAACAAAAAAGGATGAGAATACCATTGTAGGATTGATTAATTTTTTTTTGCCTTTAATAAAATCAACAAATATTAGAATTCTTTTTGAAAGTGATTATAACCCTAAAAAATTATTAAAATTTATAAAAAGATTTAAATTAAAGAATATAGGAATAAACTACGATACAGGTAATAGCGCTTCTAAAAATTATGATTTTAATAAAGAAAAAATTTATATAAAATATGTTCAGAATGTACATATAAAAGATCGTTTGTGCTTTGGAACAACAGTACCTTTAGGAAAAGGAAATCAAGATTTTGAAAAAGTTTTTAAATATCTAAAAAAAGAATATAAAGGAAATATAATCTTACAAACTGCTAGATCAAAAAACAAACATGTTGATGAATTAAGAAAAAATTTTTATTTTATAAAAAAAATAATAAAAAATGTTTAATGATTTAAAAAATAAGATTTGTCTCGTAACAGGAGCGGGCGGAAAATTAGGCTTATATCATGGTAAGGCTATCTTAGAAAAAGACGGCTTTTTGATTATGTGTGATGTAAATGGAAAAAAAAATTTAAAAAATTATAATGTTTTAAAAAAACTATTTCCTGAAGGAAGAATTATTGTTAAAACTGTGGATATCACTGATATTAAAGCAGTAAATCAATTTAAGAAATCATTAGAAAAAAAAAAAGTTTATATTGATGTGCTGATTAATAATGCAGCACTAGATAGTGTTCCAGGTAAATTAAAAAGAAATATTGATGATGAAATTTTTAAGTCATTTAATGTCGGTGTATTAGGAGCGGTTAATTTAATTGAAGCTTTCTCAAAAGATATGAAAAAGAAGAAGCATGGCAGCATTATTAATATTGGATCTGATTTATCTTTAATAGCTCCAAACCAAAGACTTTATAAGGGTTTATTTAAAAAATTTATTAAACCTGTTCATTATTCAATAACCAAGCATGCAATAATTGGTGTTACAAGATATTACGCGAGTCTGTTAGGTGATTATAATATAAGGTGTAATGCCTTATGCCCAGGCCCAATGGATGACGCTGCTTTAAAATTATCTTTCAAACAAAGATTAGAAAAAACGGTTCCTCTAGGAAGAATGGGTCATCCTAATGAATTAGTTGGCGCTATACAATTCTTATCTTCTGATCAATCGAGCTATATTACAGGGCAAAATTTATTGGTTGATGGTGGAAGAACAGTTCTAGTATCATCTGAATAAAATATAACTAAAATTATTTTTAAAGAAATGATTTCTTCGTTATCAGAAACTATTATTAACACAGCAAATAAGAACCCAAAAAAAATTGCTTTATCTGACCCAAATGAAAATATAAGTTACGATTTTTTAATTAAACAGATTAATAAAATTTCACATTTTTTAATGAACAAAACAAATTTAAAGAAGGGAGATGCAATAGGGATTATTTTACCAAATTGTAATTATTTTGTTAAAGCCCACTTATCAATTGTTTTTTCAGGTTTTGTAAGCGTTCCATTAAGTTCAGAAATAATGCCAAACAACTTAAGTGAAATAATAAGAATAACCAAATTAAAATGTATTTTTTCATTTGTTGAAATTATAAAAAGAAATTTTTTAGAAAACGTTTTAATAAGAAATAAAATTATTCTTATATCTGATAAAAAATTAAAAAATAAAAAATTAAATTCTTATATTTTGAATTTGATTATAAACAATAAAAATTATATGACTCATGAATTTCCTAAAATTGGTTTAGAAGATCCAATATCTTTTATGTTTACATCAGGATCAACAGGAAAAAAAAAATGTGTTGTTCTAACACATAAAAATGTTTTAACAGCAATTAAGAACATTATATCTTTTGTTGGTTATAATAAAAAATTTTACGAATTAATAACTTTACCTATTTACCATAACTTTGGCCTAGGACATATTTATTGCAATTTATTTGTTGGAGGAAAAGTACAATTATTACCTGGTTTTTCTAATTTTAATTCTTTGTTTAAAACTTTGTTTGAAAAAAAACCAAACGGTTTTCCAGGAACACCCTCTGGTTTTAAAATTTTATTAAAAATATTCCCAAAAAAATTTTTATTGTGTAAAAAATTTTTAAAATTAATTATTATAAATTCTGAACCTGTTCCTCCAAGTTTATTAAAAGAATTAGTAAGCAAGTTTCCAAATACGAGAATTATGGTTTATTACGGATTAACAGAGGCTTCGAGATCTACTTTTATTGAATTTAATAATAAAACCAAGAAATATTTGTTTAACAGTGTTGGAAAAGCAATGCCAAATGTTGAAGTAAAAATTGCTGATAAAAATAAAAAAAAATTGAATTCTATGAAGAAAGGAAGAGTATGTATCAAAGGAAATCATGTAATGAAAACTTATTTAAACAGAGCAAAAGAAGATAGGAAATATTTTGATAAAGGCTGGTTCGTAACTGATGATATAGGATTCTTAGATAAAAATAATAATTTATTCCTTACAGGAAGAGAATCTAGAATTATAAACAAAGGTGGGTTAAAATTCGATCCAAAAGAAATAGAAAATTTTATTCAATCTTTTAATGGCATTAAAAAAGCTAAGGTATATTTAAATAAAAAAGATAAAATAACATGCTCAATAGCAGTAATCAAAAAAGAATTTCAAGGTTTAAACAGTTTAAAAAGCTATTGTTTTAAAAAATTAGAAAGAAGTAAAATACCTTCTAATTTTATAATAGAAAAAGAATAATTTTCTCTCTCTTTTAAAATTTTATAATTGTTAAGTATAGATCAAAAAAAGCTAATCGAATGTCTAAGGCATTTAGGATTAAAAAAAAGCGATATAGTATTCACACATTCTTCTTTAGGATTAATTTTTGGAAAACAAAAAAATTCTTCAGAATTATTATTTAAAAGTATAAAAGAAATTATAGGAAATAGAGGTACTTTAGTAGCCCCAGCATTTACACTTGAATGCTCGCATGGAAAAATTTTTGATAAAGAAAAAATTTCTACAGATAGTGGCTCATTTGGAAATTGGTTAATTAAGAAAAAAAAAGCGATAAGAAGTAATCACCCATTACATTCGGTTGTTGCAATAGGTTATAGGGCAAAAGAAATAATTGACAACATCAGCCCTACAAGTTTTGGAGATAACAGTGTTTTTAAGAAACTTGTAAATATGAACGCTAAATGTCTTTTAGTTGGAGTAGGAATAAAATATGTTACTTTAATTCATCAAATAGAAGAAGAGAACAAAGTTCCTTATAGATTTTTTAAAACATTTAAAATTAAAGTAAAAAAATTTAATAAAATTAAAGCAATTAAAGTACCTTACTATGCAAGATACTTAAATAAGAAGACAGTATATGATTTCAAAAAAATGAATTTGTTATTAAAAAATGAAAAATTAATTAATTCAATTAAAATTGGTTGGGGACAAATGTCATTGTTTAATTTCAGGAGTTTTTATGATTTATTCAATTTACATATAAAAAGAAATCCTTTTTTTGTAATAAAAAAAAAATATTTTGCAAAATAAAAAAAAAAAGCTAGGCCTAAATGATATTTGCAATGGGATTATTAATTATATCAAGAAAAATAATTCAGTAATTCCTAGTAAATTAAATAAGAATTCATTGCTAATTAGTGAAGGAATCATCGATTCAGCTTCAATTATAGACATGATTCTCTATTTAGAGAAAAAATATAAGATTTCATTTAATGAAAATGATTTATTAAGTGATGAATCAGCATCTCCATTAGGAATCTCCAAGATTATTATAAAAAAAATTAAATAAATGTGTGGAATTGCAGGTTGGGTTAATTTAAAACCTGGTTTAAAGAATATTAAATCAGATTTAAATAATATGTTGCATCAAATTGAACATAGAGGGCCAGATAGTTTAGGTGCAATAAGTTTTGATAATTGTATGATGGGATGTGCAAGATTATCTATTATAGATATAAAAAATGGTTTTCAACCAATATCAAATGAAGATAAAAGTATTTGGGTTGTCTATAATGGAGAAATTTATAATTATTTAGATATTAAATTAGATCTTCAAAACAAAGGTCATCATTTTAAAACAAATTGTGACACCGAAGTTTTAGTGCATCTTTATGAAGAATATGGGATAAATGCTCCAAAATATATTAATGGAAATTTTGCATTTGCAATATATGACACTAAAAACAATAAATTAATATTAGGTAGAGATAGATTTGGTATAAGACCACTTTTTTATACTATCCATAAAAAAAGGTTATATTTTGCTTCTGAAATAAAATCTTTATTTTCCATTCCTTCTGTGCCTAGAAAAATATCTAGAACATCACTAAATGAATTAATAAAACAATGGACAGTCAATGCGCCTAACACAATATTTAAAAACATTAGTCAATTAGAGACATCGCACACTCTAACAATAAAAGGAAATAAAAAAAAATTTGAGAAGTTTTGGGATTTTCCACTAAGAAAAAAACCAAAAATTACAAATGAAAAAGAAGCAATTGAGATTACAAGAAATGAATTAAATAATTCTGTTAAAAAAAGATTAATATCAGAAGCTCCTATTGGACTGTACTTATCTGGTGGTATAGATAGTTCAATAATATGTAATATTGCATCAAGATACACAAAAAAAATCAAAAGTTATTCTGTTACTTTTCAAGATAAAAATTTTGATGAATCAAAATATCAGAATTTAGTTTCAAAGAAATTTGGTACAGAACATTTCAATATCAACTGTTCATATAAAAATATTACAGATACTCTTCCTAAAGTTATTTTTTCTACTGAAAATCCTTTATTTAGAAGCGCTCCAATTCCAATGTATTTATTATCAAGTTTTGTAAATCAGCAAAATATAAAAGTTGTTTTATCAGGAGAGGGAGCTGATGAAGCATTTTTTGGATATAATATTTTCAAGGAATTAAAAATAAGATTGTTTTGGTCAAAATTTCCAAAATCAGAGATGAGGCCTATTTTATTAAAAAAATTGTATAATTTTTTACCTAACTTCAATGATACAAACTATAAATATATTCTAAATTTTTTTTCTAAATTTCTAAAAAATAAAAAAAAAATGGATTTTTCCCATATAGTTCGATGGTCGAACAATGATTCATTGAGAACTTTTTTGTCAAAAGATTATTATAATAATGCTGATGTAACAAATAATTCGAATCTATTTCCCACAAACTTTTCTTCTTTTTCTTCCTTACAAAAGGCAAGATTTTTGGAAGTTAAAACATTGTTAGAGGGGTATTTATTATCTTCTCAAGGCGACAGAGTAGCTTTAGCTAATCATGTTGAAGGAAGATATCCTTTCCTAGACCACGAACTTTGGGAATCTATTTCAGATTTTAATGAACTTTTTTTTATAAAGGGATTAAAAGAGAAATGGATATTAAAAAAAACTTTTGAAAATGATATCCCTTTAGAAATTGTTAATAGAGCAAAACAACCCTATATAGCCCCTAACTGCCTTGCCTTTTTTTCTCAGAAAAAATTACCTGATTATGTAAAAGAATTACTAAGTAAAAACCAGATAGATAAAACTGGTTATTTCACATCATCAAAAGTTTCAAATTTGTTATCTATATTGTCTAAAAAAAATCCAAATCAAATTAATTATAGAGAAGATACAGCTTTTTTTTTAATATTAACAACAATGTTATTAGACCAGTTATTTGTAAAGCATTTTAATCTTAATAAAGAATATAACTCAAATATTAGATGGATTAACTTTTAATATTTACTATTTAAAAATAATGAAATTTAAATCTGAATTTTTTATAAATAAAAGAAAAATTTCTTTAAGCAATCCATCCTATTTTATAGCTGACATAGCAGCTAATCATGATGGTAAATTTGATAGGGTAAAAAAGCTTGTATATTTAGCAAAAGAGTGTGGCGCAGATGCAGTTAAATTTCAACATTTCCTAGCTCCAAAAATAGTAAGCGATTATGGTTTTAAAAATTTGGGTAAAAAAATGAGCCATCAAGCAAAGTGGAAAAATTCTGTCTACGAGATTTATAAAAAATATTCATTTAATAGAAATTGGGATGAAAAAATATTTGAATTAACAAAAAAAATTAATATTCAATGGATGACAACTCCTTACGATTTTGATGCATTGAAAAAAGTTAGTAAATTTTCATCAGTATATAAAATAGGATCAGGAGATATTACTTGGTTAGAATTTATCCAGGCAGTTTCAAAGAAAAATAAACCTATAATTTTGGCAACAGGAGCTTCTAATATAAAGGATGTAGATAATGCGGTAAAAATAATTAATACAAATAATGATAAAATTTGTTTAATGCAATGTAATACAAACTATAAAAATGAAAGAAATAATTTTAAACATATTAATTTAAAAGTGCTAAATCTTTTCAGAAAAAAATATAAGAATGTCATATTAGGACTGTCAGATCACACTGAAGGACATGCGACAGTTCTTGGCGCTATTTCTTTAGGAGCAAGAATTATTGAAAAACATTTTACTGATGATAATTCAAGAGTAGGCCCAGACCATTATTTCTCTATGAATCCTAATTCTTGGAAAGAGATGATTAAAAATGCAAGAGAATTAGAAGATTCATTAGGAAGTGAAAAAAAAATTATTGAAAAAAATGAACTAGAAAGTGCAATTGTACAAAGAAGATGCATAAGATTAAATAAAAATCTTTTAAAAGGCAATATAATCAAAATTAATGATTTAACATTTTTAAGACCTGCACCTAAAAATTCTTTACCACCAAGTAAATTAAAAAAAATTTTAAATAAAAAATTAAGAATAAATAAAAAAAAAGGAATGGAAATTTTTTTATCAGATATTTTATAATATGTTAAAAGGCAATATTACTTCTTTAAGAGCAATAGAAAAAAAAGATTTAAAATCTCTAATGAATTGGAGGAATAAACCAAGCTTTAGACAGTTTTTCCGAGAGCATAGAGAAATTAACATATATAATCAGAATTTGTGGTTCAAAGAGTATGTTAAAAAAAAAGATACCACGCATATGTTTTCTATAATAGAAAATAAGACAAATGAATTGATAGGCGCTTGTGGTCTTTGTTATATAGATTGGATAAATAAAAATGCTGATTTCTCAATCTATATTGGAAAAAATAATATTTATATAGATGAAAAATTTGCCATAGATTCTGCCAATATTTTATTGAATTATGGTTTCAATGTACTAAATCTTCATAGAATATGGGCTGAAATTTATGAGTTTGATAAAAAAAAAATCAAAATGTTTAAAAAATTAAAATTTCAACTTGATGGAAGACATAAAGAAACCTATTTTTTTAAAAATAAATGGCATGACTCATTATTTTTTGGAATTTTATCTAAAAATTTTTCTAAAAAAAATAAGTAAAAAAATATGAAAAATAAATTTAAGTATTATAAAAACTCTCTTAATTTGAATAATAAATCAGTACTAATTACTGGTGGCACTGGTTCTTTTGGTAATGCATGTGTTAATAAAATATTAGAATGTTTTAAACCTAAAAAATTAATTATTTTTTCTAGAGATGAGCATAAACAAAATGAAATGTTTATAAGATTAGATAAACATCCAAAAAAAAATTTATTACGTTTTTTTATTGGAGATGTTAGAGATAGAGATAGACTTAAAATAGCAACTCAAAATGTTGATTATATTATCCACGCAGCAGCTTTAAAACATATTCCGGCAACAGAATATAATCCTACAGAATGCATAAGAACAAATATTTTGGGTGCTGAAAATGTTATTTATGCGGCATTGGAAAACAACGTAAAAAAAATAATTTCTTTATCAACAGATAAAGCTTCTAATCCAATAAATATATATGGTGCTAGCAAATTAGCATCTGACAAATTAATTGTTTCAGGTAACCATCTAGCAGCAAATGGAAGATCAAAATTTTCAGTTGTTCGTTATGGTAATGTAATTGGTTCAAGAGGAAGTATATTTTGGATTATTCAAAAAGCTTTAATTAAAAAAATAAAATACGTTCCTATCACAGATAAAGATATGACAAGATTTTGGATTAGCCTAGAACAAGGAGTAGAATTTGTTCTATCTTGTTTAGATATAATGAAAGGTGGAGAAATATATGTCCCTAAGCTACCTAGTTCAAAAGTTATAGATTTAATAAATTATTTTTGTCCTAAAATAAAAAAGTCATTTATTGGAATAAGGCCTGGGGAAAAACTTCATGAAACTTTAATATCTTCTGATGAATCAAGAGAAACATTGGAATTTAAAGATAGATATGTAATTGAGCCATCAATAGCATTTTGGGATAGAAATTTTAAAAAAAAGTTATCCGGAAAGAAAGTTTTTAAGAACTTTGAATACAAAAGCAACACAAATAAAAAGCAATTAAATTTTAAAAATTTGGAATTCATAATTAAAAATCTCAAATAGATTAATGAAAAAGAGAATTCTTGTAACAGGCGCTTCAGGAAAGCTTGGTAATTTTTTAATAAGATATCTTAGAAAGTTTCATTTAGTTTTCCCTTTAGGATACAAGCAAAAAAAAAATGGAATTATAAATACGAACTTAGTTAATCAAAATCAATTGCAAAAAATATTAAGTAAAATTAGACCAAATATAATAATACATTTAGCTGCAATAACAGATGTAGATAAATGTGAAAATAATTTTGAACAAGCATATAAGTTAAATGTTGAAGGAACATATAATATTGTCAATTGGATATTAAAAAGAAAAAAAGTAAGATTAATTTATATTTCAACAGATCAAGTTTATAATTCAAATAGATTCAGTAAAGAGGAAGATGTTAGGCCAAGTAACACTTATTCTGTTACTAAGTATTTAGCTGAAAAGATAGTAGAAAATGTAAGTAATCATGTAATTATAAGAACTAATTTTTTTGGTTACTTTCCAAATCACAAATACTCATTTATTAATTGGTTTCTGGATGAAATAAGAAAGAAAAAGAAGATAAATTTGGTTAGTGATATTTATTTTAATCCAATTTATATAAGAGATTTATCCGAAGTATTAAATAAAATTATTTTTAGAGAAAATATAAAAGGAACATTTAATATAGGATCTAAAGATAAATTATCTAAAGGAATGTTTTTATTAAAATTTGCAGAATTAATTAAGGCAAATAAAAATAAATTCAAATTTGTTGCATCAAAAAATTTAAATTTAAAAGCTTTTAGACCGTCAAATATGACAATGTCGATAAAAAAAATTGAGAAAACTATGAGAATTAATTTACCAAAATTAAATGAAGGAATAAAAAAACTTAAAACAGATATAGTTTTTTAAAATAGTGGATAATCAAGGAAAGATCTGGTACGGAAAATTTGGAACAGACCAAATGTACAGAAATCTACATAAAGATTTTGAAAGTTGGAATAATTATTATAAAGAAAGATTTGGAAAAACAAAATTAGAATTAAATAATTTATTTTTAAAAAAAATTAATAGAAAAATAAGAATTTTAGAAATTGGCTGTAATGTTGGTTACCAATTAAATTGTTTAAATAAAATGGGTTTTAAAAACCTTTATGGTATTGAATTACAAAGCTTATGTATTAAAAATTTAAAAAAAAAATTTAAATTTATTAATCTTGTTCAAGGTGATGGAAATAATATACCATTTAAAAAGAATTTTTTTGATCTAGTTTTTACAAGCAATGTTTTAATACATATTCATCCATCCAATATTTCTCATTTCATGTCCGAGATGTATAGAGTTACATCTAAATGGATATGGTGTTTTGAATATTATTCTAAGAAATATGAAAACGTTAACTATAGAAATCATAAAAACTTGTTATGGAAAACTGATTTTTCAAAAAAATTTATATCTACTTTCACAGATCTTAAAATACAAAAAGAAATCCTTTTTAAAAGCCTGATTTCCAATAAAGAAATTGATTCAATGTTTTTATTAAAAAAAAAATAAGAAAATGAGAAAAGGTAAACAAATGTATAATTGGATTGTCGATCTTTTTCCAATTTGTAGAAGTATAAGTGGTAAAGGTTTGTATCAAACACTTAAGTATATAAAAAAAATAATACCTAGTTTAAGAATTTGTTCAGTTAAGTCCGGAACAAAAGTTTTTGATTGGAAGGTGCCACAGGAATGGAATATTAAAGATGCTTACGTAAAAGATGAAAAAAATAAAAAAATTATTGATTTTAAAAATAATAATTTACATTTGGTTTCATATTCAGAGCCAGTAAGTAGAAAAATGTCATTTAGTGAGTTAGAAAAACATTTACACACTGAGCCTAAAATACCAAATGCCATTCCTTACGTAACATCATATTACAAAAAAAATTGGGGATTTTCTTTAAGTTGGAATGAAATGAAGAAATTAAAAAAAAAGAAGGGCAACTACTATGTTAAAATTGATTCTAAATTTACAAATGGGAAATTTAATTATGGCGAAATCATTATTCCAGGAAAGAAGAAAAACGAAATATTTTTTTCAACTTACATTTGTCATCCATCGATGGCAAATAATGAATTATCAGGAACAGCATTATTAATATCTCTTATTCAATATGTTTTATTAAATAAAAAAAGAAATTTAACATACCGTTTTGTTTTTATTCCAGAAACAATAGGTTCAATAATATATCTATTTAAGAATTTAAATAAATTAAAAAGAAATGTTTTAGCTGGATTTAACGCTACATGTGTAGGAGACAATAAAACATTTTCCTTTTTACCATCTAAATATGGAAACACAATAGCAGATAAGTTAGCAAAAAATATTCTTGAATATAACACAACAAAAAAAAAATATTATAGCTTTTTAGATAGAGGTAGCGATGAAAGACAATACTGCAGTCCAGGAATAAATTTACCAATGGTATCAATTATGAGATCAAAATACGGAACTTATCGAGAATATCACACTTCATTGGACAATTTGAATTTTGTATCAGAAGAAGGTTTAGAAGGTAGTTATGAAATTCACAAAAAATGTATTGATGTTTTAGAAAAAAATAAAAAATATAAATCTACTACAACATGTGAACCACATCTAAGTTCTAGAAATTTATATCATGAAATTTCTAATATAAATTTTTATAAAAAAAATAAAGGACAAATAAAAACTATTTTAGATTTTATAATTTATGCTGATGGCACTAATGATATTATTGATATTGCAAATATTTTAAAAATTTCAGCACATAAACTAATTCCTATAATTGATTTATTAATTTTAAAGAAATTAATCAAATAATTTTATGAAGAAAAATAATTTTTTTGTAAAAGACTTTATTTTTAATCAAAAAGGTTTGAAAGATTTTTATTGCCCAATTTCAATGAAAATTCTAGAAAAATTTAAATTACAAATATATCAAGAATTATTATTTTTAATAAAATCTGATAAGAATAAATTTTACGAGATGCTTAAATTGAATATTTTCCTAATTGCAAAAGATCTTACAAATTTTTTTGCAATTAAAAAATATATTTTATTATCAAATAAAAAACCTTATTCAAATTTTTTAAGAACTAAATATACAGAATCAATTTATTTAAAAAAAAAAATTCTTTTTACTAAAGATACAAATTTGTTTTTTAATGGTTTGCAAAAAAAAAATAAAATTCTTTCATCAATATCAAAAGCTAAATCTTATTTTTTTAGTAAAAATCTAAAATATATCAAAAAAGAGAATATTAAAGATAATCATATAATTACATTTACAAAATGCGAATTAATTGAAAGAAAATTATCTCAAGAGAAACATAATGTAAGATTAAGCTCCTTTTATGATTGGTTTAAATATGGAAAAATTAATGAAAAGAATTTGCAAATGGATGAAATTGAAAAAAATTCATCCTTAAAAACATTTAACACAATAAATAAAGTATTTAAAAATTTTGGTATTAATTTATTAGAAAATGAAAAGAATTATATTGTCAGACTTATAGACTCAAGTTTTAAAGTCAGTTTAATTCATTATTCTAGTTTATTAAATAATAGAAGATACCTTCCTAAGAAAGTTTGGCTAGGTTCTACGGGAATTTCATTTAATCGTATATTTTCATATGCGGTTATGATGAATGGAGGAATTGTTTATGGTTTTGATCATGGAGCAGGTTCTGGATGGAAAGATTCAATAACTCAACATGTTATAGAATTTAATTATTTAGACCATTTTTTTACTTATAATAAAAAAATGCAGTCCGCTTTAAAAAAAAAATTCAACAAAAATTTATTATTTAACAAATTTAGAAAAAATAATATTCATTATGTTGAATATAAAGAAAAAAAAAATACTAAGTATATAAAGAAAGGAAATGTTTATAAGTCAATAGTTTACATACCTAGAATTTATACAAAAGAAGCAGTTATTCAGGGTTTTAATTTATTTTACCCACATCAAGTTTATTTAGATTGGCAAGCAAGATTATTTAACAATTTAAAAAATCTGGGATTCGACTTATATTATAAGCCTCACCCAGCAAATTATCATGATGTTCCTATTTCTTTACTAAAAAAATTTGATTTAAAAATAATTGAAAAAAATATGCTAAATGCATATAAAAAAGCAGATATTTTATTATTTGATAGCGTTGAAACATCGGCTTTTAACGAGTCTCTTAAAACAAATATACCAATATTACTTATAAATATTAATGAAAGAAATCTGGATCAAAATTTTATTTCTATTTTAAAAAAAAGATGTGGCTATATAAGTACTAATATAGATAAGAAAAATAGATTAATACTAAATTCTGATTTAATTAATTTAGGAATAAAAGAAGTAAAAAAAAAGAAACTCTTAAATCAAGAAATATTTAGTTTATAAATTAACAATTAATTGGAGATCTAATTATTTTATGTCAATAGGTGTAATAAATTTTAAAAAAATTTTAAAAGAAAATATAACAATACAAAGTGAAATATTTTTTCTTTTATCTCAGATAGTTAAAGAATTTCCATTAAAAACTTTTTTTAATGTTAGCTTGATATTGCTAGCTACTTTTTCAGAAGCAATTGGAATAGGATTACTAATCCCATTTTTGGAGATTCTTTTAAATAATAATTTAGATAATATTTCAGTTTTTAGTACTAAAGTTCTAAACTTTTTAGAAAGTTACAATTTAAAAATTGAAGTAGGAAGCTTTTTATTTCTATTTGGAATATTATTAGCTTGTAAACATTCACTAAATTTTTTTGCACTTTGGCAAATGAATAAAGTGTGGGCAGATTTTACAGCTATATCTAGAAAGAAATTTCTTCACAATTTAATAAACATAAAACCAAATTATTTAAAGAATTTTTCACATGGATCACTAATCGATGTAATTAATAGAGAAACATTATCGACAGGCTATATTTATGTTCACATATGTAAAATTATTACCGCAATTTTACAAGCAATTGTTTATATAGGATTTAGTTTTCTTATATCATGGAAAATAAGTTTGATTTCTGTATTTATAAGTTTATTTGTTTTTATTTTTTTAAATAAGATTATTATTTTAACAAAGAAACTTGGATTAAAAAATACAATTACGTTTTCACAATTTAATAGAATTTTTTCTGATTTCTTAAATTCTTTTAAAATAATAAAAATTGAGCAATTTCAACAAAAGATAAATTCATATTTATCTCAAGAAATTAACAAATTAGCAGTAGATTCCAAAAAACTTTCTTTATATAAAGAAGGTACTGTTGCTTCTCAAAATATTTTTTTTACTTTTTTCTTATTATTTGGAATTTTTATAGTTTTAGTTAAATTAGAAATGAGCATTGAAAAAGTGGGGTTACTGGGCATCCTTTTTCTTAGAATAACTCAATGTCTTTCAACAATTCAAAAATATTTACAAAGTATTTTTAGTTACATACCACTTAATAAGCGTTTAAATGATCTTAATAGAAATTTAATAAACGAAAAAGAATCAAAGAGGAATTATACTATTAATTTCAGAAATAAAATTGAATTAAAGAAAATTTGTTATTCATATTCAACTAACAAAGTTTTACAAAATGTTTCTTTAAAAATAAACAAAAACGATCGCATTCTTATCAAAGGGCCATCGGGTTCTGGAAAAACTACTTTATTAGATGTTATATCTGGTTTATTACATGATTACAAAGGAGAAATTACAGTAGATAATAAGAAATATAATTTTTCAGTAAAAGGATTTAAAAAAAATTTAATATCGTATATTCCTCAAGAAGTTTTTTTGTACAATGACTCAATTATAAATAATATTACAAACAAAAAAAAATATCATAAAAGAGATTTAGAAAAGATTCTACAAACATCACAGTCAAATGAATTTATAAAAAAACTTCCATTAAAATACAAAACGATCATAGGAGATAAAGGTGGAAAATTATCAGGCGGACAAAGACAACGCATAGCTATTGCAAGAGCTTTATTCAACAAACCTAAAATTTTAATTTTAGATGAAGCAACGTCAAATATTGATATGAAGACTGAAGAAAAGATAATAAGTTCATTGATAAAAGATTTTGAATTAACATTAATAATTGTTTCCCATCGTAAAAATTTAAATAAGTTTTCAAATAAAATTCTTGATTTAAAAAAATAATTTTTTAAATGATTAAAATTTTTTCATTTTTAAAATACAAAATCAAATTGATTTGTCAAAATAGACTAGTAGCATTTCTTATTGGTATATATATCGGTCTTTCATTAAAAAAAATTTCAAAGCAAATAAGTAATAAAAAAAATAAAGTATTAATCTTTTCTGAAAAACGATGGATTCAAAGTTTGTATATTTTAAAAAAAAACAAAGAATTAGAACTCTTTTCAATTCCAGATAAAATTTTTAACCAAATTAATTCTTTGTTTCGTGCCAAAGAATATTATTTAAATACAACAAGCAGAAAAAGGAAGAATGAAAAGATTATTTTTTTTAGATACAAAAGTGATAGTTATTATTTGAATAAAGATTCAAATATTTTAGAAGAAAGAAAAAGACAAAGAGAATTTATAAAAATAATTGGAAATATTTTAAAAAAAATTTTTTCAATTGATTGTGCACTTACATGTTCATTCTATTATAATCAAGAACAAGAATGGGCAGCTGGTTTAACTTCGGCTAAGATACCTTTTATTACAATACATAAGGAACAATCAGAATTTGACAATTTTCAGTTAGATACCTTTTTAAATAGGTTAGAGGAAATTAAATTTAAATATCAGGGGGATTCAATATTGCTTCCAAATAAAAGAATGGTAAAAGTTTTTAAAAAAAGAGACATGTTTAAAAATACATATATTAATGCTACGGGCATAGTTAAATACGACAGTTTATTTAAAAGAATAAAAAAAAATAAAAAGAAAAAAATAATCACTTTTTTTTCATTTTGGCATTATTTAGCAAATATTGATCAAAAAGAAAACAAATTTGATTCTTACAGTAAAGAAAAATTTTTTTTAGGTTTTAGTCAAAAAAAAGAAGAGGGGTTTTCAAGATTATTTTATAATTCGCATAAAATTTTTATTTTAGAAGCATTAAAAAATAAAGATTGTATTTTTTATATAAAACCTCGAATAAATGAGCGATGGTGGTATGACAGAATTTGTGACCTTGTTCAAGATATAACTGGGAAAAACATAGATGAAATTGAGAATCTTTTTATAACAGATGAATCTGCTTATAATTTAATAAGAAAATCTGTAAATGTAATAGGTTTTAATTCAACTGTATTAATTGAATCAATAATTCTAGGCCACAAACCCATTCTTCCATTATTTAATGAAGCAACAAACAAATATAAAAACCAGGTTTTTTTCTTAAAATTTTTAAACTTATTTAGTGTAGCAAATTCCGAGTATAAACTCTCAAAATTAATAAATTTAAATTTAAAAGAAAAAATAAAAAGCAAAAGTAAGAGTAAGAGGAATGTTCGTCAATTTTTAGAATACTATATAAATTACACTAAACCATTTTCTGAAAATAAAACGGTTGAGAATATAAAAAGAATAATATCAAAATATAAATAATTTATGTGTGGAATATTTTCATTTATTTTAAATAGACCTCTAAATAATAAAGATATATTAATAGGTCAAGAAGGTAGAAAATTGTTAAAACACAGAGGCCCGGATTCTCATGGAGAGTGGTATAATAAAAAAAAAGGAATATACATTGGACATACAAGATTATCTATTATTGATTTGTCTTCAAAAGGCAACCAACCCATGGTTAATAAAAAACATGTCCTTGCATACAATGGGGAAATATATAATTTTCATGAAATAAAAAGAAAATTAGAATCAAAAGGTATTAATTTTATCTCAAACTCTGATACTGAGGTTTTGTTAAAATATTGGCAGGTATTTAATAATTCATGCCTTAATAATTTAGATGGAATGTTTGCATTTGTTATTTGGGATGGTAAAAGTCTTTGGGTATCCCGGGATAAATTTGGTGAAAAACAGCTTTTTTATGCAAAAACACAAGATGGTTTGTATATTTCTTCAGAAATATATCCTTTAGTTAAATTATTAAAAAAAGAAAAAAATTTAAATAATCAAAAACTTGCATCTTTTTTATCTTTGGGTTATATACAAAGCCCAGATACTGCATACAAGGATATTTTTTGTGTTGAACCATCAACAGTAATGTCTTTAGAAAAAGGGGTTATAAAAAAAAAAATTAATTATAGTAAGGATGCAGAGTATAGAAAATTATCACATATTAATGAAAATTATATTGACGATATAAATGATGAGATAATTAAAAGTGTAAAATCACGTTTACATTCAGATGCTAAAAAGTGTTTATTTCTATCAAGTGGAATTGATTCTTCTTTATTGGCTTCAATAATTTCAAAAGAACTAAAAAATAAAATTCCAGCAATCACTGTAGGATTTGATAAATTTAAATCTTTTGATGAAACTAGAAATGCTAAAAAAATAGCTAAATATTTAAAATTACCTCATCATGTAATCCAAAGTGAATTGAACCATCAAAAAATTGATACAAACTATTTATTAAAAATGTATGGTCAGCCAAACGACAATTTAACAATTATTCCTACTTATCAAATGGCTTATATAGCAAAAAAACTAAAATATAAAGTAGGCATCACTGGAATGGGTGGCGATGAAATATCTTCAGGCTACAGAAAACAAGCATTTATAAAAAAATACAAGAATCTATATTCTATGCCAGAAAAAGTTAGATTACTTCTATCATTTATTCTTAAACCGTTAACTAATTACAGTAGTAAAATAAATATTTATAGAAATATTTTTGGTGTAAAAAATAATTTTTTATATATAGCTTTAAAAAATACAAATTTAACAAGTCAGTTAAAAGAAATACCATATATTAACGAATGGGCAGAAAAAACTTTTTCTAAATTTAGAGGAGATAATTTGTTTGCAGAAGTAAAAAATTTTGATTTTAAAAGTGTAATGCCTAACAGTCGTCTTGTTTGTTTTGATCATGGAGGAATGAAAGCAGGACATGAATTCAGGTCTCCATATTTAAATTCTAATTTAATTTCATTATTTAATTCTTCTATGTCTGACTATAAGAACAATAATATACAAAAATTTATATTTAGAAAAATTTTAGAAAGATACTTACCAAAGAAACTTATTTATAGTTTCAAAAAAGGATTTGTTTATTCATACAAATATTTTTTGCAACAAAATAATGCATCTGCAAATAAGTTTAAAAATTATAAAGAAATTAATGATTACAGTGCTTCAAGATTTTTAGTCAGAAAAGAAATATTAAGTAATTTTTTAAATCAATAGATGTCATCTCAAAATTTCTTTTTAGAAATATCAAAATATAAGAATAAAAATAAAATTTTGTCTAAGTTTGAAAAAAAATTTGTTTATTTAAAATATACAAAGAAAAATTTAGATATTTCTTTTCATAGTTTCATTGATAGTAAATTGTGCATTATAGGTATGCCAATTCTAGGTAAAAATATTGATAATGATTCCTTTGCACGTTTATTTATCAAGAACAAAAATAAAAAAGATTGGATAAAAAAAATTGATGGTGAATTTGTTATTATTTCTTTATCAAAACAAAAGAGGATTGAAATAATTTCGAGCAGATTTAATTTTCCAACTATTTGGTATTATAAAGATAAGAATATTTTTTTAGTTTCATTAAATATTTTTGAAATAATTTTTAGATTAAAAAAATTAGGAATATTTAGAATAAATGAAGACTCTCTATTTGAATTATTATTATTTAGGAGGATCTTTGGTGAAAAAACACCAGTTTTTAATCTAAAGATATTGACACCAGCATCTAGGCTAGTTTTTGATGAAAAAAAAATAAATAAAGTAACTTATTGGACTCCAAATTTTATTCATAAGACCACTGATAATCTTGATAAATCTAGTGACAAATTAATTGAATGCCTTGGAAACTCATTAAAAAAAAAAATGTCTGATAAAAATAGGTTTGGTTTGTTTTTAAGTGGAGGAATGGATACAAGATTAATATTGGCATCTGCCAAAAAAAATAATTTAGATTTATCTACATTTACTGTTAATTCTTTTATAAATCGAGAAATGAAAATTGCTAGGAAAGCGTCTAAAATTGTTAAATATCCTCACTTTTTTATTTTAAATAAGAAAGATCATTATAAAAAAACCTTTCCAGAAGCAATTTACTCAACTGGAGCTATGTATCAACCACAATGCTTGTTTTATAATTTGGGAGAATTTATGAAAAAAAAGGTAGATGTTTGCTTACATGGGCACGGCTTTGATTACGCATTTCAAGGAATGTATCTACCTAGAAAAAAGATTAAATTTTTTAACAAAAAATTAGATTTATTAATTCCTGTAAAAATAAAAAATATAGTTGATTATTTTTTAACTAACATTCCTTACAAAACCAAAGGACCAAATATTTCTAACTTTATAAGAACAAAAAAATACAAATTAATGATGGAGAAAACAAGGAATGAATTAATTCAAATAAAAAAACTTGGAGAAAGTTTTTGCAACTCTAAGAATGACATATATGAATTCTTAACATTTCAAAATCTAGCAAGACATTATAGCCATTCTGATATTATTGCTATGAATTCTAGTATAAAAATAAGAACACCTTTATTTGATAATGATTTATATGATTTCTACCAAAGATTACCCTGGGAGTATAGATTTGATTCAAGAATTCAAAGAATGAGTTTAAAAAAGCTAAATCCTAAACTTGCAAAACTAATTAGTTCAAATACAAATATGCCTATAGAATATTCCAGTTATAAGAAAACAATTTTTCAATCAATTAATTTTCTAAAAAGAAAAATTATAAGTGATAAGAATAAAAATGACTTATTTGAAAGAATGGGTTTGCCAATAGGATATTTGATTAAGAACGATTGGGCTGAATTTGTTGAAGACACAATTTCGAGTGAAAGGCTAGCTAAAATAAATTTTTTAGATTTTCATCAAATAAAAAAATATTTAATAAAGTCTAAAGAAGAAAAAAACTATGAATACGATCAATTTACAATGTTATTAATTTCTATTAATTATTTTCTAAAACTCATATATGAAAAATAATAATATAAAAAGAAAAAGAATATGCTTCCCTTTTGTTGGAGATAGTGTGGGAGGAAGTCATAAATCAGCATTAATATTAATTGATAAATTAAATTTAAAACTTTTTGACCCACTTATAGTTTTACATAAAGAAGGCCCATTTGAAGATTTTCTGAAAAAAAAAAATGTTAAATATAGAATATTAAAATTAAAAAATATTATAGGAGAGAAAAAAGGTATCTTATCTTTGCTTTTAACAATTCTTAAATCTAATTTTAAACTAATTTTTTTTATTTTAAAAAATAATATAAAAATAATTCATACAAATGATACAGGAATGCATTTGACATGGGCTATACCAGCATTTCTTACTAAAAAAAAATTGATTTGGCATTTGAGAAATTTATATCCTAAATGGAATTTATTTTATTTTTTTTCAATATTTTCCAGTCATATATTGTGTATCTCAAAATTTGTCCAAAAAAGTGTACCTAAGTTATACCAAAAAAAAACTCATGTTATTTTCAATCCAATAAATATAAAAAAAATTAGAAAGAAAAATACTTTTAAATTTAATTGTAAAAAAAATATTTTTGTTATTGGATTTATTGCTAATTTATGGAAAAGAAAACAGCCATTTAAATTTCTTGAATTAGCTGAAAAAATTTTAAAAAAAAGGAAAAATATTTTTTTTGTAATAGCTGGTGCTGATCGAGAAATTACCAGAGCAATATTAAAGAAAAAGATAAAAAAAAAAAAATTAAAAAGTAAAATTCAATTATTTGACTTTTTAGATCCAATTGAACCGTTATTAAAATCGATAGATTTAATATTTATTCCTGCAGTGAAAGAACCCTTTGGTAGAACATTAATAGAATCTATGAGTGTAAAAACCCCAGTAATTGCCAATAAATCTGGAGGTCATATTGAAATAATTAAAGATAACTTTAATGGATGGTTATGTGATATAAATAATATGAAGGATACAACTAATTTAGTTTTAAAAATTATTAATAATAAGAAATATTTAGTGAATATAAAAAGAAATGCATTTTCTTTTGTAAAAAAAAAATTTAATTCCAAAAATCACGTAAAAAATATTTCGTATTTTTATAATTAATACATATAAATACTATATGAAAACATATTTAGTAACTGGTGGCGCAGGTTTTATGGGCTCTAATTTTGTGCGGTCTATAATAAAAGAGAAAGACTCTAGAGTAATTAATATTGATAATTTAACATACGCAGGCTCTTTAAGCACAATCAAAGATTTGTTACCAAATAAACAACATATATTTATAAAATCAGATATTGGAAATCTAAAAAAAATTAGAAGTATTCTAAAAAAGTTTAAACCTGATTACATCATAAATTTTGCTGCAGAAACGCACGTTGATAGATCTATAGATAAACCTGATATTTTTATTAAAACCAATATTTTAAGTTTTTTTAATTTTTTAAAAAATATAAAGGAATATTGGGAGAAAACTAAAAAAAAAAACTCAAAATTTAGATTTATTCAAGTTTCAACTGATGAAGTTTATGGATCAATTAAAACTGGAAAGACTTCAGAAGATGCAGCAATTCGATCAAGCTCGCCTTACTCAGCTTCCAAATCTTCTGCTGAGCAAATCGCATTAGCGTATTATAAAACATTTAATTGCCCAATTATTATATCTAGATCATCAAATAATTATGGCCCATTTCAATTTCCAGAGAAATTAATACCTCTTAGTATAATTAATGCAATAAATGAAAAAAAAATAAATATATATGGAAATGGTCTACAAATAAGAAACTGGATTCATGTTGATGATAATAATGATGCAATTATTAGAATAATAAAAAAAGGTAAAATAGGCCAAATATATAATGTTGCTAATAATATTGAAGTGACAAATATCAAGATAGTTAGATATATTTGTAATATTTTAAATGAAATATTGCCTAGAAAAAATAAAAAAAGTTATGTTAAATTAATAAATTTTGTAAAAGATAGACCTGGGCATGACAATAGATACGCGCAGAGTATAAAAAAAATAATCAAAGAAATATCCTGGAAACCAAGTATAAATTTAAAAAATGGTCTACAAAAAACTGTTTTATGGTATTTAGAAAATACAAAATGGTGGAAAGAAATTATAAAAAATAAATATTCAGGACAAAGGTTGGGTAAGATTGGCAAAAGATAAATCTTCAGATACTAAAGGTATTATTTTAGCTGCTGGGCGTGCTAGTAGGTTATTCCCAATAACTTATGCTGTTAATAAACAGCTTTTAGCTATTTATGATAAACCAATGATTTATTATCCCTTATCAGTTTTGATGTTAGCTCAGATTAAAGATGTTTTGATAATAACTAAGAAAGAAGATTTAAAACCTTTTAAAGCTCTTTTATCAAATGGTAAGGATTTAGGAATGAAAATATCCTACGCAATACAACAGAAACCAAAAGGCATTGCAGATGCTTTTATAATTGCTAAAAAATTTATTGGAAATTCTAATTGCGTATTGATTTTGGGAGATAATATATTCTATGGAGAAAACTTTAGTGCTAAATTACTAAAAGCAAAATGTAGAAGAAATGGCGCTACAGTTTTTTCATATCCAGTCCATGATCCGGATAGATATGGCGTTGTGGAGTTAGATATAAATAAAATGCCAAAAAGAATTGTTGAAAAGCCAAAAAAACCAAAATCTAATTTAGCAGTAACTGGTTTGTATTTTTATGATAAAAATGTAGTTAATATAGCTAAATCTTTAAAACCATCAAAAAGAGGAGAATTAGAGATAACAGATATTAATAAGGAATATTTAAGAAGAAAAAATTTATATGTGGATTCATTTAGCAGGGGATTTGCATGGCTTGACACAGGAACACCTGATTCATTACTTTCTGCAAATAACTTTATTGGAACTATTGAGAAAAGACAAGGCTTAAAAGTAGCTTGTTTAGAGGAAATAGCTTTTAATAATAAATGGATTAATAGTTCAAAATTAAATAAATTAAAAGATAAGATCTCAAACGGTCCATATAAAGATTATCTTAGGAAAATTTTAAAAAAATAAAATGTGTGGTGTCACTGGTTTTTTTGACATAAGTCGAAATAAAAAGTCTTATGATGCAAAAAAAATAATCGAAAATATGACTGATGTTCTTAAGAGCAGAGGTCCAGATGATAAAGGTATTTGGTTTGACAAAAAAAATAATATTTTTTTTGGTCATAGAAGATTATCAATCATAGAATTATCTAGTTTGGGCAAACAGCCTATGACAAGTCATAATAAAAGATTTGTTATTATATTTAATGGTGAAATTTACAATTTTTTAAATATACAAAAAGAACTTAAAGAGGAGAAGGTTGTTTTCTCAGGAAACTCTGACACAGAAGTTTTACTTGAAGCATTATCAAAATGGGGAATTAAAAAAACTCTATCAAAAATTTCAGGAATGTTTGCTTTTGTTATTTGGGACAAAAAACTTAAAGAACTCTGTCTTGCAAGAGATAGATTTGGTATTAAACCATTATATTACTCATTTCAGGATGGTATTTTTTTATTTGGTTCTCAAACCAAAAGCTTTATAAAACATCCAAATTGGAAAAGCGAGATATCTTTTAATGCATTAGGTTCTTTTTTTAGACTTGGTTATATACCTTCAAATCAAAGTATTTTCAAAAAAACATCCCAAGTATTACCGGGACATTATTTAGTTTTTTCTAACAATGGTAAAATTGAACAAATACGCTATTGGAATTTAAAAAAGATAATTAAGTCTAGAAGAATTAAAGAAAACACAAGCACAGATTTACTAAGACAAACTGAAATTATTTTAAATAATTCTGTAAAACAACATATGATTTCAGATGTTCCTATAGGTTGTTTTCTTTCAGGTGGTATAGATAGTTCATTAATCGCAGCATTAATGCAGAAAAATTCTTTAAAAAAAATAAAAACTTTTAATATTGGATTTGAAGATAAAAACTTAGATGAATCTATTTATGCTAAAAAAGTTTCAGAATGTATAGGCACAGAACATTATAATGTCATTTTTAGTAATCAAAATATTATTGATTTAATACCAAAGCTTAATACGATTTATGATGAACCTTTTGCCGACTCATCACAACTTCCAACAATTTTGTTATCATTAATAACTAAAAAGAAAGTAAAAGTTGCTCTATCAGGCGATGGAGGAGACGAATTATTTGGTGGATATAATAGATATAATTGGGCTCGAAAAATTAAATTTTTTTACAATTTACCTTACTTTCTAAGAACTTTTATTGGTAATTCACTTAAATTTATTTCGCCATTACAATGGGATAATATTTTAACCAAATTCCCATTTTTGAGAAATTACCCATTTCCTGGAGATAAAATATATAAGTTATCAGAAGTCATCCAGTTTAAGGATTTTTCTAATGTTTATCCTTATTTAATATCACAATGGCAAAAAAATAATATTCCTTTAAAAAAAAATGTTGTTTTTAATAATTCATTCTTATTGGATAAAGATAATTCTTTCTTAGATTTAAGTGAGCAAATGCAATTATTAGATATAAATAATTATCTACCCGATGATATCTTAACTAAGGTAGATAGAGCTAGCATGTCATGTGGATTAGAAGTTAGGGTTCCTTATCTTAATAAGGATTTAGCAGAATTTGTTTGGTTGTTAGATCCAAAGAAAAAAAGATCAAAAAAGATTTTAAAAAATGTTTTATATAAATATGTCCCAGAAGAAATAATGAAAAGACCGAAAATGGGTTTTTCGGTACCTTTAGAAAAATGGTTAAAAAGTTCATTAAAAGAATGGGCAAGCGAATTGCTTCAAAAAAAAGAGTTAGAGGACAATTATATTAATTCGAAAGTCATAATAGAAAAATGGAAAGAACACCTTTCTGGAAAAAGAAATTGGCAGTATCAACTTTGGCCGGTACTAATTTATCAATCGTGGAAAAAAAATTTAAATAACTGTTAATAAGATGAGATTAATAAAAAGTTTTTTTACTACTATCAAGACAAAAGGGTTTACAGTAGCTTTATTAGCAATAATTAATTTTTTTAAAATTTTAATAGTTAAAGCAATCCCATCTTTCACTTATCTTAAAAAGAAAATATTTGATTACAAAATGTATCTTGACCCAAGAGACAAAGGTATATCAAGAACTTTATTACTTTTTGGCGAAAGGGAGCTAGATCATAGAATTATATTAAAGAAAGTTTTGAGTAAGAATATGAAGGTGTTTGATATAGGTGCAAACATTGGTTATTACGTATTAATGGAATCTTCTATTATAGGAGAAAAAGGAAAAATAATAGCAGTAGAACCACTTCCGAAAAATATGCAACTTTTAAAAAAAAATCTTGATTTGAACAAAAATCAAATTACAAAAACTATGCAAGTTGGATTATCAAATGTAATAAAAAAAAAAGATTTTTTAGTATCGGAACATTCAAATCTTGGTCACATACTTGAAAACAATAATTATAAAAATAAAGAAAGAATTAAAATTCAAACAATTAATCTAAAACAATTAATCAAAAAAACTTTTTGCCCTGATTTTATTCGTATGGATATAGAAGGACATGAAGAAAAAATATTAAAAGATTTAACAAACTTAAAACTGAAAAAGTTTCCAATTATATGTTTTGAAACTCATTTAACGAAATATAAAAAAATGAGTTATGTTTTAAAAAAATTATTTAATAAAGGATATAGAATTAAGTATGCTTCATCTTCTTCAGAAAGTGGTTCGTTAAAATTAAAAGCATTGGGTTATAAACCTATTTTTCAAAGAATTAAAACTGATGATGTAATAAGAGAAATATTTATGAACTTAAAAAAAAGCGATTCAATAAAGTTAATTTGCAAATCAGGTGGGATAAGAACTGTTTTAATGGTTCATGAAGGAAAATGAAGACAATTATATTTATAATTTCAGAGCTTGGAAGTGGCGGAACGCAAAAAACAGTAAAACAACTAATAGAAAAATTTTATAATGATAATTTTATTATAAAAATAATTACTTTTGAGAGAAAAAAGAATTATTTATTTAAAAAAAATAAGATTGAGTATTTTAATTTAAATGCAAACTTAGAATCTAAAAATAAAATTTACGGATTATTTAATAATCTTCGTAGAATTTTTTTGATAAGAAGAGTAATAAAAAAAAATAATAATAGTTGTTTAGTAAGTTTTTTAACATCTACTAATATTCTTTCAATATTTGCAAATTTTTTTTTAAAAAATAAATTAATTATATCGGAAAGAAATGATCCAACACGTCAACCAATTAATTTTTTTTGGAAAACATTAAGATTTTTCTTTTATAGATTTACTGATGAAATAATTTGTAATAGTAGAAATGCTAAGAATTACTTTAAAAATTTTATTAAATCAAAAAAAATAAATTATATTCCCAATCATATTGATTTAAAAGAAAATCATAAATCTTCTAGTTCAAAGATTATTTTGTCAATTGGTAGAATGCATGCGCAAAAAGGTTTCGATATTTTAATAAAAGGTTTTAAAAAAAGTAATGCGGTTAAGTTAAAATGGAAACTCATTTTAATTGGAGAGGGGCCAGAAAAGAATAGATTAAAAAATTTATCAAAGTCAATGAATCTAACTAATAAT
Source organism: uncultured Alphaproteobacteria bacterium (assembly GCA_964637965.1). Taxonomy (GTDB): domain Bacteria; phylum Pseudomonadota; class Alphaproteobacteria; genus CAYOOR01. The sequence goes on along the minus strand of CAZWXP010000108.1, from coordinate 10,556 downwards.
ATTAAATTTCTTAATTATACCAATCCTTATAAATGGTATAAAAAAGCTGGAATTTTTGCATTGCTATCTAGATATGAAGGTACGCCAAACGTTATATTAGAGGCAGCTTCTTTTAAATTACCAATAATTATATCCAAGGGGACAGGAGGTGCTCTTGATATTATTACAAATAATAAATCTGGATTTATTGTAAAAAATAGTTCTACAATCGAAGTAGGCAATTGCATTAATAAGCTCATAATTAACTCAAAATTAAGAAGAGAAATGGGTAAAAAGGTATATAAAAAAATAAAAAGTTTTTCTGATTTTGAAACAATATATATGAACTGGAACAAACTAATAACAAGATGAAAGTAAGCATAGTTATACCTGCTAGATGGGGGTCTACAAGATTTAAAGGTAAACCTTTAGCTAAAATAAATGGAAAAGAAGTAATAAAATATGTTTGGGAAAAAGCGAATTTATCAAAAATAGCAGATAAGGTAATAGTAGCTACAGACAATAATAAAATTAAAAATTTTTGCATAAAACAAAATATTAATGTTTTAATGACATCAAATAAGAATAAAACAGGAACTGATAGGATCTATGAAGTATCAAAAAAAATTAATTCAGATATTTATGTGAATTTACAAGGAGATGAGCCATTAATAGATCCAAAAAATATAGATAAGGTTGCTTTTTGTTTAAAAAAAAATATTTCAAAAAAAATTGAAGTAGCAACAGGTTATTCTAAAGTAAAAAAGTATGCTAAAAGAATAAAAGGAGACTCCTCAAATGTTTATCTCTATAAAAAAAGAAATTCAAATGAAGCTTGCTTTTTCTTTAGAGGTACAAAACAAGCTAAATTATTAAAAGAAGAAGGGTATAAGCCATTTAAACATATAGGTCTTTATGCATACACAAAATCTGCGCTTAAAAGATTTCATTCTTATGAAAGAAGTTTATTAGAAGTTTCTCAAGAATTAGAACAGTTGAGATTTATTGAAAATAATGAAAAGATTGTTTGTACAGAAATAACGGATAGCATTTATGCAGTTGACTACCCAAACGACATTAAAAAAATAGAAAAGTTCTTAAAATTGAAAATATAAATAAGGTGCAGGATTTAGATTAGTTAGTGATATTAAAGAGAAAAAAAACATTAAATAAACTAAATAAACTCCAAAAGAATTAATTTTAATTCTTTCTAATTGCGGAAACACTAATTCATTATTCTTAATTTCAACAAAGGTATTGCTATTTCTAAGAGTCCATACTATTAAAAAAGAAATTATTATAAACACAGTACTGTTTTGTAAATTTTCAGCGCTTAAGATATAATTACCAGAGAAATCAAAATTAAAATATGGAATAATATTAAGATATTTCTCCAGTAAAGACTGCCAATTACCAACTAACTCATTTGGCAAAAGTATATTTCTGCTTGGAATTAATGATTCATAAAAATATATAGCCTCTTCCATATTTTTTGTTCTGAAGGGAACAAATGCTAATGTTACTGAAAAAAAAGTTAATAATATTGAAAAAATTCTATATATAAAACTTTTAGAAAAATCGATCTTAAAATTTGTGCAAAAAATTCCCCATATATAACAAATGATTATAAAGAAGCTATGCAAAGTTCCCCATAAAAGAAAATTCCACGAAGCGCCATGCCATAAACCAGATAAAGAAAAAGTGATAATAACTGGAAGTACAATAGAAAGTAAAAAATTAAAATTTGTTAAATTTTCTTTCATTGAGAATCTTAAAAACCTTATTGCTATGTTTGTAAAAAGATAATCATTGATGAAACGAGATAATGTAATATGCCATCTTTTCCAAAAATCTATAATATTTATTGCCTTAAATGGAGAATTGAAATTAAATGGCAAACGAATACCAAATAATCTTGCTAATCCTACTGCCATATCACTGTACCCACTAAAGTCAAAATAAAGCTGGAATGTATAAGCTAAAATACCAATCCATGCTTCAATAAAAACTAATTGAATATTGCCATCCTCATTTGCCGAAAAAATTGGAGTTGAATAATCTTCTAAGGTATCTGCAATAACTACTTTTTTAAAAAGTCCTAAAATAAAGATACAAATTCCCACGCTAAAATTGCTGTATTTTTCTTTTAATATACTCAGATTGGAGTATTGTTTTTTTACTTCACTGTGATAAACAATTGGTCCTGCTATTAACTGAGGAAAAAAACTAATAAACACAGAATAATTGAGAAGTTTGTATTCGTTTGTTTTATTATTATAAACATCTACAAGATAAGCAATTTGTTGAAAAGTAAAAAAGGATATAGCGATAGGTAAGATTATTTCTTCCCACTCAATAGATGTATTTAAAAAAATTTCTAAGTTATCCACAAAAAAATTAGCATATTTAAAATAGGCAAGCAGAGCTAAATTAAAAGAAATACCTAAAAAAAGTAAAAATTTTTTTAAAAAAGATTGAGTTAGAACATGAAGCCTTAAACCAAGAGAAAAATTAAATAATATTGAAGTACCTATTAAAAAAAGATATTTAGGATTCCAATATCCATAAAAGATTAAAGATGCAATAAGTAAAATGAAGAGGCAACATTGTTGTTTTTTTATTCCTTTTAAATTTAAAAAAGGAACTAGGAAATAATAACTAAAAAGGGTTAAGGGAAGAAAAATGAGAATGAAAAGATAAGAGTTAAATAACATAAGTATTTTTTTTTTATTATTATCTATTATGTACTATTTTTTAACAATTTATTTGAAGAAGATTTTGTTTTATAATTTGTTATTTTAAAAAAGATTATAAAAAAAAAAAATTGATTTATAAACGTATAATTAAATTTCTAGTTTTTTTCATTATACTAGACATAGCTCTTTCTTTATTAATTGTTTCAAGGTCTTTTATTAAAGATACAGACTACAATACTATTACTGATAAGTTTCATTTTACTAGATATTTTGTTTTTCCCTTTTATAAAAATGAATTAAGCAAACTTCCAGATGAAATAAGTTTCATTGGTTTTCATAAAAACTTTAAATCTAAAAACCTTTATATTCCAGATTCTGTTCTTGGGTGGAGATTAGATAGAAATGTAGCTGATATGAAGACTCCTTTTGCAAACAATAAACCTAGTTTAAGAATAACAAATTCTCAGGGCTTTGGATCCTCGGGAAAATTTAATTACTTTTATAAAAAAAAAAAACCTAAAAATATTTATAGAGTCATAATTTTAGGTGGATCTACTGTTTTCGGAGATGGGGCTGAGAATATCGGAGAAAATTTATCAACTAAATTAAAATATGAATTATCAAATAGTATTGGTTCAGAAAAGAAAATTGAAGTAATAAACGCTGGTGTCGGAGGCTATGATTCTGGAAATGAATTTATGTATTTGCATACTGAACTTCTTTCATTCAGTCCTGATCTTGTAATAGTTTATAATGGATGGAATGATCAACAATATTCTTTAAAAGAAAATTTAAAAAAAGAAAAAAAATGGATTGATTATTATTATAAACCTTCTCATTTGAGGACAAATAAAGTTTCGAAACAGTCATTTAGTTTTTTTGGTTCTGCAAAAATTTTTATAAATAGTGGAATTATTTCTTTAAGAAGATTTTTAGATGGTTCTAGTATATTTTACATTTTTAATAGGTTCTATGGATTCTTTGAAAAAAAAATAAATGAGAAAAATGAAAAAATTCAATTTTCTAAAGAAAATAATAATTCCTCCTATATAAATAATTATTATAGAAAAAATTTAGAATCAATGATTTTCTTATCAAATATATATAAATTCAATTTATCTATTTTTTTACAACCGCTATTTGGTGTTAATGAAGAATTACAGACTAATTATGAGCATTTAAAAATTAATTCAGATACTTTATTTCTTAGAAAAGAATTTTACGATAAAGCTCGAATTATGTTTAAAGAGTTATCCAAAAAATATGGTAATGATAACAATGTTTGTATAAAAGATTTAAGCTTAAACACATTTGAAAATATTAATTTTAGAGTTTATGAAGACAGTGGTCATTTATTGGGGAAAGGAAATGAAATAGTTGCGAAAAGAATGTCAAATTTTCTAAAAGATTGTAATTTTTTTTAATTAATTTTCTATTATCTTTTTCAATTTTTCTTCATTAGGAATTTTCTTTTGGAATAAATAAATTAAGTCATTAACTTTGTTTTGATAAAACGCTGCATGCATGTCTTTATTTTTATAAATTATATATTGAATAAACATATTAAAAAAAGTATTTAATCTTGGATCAACATGATAACAAGTATTACAAAAAGGTAATTTTTTTAAATTTTTTTTTTCATGACTTTTTTGAACATATTTTAAGTATTTTGATTTTTCTCTTATATTTTTTAGTGAGGTTTTTTTATAATCTCCAATTTCTAATTCACCACTATAGTCTCTACCGCAAATAGATACCCTACCATCCCATGTAAGTAAGGGGTTATTGGCTAGAACAGCCTCACACATATATTTTTTGCGCGTATAATTTGGAAACAAATTCATAGAATGAAAATATGAATTATCAGGTGATAAACTGTTAACTAAATGAAACGTCATATCTTTTGATGGCTCGTTCACATATTTCTTATATAAACAAATAAATTCTCCTATTTCATCACAATTATCTTTTGAAACCGTCATGTTAATTCTTATTGGTATATTGTATTTTTTTAAATATTTGTTTGAAAGGTCTAAGTTTTTAATTAAGTCATCCCATTTTCCTTTATTTCTTATTTTCTCATAAGTTTTTTTTGTTGCCCCATCAATAGAAAACTTAATTGAAGGACATACATCTACGTATTTTTGTAAAATTTTAATATGTTTGTAGAGCAACAATCCATTTGTAGACACACCGCATTTAATTTTATATTTTCTTAATTCTTTAAAAATTATTTCGAGTTTTGGATTGGCTAACGGATCACCTATAGTATGCATGGAAACATAATTGACCCCATCATCTTTTAATCTTTTTAATGCAACTTGGAGAGTTTCCTCACTAATTCTACCTTTTTTTTTAGTTGCTAGACTTGTTCTACACATTATACAGTCAATATTACATGTGTTATTAATCTCCAAAACACCGCGTTTAGCACCTGAATTCTTTTTTTCTTCTTCTAACCACATTTCTTTATAAGTTTTTTTAATAGTTTTTTCATATGGAATATTTATAATTTGTTTAAATTCTTCGTACATAATAGATTTATGTTTTTTCCAGTATGATTTATTGTATTTATGAAAAAATTTTATTAACTTGAATTTATATTTAAATACAAATTTTGCTCTTCTTAAATAACTTTCAGTTAATGAAAAAGAAGAGCTATACGCATTCTGTTCAATATTTTCTATAGACATAATATACATATAATATAATGCATTTATCTAACAACAGGAATTAAAATAAAAAAAATAAATAGAAATTAAAAAAATACAGATCAAGATTTGACTTTATTTTCAATAGATTGAATTAATTCTCCTACATTCCTGATTTCAACAATTTCATCAGGATCGAATTTTATTTTAAATTCTTTTTCTATAACAATAATTAGCTTTAAATTATTTATACTATCCCAGTTACTTATATCTTTCGCACTTGTAGTTTTTTTTAACTTAAATTTATTTGTATCAAAGATATCCTCGAATATTTTACAAATTTTTGAATATATTTTTTTATTCATGTTTATTTTATATTGTTTAATTTTTTTATTATTTTTAAAATAATTTTAGATCCGTTTGAATAATTGAGATCATAAAATGATGAGGATTGCCTTGTCAATATTCTTGGTAATCTTTCATATAAAATATAATATTTTAGATTATTTTTTTTATTAAATCTATCGCATAAACTTTCAGCTTTTTTTTTTGCATTAATATATTCAATAAATTTTGTATTTTTTTCATTAATATAAATAGTTGATGGGAAAAAAATTTTAATTTTATTTTCCTTGGTTTGGTTTAATATTTTTAAAATTTTCTTAAATGATTCCACATAATAATTTAAATATTCTTTATAAAGATCTTTGTTAAATTTATTTGTTGCAATAATTTTTGGTGTTGCAAAGTAGAAAATATTTTCAAATTTTTTTGAATTTAAAAAAATTAAATCCTTTTTTTTGATTTTAGTTACATCTAACTTAAACAAATTACATTTCAGATTCAATTTTTTTATATCCGTAATAATTTTTTTTGAATTTTTATAGTTATTATTGTATGTGAATGTAACATTTGCACCTAGTGCACACAAAGTTTTAACTGTGATTTCTCCAAGGCCACTTGAACCTCCGACAACTAAAATTTTTTTGTTTAAAAGTATTTTTTTAGTAATTCCCTTTGTAATTTCATTAAAATTAATTTGATTTATTTCAGGTATTAATAATGACTCTATACTTCCTTTTATACCATTACCTTCAATTTCTAATTCGCAAAAAGAAAATTTTTTTACAAAATTTTTTACTTTGAAATAAATTTTATTTTTTAAAGATGTATTCTGAAAAGATAAATCTATAGAACTTAAAACACCGGGGTTATTGTTTAATTGAACGCCAACTAATCTGCTAATTGATATAAGCCTAACAATTTTTTCTATTGCAGCTGCATTGTTAATTTTAGTATAAATTTTTTTTATATAGTTTTTATTTCTTTGTAAAAATAAGAATCCTTTAATTCTCTTCATATTTTTTCTTTTTAAACTATTTTTTTTTTTATTTTTTAAAGTATGATGGTTTTTTTGAAATGAAATTTTTTCATTTGATATAAAATTCTCAATAATAATTTTTCTTTCTTTTTTTGATTTAATAATCAATTGTATTTTTTTATTACTGTTTTTTATTTTTTTTACAAACACTTCTTCATTCAATGAAACAAAATTTAAGAAATTTATTTTAATTCTTTTTATATCTTTTATTTTTGAGGAAATAGATTTTTCAAGAGCCCAAACAACTATATTAAGCCCATGTACAACTATCCCTTGAAATAATGTATTTTTTGCATACGATTTATCCAAATGAATAGGGTTTGAGTCTCCAGTTATTTTTGAGAAATTTAATTGATCGTTATTATTAAATTTTTTTTTGTACATTGTATTAAAAGATGTAAATTATTAATAAAGTTTAAGTATGTATCTTAATTTAAAAAAAAAATATTTTCTTACTATTTTTAGTGTTTTAGTTCTTTTAACACCCTTATTTTATTACATTTTTTCACTGATTGTGATTTTAGATTGTACAAGAACAAAAATAATTAAATATTTAACGTATCCTATTTATAATATCTACGAACCAAATAGAAAAGCTTTTTGTAAACTTACATATTTAGATAAACATAAATTAATTTTTTTTTCTGACTCAACTAATGCTGGTAAAGCTGACAATACAACAAAAAGTATAGCGGAGTACTTAGAGAATAGTATTAAAAAGAAAGTATTAACTGTAGATTTAGGAGGAGGGAACGCTGATATTTACAGCGAATTTGTGGGTAAGAGTAATTTTATTAATTATTCTAACATTGATTATGCAGTTATAACTCTTAATTTAAGAATTTTTTCTGAACAATCATATACATTTCTTAAATTTTATCAAAATAAGCAAAGATATTTTTCTAAAGTTTTTTATGAACCATTTAAAGTAGTAAACCTTATTGAGTTGAACAAATTGATCTTTAATCCAACTGTAAATGAAAATAAAATTTTAAACTGGAAAAAAAGAAAAGTTACTATAAACGATATTACATTTAATCTCGGAGAAACTGAAAACAAAGATCAGAAAAAAAATGAGGCATATTTTAAAACTTATATGGGAGAAATTGAATATGATCACCCAATATTACTTTCAATTATTAAGCTAAATAAAAAATTAAATGATTTAGGAGTCAAACTAATTGTTTACTCAACACCAATAAATATAACCGAAGCCAAGAACGAATTTGCTGTTGTCAACCCATATTTAATTAGTGAAAAACAATTAGAAACAAGAATATTAAATAATGTTAAAATAATAAAAAAAGAGTTATATAAATATGATATACCTTTTTTAGATCTAACTTTTAAAATTAAAGACCCTAAAATATTTTATGATCGTGAAAAAAATATTTCAAGTGAACATATAAATTTTACAGGTAGAAATTTTGTAGCAAAAGAACTCGTTAAGTTTATATATAAAATTAATTAATAAAAAAGAATTTTATAATATGAAAAAGGAAAAAAAAAATAAATTGCATTTCTTAGATAATTTAGAAAACAATCCTCTCAAGTATTATAAATTTTCTAAAAAAGTTGGAAGTTTAAATAAAAATTATAAAAAAATTAATGTTTCATTTTTATCCAATTATACTATTGAATTAATTGAACCATTTATAAAAATAGAACTAATAAGAAGAAATCTTAATCCAAAAATTTATTTTGCTCCATATGATCAAGTAGAACAAGAAATTTATAATAGAAATAGTACAATTTATAAAGAAAAGAATGACCTTATTGTTCTAGCATTAACACTGGAAAATTTATTACCTGATTTATTTATTGATCTAGTTTATAACAATAAAAAACTACAAAAAAAGATTATTGAAATCAAAAAAAGAGTCTTCAACTTAGTTAAGCAAATAAAAAATAAAAATACTTTATCCAAAATTATTTTTTTTAACTTTAATTATATCCAAAAAGATTTGCAATCATTTACTTCCACTTCATCAAATGCAAATTTAGATTTTTTAATAGAAGAAATTAATTCATACTTAATTTCTTTGACTAAGAAATTTGATTCATTATATATTTTTGATTTTAAAAAAGTTAGTCAAAATTTAGGATTAAATAATTTCTTTGATAAAAAACTTTTTTTGTTAAGTAGAATGCCTTTTTCTTTGGATTCACAGTTAGAATTATCAAAATCTTTAGCAAGATATATAAATGCAATTTTAAGTGTCCCAAAAAAATGTTTGGTTGTTGACGCTGATAATACAATTTGGGGAGGAGTAATAGGTGAAGAAGGTATAGATGGAATCAAACTAGGGGAAGATTTTCCAGGTAATATATATAAGTCATTCCATGCGTTTTTACTTAGTTTAAGAAAAAAAGGAGTTTTGTTAGCTTTAGCTAGTAAAAATAACAAAAAAGATGTGTTAGAGGTTTTTAAAAAGCATGACGATTGTTTATTAAAAGAAAAACATTTTTCTGCTTTAGAAATTAATTGGAACGACAAAGCTACAAGTATAAAGAAAATAGCTAGTAATTTAAATATAGGAATGGATTCAATAGTTTTTTTTGATGATAATCCTGTAGAAAGAGAACTTATAAGATCTAAATTACCCGAGGTAAATGTAATAGAAGTGTCTAACAATCCATTATCTTATGAGGGACAGATACATGATTCAGAATATTTTGACCATGTTTTTATTAGTAAAGATGATTTAAAAAGACCATCTATGTATGCTGCTAAAGAAAAAAGAGAAAATTTTCTAAAACAAAGTTTAAATATTAATGATTATTTAAAATCTTTAAAAACTAAGCTTGTAATAGGTTCTATAAAAAAAGATTCAATTAAAAGATGTACGCAACTAATAAATAAAACAAATCAATTTAATTTAACAGTTAAAAGAAAAAGTGAATCTGATATTCAAACTATTATCAAAAAAGGTGGTGTAGGTATGTGGGTAAGAGTTTCAGATAGATTTGGAGATAATGGATTAGTTGGTGTTGGAATTGCAACACAATCATTAAATTTAGACTCGTGGTATATAGACACATTTTTATTAAGTTGTAGAATAATTGGAAGAAATGTAGAAGATGTTTTTTTGTTTGAGTTGATTAAAAAATTAAAAGAAAAAAATAGAAAATCAAAGTTTGTAGTTGGAGAATTTATAAAAGGAAATAAAAATTTAATTGTAAAAAATTTTTATGAAGAACAAGGTTTTAAAAAAGAAAAAAGTAAGTGGATAAAAAAACTGGATAGTTTTAAAACTTGCAAATACAAAAATTTTATTAAAGTAGAGAGAAAAAATTAGCTAAATTCAATAGCTTACATGTCCATACCAGGCATGCCGCCCATTCCACCCATGCAGCCGATTCCACCTCCACCACTCATGTCAGGCATCGGGGGAAGATCTTTCTTTTCTTCTGGTAAGTCAGCAATAACAGCTTCTGCAGTAATCAATAGTCCGGCAACAGATGCAGAATCTTGAATTGCAGATCTTACAACTTTTGTAGGATCAATAATTCCATCCTTTACTAAATCCGTAAATTTTCCACTTTGAGCATTGTATCCAAAGTTATGATTATCTTGTTCAAGCAACTTTCCAACAATCACTGATCCATCAACACCAGCATTTTTAGCAATTTGTCTTGTAGGTCTTTCCAAAGCTTTTCTTACTATGTTGACGCCAACTTGTTGATCAGAATTTGGTAGTTTTAAGTTTTCTAAAACTTTTGCAGAATACAAAAGAGCAACACCACCAGAAAGTTTCGCGAGTCTTTCTTGTAATTTTTCTTTATCATAATCTGAATCACTTTGTTCTATTTCATTTCTTATTTGAGTACATCTAGCATCTATTTCAG
>CAZWXP010000107.1:0-3764 GCA_964637965.1 uncultured Alphaproteobacteria bacterium | reverse complement strand
CTGTTCTCATAACCATAATAAAAAAATTGTTCCACCAATTATAGTTATAACTGTACTAAGTCTAAAAAAGAGACCGGGGTCAATAACAGCAGATCCTATATTTCCACATATTTTCTAGACCTACAGCTAAACCATAGCCTTGCAATGTTGCTAATAAAACAGTACCGTACCTTGTATATTGATTAATTTTTTGCCTTCCCAACTCTCCTCCATCTTTTTTTAATTGTGAAAGTGATGGATTAACATGTGTTAATAATGACATTATGATAGAAGCAGAAATATATGGCATAACACCAAGAGCAAATATACTCATTCTTTGAACTGCTCCACCTACAAACATGTCAAACATTCCTAGTAAACCACTAGAATTTTGGGCAAAAATTTCTTGAAATATATCAGAATTTATACCAGGTATTGGAATAAAAGTTCCAAGTCTATAAACTATTAATGCAAATAAAACAAATAGTATCTTTTGTTGAAGATCCTTAGCTTTGCTAAAAGCTCCCATGCTTGCTTGGGCATTCGTGTAATCTGAAGTAGACATTATTTTTTTATATTATTTTTATTTGTTTTTTTTTTAATAGAGTCTTTCTCTAAATTATTTTCTTTTCTTCTATTATTAACATTTTTAATCATATTAATTTTTCCACCAATTTTTTCTATTTTTTTTATCGCAGTTTTGCTTGCCTTTTGTACTTGAAGTGTGATTTTAGATTTAATTTCGCCTTTACCTAAAATTTTTAAACCATCTAATCTTTTTTTTATAATTTTTTTCTTTAATAATAAATCTTGTGTTATTTCCTCATTAGTATTAATTTTTTTTTTATCTATAAAACTTTGAATTTGAATCAAATTTAAAGAATTAAAACACTTTTTATGAATATTTTTAAATCCTCTTTTTGGCAATCTTCTATATAAAGGCATTTGCCCACCTTCAAAACCCTTGAGTGATACTCCTGACCTTGATTTTTGCCCTTTGTGTCCTCTGCCTGATGTTTTTCCAGTGCCAGATCCTATACCTCTACCTAATTTTTTTTTTGAAACTTTTTTTTTTTCTATAATTAATTAATGTGTTAAGCATTTTTTTTTCAAACTTTCTCAATCTTTATTAAATGGTTTATTTTTTTGATTAATCCTTCAGTTGATTTATTAAGAATAATTGATTTAGAATTTCCAATTTTTCTTAAACCTAAAGAAAGTAAATTTTTTTTTTGTTTCTTATTTCTACCAATAGTGCTTTTTATTTGCGTAATTTTAAGAGTTTTATTTTTAGTTGTTTTGTTTTTCATTTGATTTCTTTTTAAAATATAAATCAGTTACTTTTTTTCCACGTCTTTCAGCAATTTTTTTAATATCATCTAACTGTTCTAATGCATTAAAAGTTGCTCTTACCATATTATGTGGATTAGTTGTTCCAATTGATTTTGCGACTACATCTTGAACGCCCAATGCTTCAAAAACTGATCTTATCGGTCCACCGGCTATAATTCCAGTTCCAGGTGGTGCTGATCTCACTAAAACTTTTCCAGAACCGTGTTTACCTTGAACGTCGTAAAAAAAAGTCCTGTTTTTTTTTAAAGGAAAATGTTTCATATTTTTTTTAGCTTTGTCTGTAGCTTTTTTTATTGATTCAGGAAATTCCTTAGCTTTTCCATTACCAAAACCGGCTTTACCTTTACCATTTCCAACAACAACCAAAGCAGCTGTGCCAAATCTACGGCCTCCTTTTACAACTTTGGAGACTCTGTTTACAAAGACAACTTTTTCAATTAAATTATCTGCATTATTTCCATAATTTTTTTTAATATCAATTTCCATATTTAAAAATCCAATCCTCCTTTTCTTGCACCATCTGCTAGTGCTTTTATTCTTCCATGATAAAGATATTTTCCTCTATCAAAAATTACTTTTTTAATTCCTTTTTCTTTAGCTTTTTCTGCTAAAATCTTTCCAATCTCTCCTGCTGCTTCTTTATTACCTGTTTTTTTAAGTTTAGACTTAATTTTTTTATCTAGTGTCGATGATGATATTATTGTTGTTCCTTTATTATCATCTATTATTTGTGCATAAATATTATTTAACGATCTATATATAGATAATCTATAGCGGCCATTAGCTACTTTCTTTATTTTTTTTCTTGTTCTAGTTTGTTTCAATATGTTTTTATTCATTATATTCATCTCTTTTTATTTTTTCTTTCCTTCTTTTCTAAAGATATATTCATTTTCATATTTTATTCCTTTTCCTTTATAAGGTTCTGGTTTTCTATAAGATCTAATATCAGCAGCAACTTGTCCGACTTGATTTTTATTTGGCCCTGATATTTCAACAGTATTTGCATCTTGGCATTTAATATTTATACCTTCTGGTATTTGATAATCTATATCATGACTATAACCAGCACTTATTTTTAAAATTTTTCCTTGTAAAATTGCTTTATATCCTGTTCCAACTAGTTTTAGTGTTTTTGTAAAATCATTTGTACACCCTAAAATAATGCTATTTAATAAACTTCTAGTTGTTCCCCAAATCATTTTAGTTTTTTTATTTAATTCTTTTCTTGGTTTTATTAATATTTGCTTTTTTTCAATTGAGATAATAAGGTCCTTAGGCAATTTAAACTGTTTCTCAAGTGATTTAGCTTTTACTGTAATATTGTTTTCATTCAAAGTCACTTCTATACCTTCTGGTATTTCTATTGGTGTATTTCCTGTTCTAGACATATTTAAAAGATATTAAAATACTTGGCATAAAATTTCACCGCTAAGATTAGAAATTCTTGCCTTTTTATCAGTCATAACTCCTTTTGAAGTTGAAACAATTGTTACACCATATCCTTTAAAATATGATGGTAAATTTTTTAGTTTTGAATAAACTCTTCGTCCTGGCTTTGAAGTTCTAGTAATTAATTTTATTGAAGGTTTACCATTGATATAAGATAAAGTTATTTTTATTTCATTTATATTTTTTCGTATCTTATTTTCTTTAAATGTCCCAATATAACCTTCTTCCTGCAAAACTTTTAAAACATTCAATTTTAATTTTGATGAAGGAGTGCAAACATAATCTTTTGATAACAAAAGACCATTTCTTATTGTTGCTAACATATCTGATATTGGATCTGTAACTGTCATTTTTTTTTTACCAACTTGATTTAGTTATTCCTGGAAGTTTTCCATCGCTAGCTAATTCTCTAAAAGCAATTCTTGATAATTTAAATTTTCTATAATTTCCTCTTGGACGTCCAGTAATAATGCATCTATTTCTTAAACGACAAGGTGAGCTATTCTTTGGTAATTTTGATAGTTTATTTATAGCATCAATTCGTTCATCAGGACTTGTTTTTTTATTTTTTATAATTTTTTTTAATGTAATTCTTTTTTTGTGATATTTCCTTACTAATTTTTCTCTTTTTAATTTACGTTGTATTAAACTTAATCTTGTCATAATGCTATTTATTTAATGGAAAATTAAAAGCTTTTAATAAAGACTTTGCTTCTTTATTCTTTTTTGAAGAAGTTACAATAGTTATATCCATTCCTTTTATTTTATCAATTTTATCATAATCAATCTCGGGAAAAATAATATGTTCTTTAACACCAAAAGTATAATTTCCAAGACCATCAAAATTCTTTTCAGATAAACCTGAAAAATCTTTAGTTCTTGGTAAGGCAATATTAATTAATCTATCAATAAATTCGTACATTCTTTTTTTTCTTAAAGTAACTTTACAACCAATTGGCATATCTTTTTTTGTTTTAAAA
>CAZWXP010000106.1:0-2841 GCA_964637965.1 uncultured Alphaproteobacteria bacterium | reverse complement strand
AAAATATAATTGTTTAATTCTTCGGCTAGTTTACTAAATTCGCTATTTTCTATTGCAGATGAAGAAAAAAGCGAACTACTAAATTTATTAAATATTACAAGTGAGGTTTTTTTAAGTTGTTCAAAAACATAGTCTATTTGTAAAAGAATTTTATTTTTTACATCAGCGATGTTTTTTTCCGATAAATTTTCAATATTATAATTTAGACCATCAAAAAAATCTGATAAATCCCAAAAAATTACTACGGCATTATTTTTTTTAAGATTTTTGCTATCTTGTAATATATTATTATAGGTACCACTTTTTACTAGGGCTGGGATATTTTTCCTTCTTAATTGATGCTCCAATATGCTATTTAACTGAAATGTTACTGTGTTTGACAGTACAGCTATTTTAAAATCAAGTGATTTAAATTTTTTTTCTAAATTATTATTTTCAAAAATTATATTTTTGTATGCTAAAACCATTTTACTAAATACATTATTTTATTAATTCTATTTCCACTATTAGTTTTTTTTAGCATGAATACATGATTTTCATTGTTTTCGCTAATTTAACTCATACCTTTGTTACTTTTTTCTATTTATTTTGATAAAATCTTTAACATTTGTAATAAATGATAAACGAACTTAATTTATCCAGCATTAAAAGTGAAATAGTTAAAAGGAAATATTACAATAATAATATTTACAACGATCTGGAAAAAGAATGGTTTTTTCAAGCCAATCGATTTAACAAAAAAATATCTAGAAAACTAATATCGGCATTCAATTTTGCTAAAAAAATTAAATACAAGCACACAAAAAGTAAGAAAAATAGTTACGCTTATTTCACTCATCCATTAAGAGTATCTTTGTACTGCATTAAATTACGTATGGTAAATAAACTCGATATAGGAATTTTAAGCTTGTTACACAATGTACTTGAAGTATCAAGCATGCATAAAAAAATTTTAAAAAAAAGGTTTGGTAATGAATTGGTTTATTATTTAGATTGTTTAAATATTGATCGATCAAAAAGATGGAATGAGAGTTATTTAAAAAAATATTATAAAAAAATTTATTCTACGAATAAAATTGCTCAAATCGTTAAATGTATGGATAAATTTGATAATTTATTTTTATTACATGAAAATAAAGATAAGTTAATAAAAAAAAAATATATCCACGAAATAAATAAATTTGTTATACCAATGGTAAAGAAATATTTACCAGATTTATTGAGTTATTATAGGTTGTTGATAAAGTATAACTTGAAAGTTCTTAAATAGAATTTTTTTGATAGTAATAATATATTATTTATAATTATAATTTTTCAAATATGGTTCAATGAAAATTTTTACAAAAGATTTTTTTTCTAATCACAAAATAAAATGGGTAAATTATCAAGATGTGAAACTTTTATCTTTTTTGAAAAAAAATTTTTATTTATTTAAAAATGCCAAAAATATTCAATTGAAAAAAATCTATAATCGTAAGCAGGTTAATTCATTCAATTATAAAATATGCTATAATAAAAAAAAAGAGCTATTGCTCAAAATTGAAAAAGTTAATACAAAAAATGCTTTAAAATTATTGAAAACTAGATCTTATATTTTAGAAAAATTAAAAAATAGTGGTTTACCGATTATTTTAATGAAATCAATACAAAATAAGAAAAAATATTTTATACATGATAGAAAATTATTTTCTTTTTACGAATTTTCTGATGGCAATCATTTTTCTGGAACATCTAATGAGATTCAAAAGATTTCTAAAACTACAGTTAAATTAATAAATGTTCTTTCTAATATAACTGCTCAAAATCCTAAATATTTAAATAAATATAAAAAAATTAAATATTTTTCATATGAAGAGGATAAACTTTTGAAAAAATTACATAAGAATAAAAAAAATTGGAAAAAAATATTTAAAAAAAATTTTTCTATTGTAAAAACAAATTGGAATATGATTTTAAATCTAAGAAATGAAGCAAAGTCAGCAAATATAAACAAAGGCAATTATCAATTGTGTCATATAGATTTGCATCCACACAATTTTATTTTTAAAAAAGGTACACCTATAGCCATATTAGATTTTGCAAGTTTATGTGGTAATTATTCAGGTTATGCTTTGGCATTTGCTCTTTTAAAGCAAAGTAGACAATGTTTTACGCTAAAAAAAAACAGGCATAATATGAAAAAAACCATGTCCAGCTACATAAGAGAAATTAACTCAATTTATAAAACGAAACC
Source organism: uncultured Alphaproteobacteria bacterium (assembly GCA_964637965.1). Lineage (GTDB taxonomy): Bacteria > Pseudomonadota > Alphaproteobacteria > CAYOOR01. The sequence continues at coordinate 608 of CAZWXP010000106.1, read as the reverse complement.
TTTCACAAGACTAGATTTATATTTTCTCAGTATAAGCGAAGTTTTAAGAAGAATAATGATTATTTTTAAATTTTTACTAATTTCTAAGGATAGAAGTTGGGAGCATGTTTTGTCCATTCAAATAAAACATCTAAAGGAGGCACAAAAAATATTTGAAATTTAACACCTTTCAATTGCTAAAAAGATTTATATACATTATAAAAACAAGCTATCGGGGCGTAGCGCAGTCTGGTAGCGCATCTGGTTTGGGACCAGAGGGTCGCAGGTTCAAATCCTGCCGCCCCGACCAGATATTATTATGAAAAAAGCTAAAATATATAAACCTTCCAAAACAGCAATGCAGTCTGGAAAGCGAAATAGCAAAAATTGGCTGCTGATATTTGAAACAATAGACAATAGCATAAGTCCATTGATGGGTTGGGAAAGCTCAAAAGACACCATGTCCGAAGTTAAACTACAATTTTCAACCAAAGATCAAGCCATAGCTTATGCTAAAAAAAATAATATTAATTATAAAGTTATTGAACCGCAGAAGCAAAAAATAATCAAAAAATCATATGCCGATAATTTTTTAAAAAATTCTTAAATGGTAAAACGTTTTTTTTTAA
>CAZWXP010000105.1:0-4215 GCA_964637965.1 uncultured Alphaproteobacteria bacterium | reverse complement strand
AGTTGAGAGAGGACAAGTTTTATGTAAGCCAGGTTCTATTAAGCCGCATACAAGTTTTAAATGTGAAGTATATGTATTAAAAAAAGAAGAAGGAGGTCGTCATACACCATTTTTTACAAACTATAGACCTCAATTTTATTTTAGAACAACTGATGTTACCGGGACAGCTTATTTGCCAGAGAAAATAGAGATGGTTATGCCTGGTGATAATGTACAAATGGAAGTTGATTTACTGTCACCAATTGCAATGGATAAAGGACAGCGTTTCGCTATTAGAGAAGGCGGTAGAACAGTTGGTTCAGGAGTTGTTAGTGAAGTGATAGAAGGCACTCCTAAAAGAGAACCTGCTAAAAATGTAAAACCAGCTAAAGAAAAGGGCGGTGATCAAGCACCACCAAAAGCTAAAGCTGATGCTAAAAAATCTTAAATCGGAAACAAAAAACACCTTTCTTATTTATTTTTCCATTATATTTTTTTAATTTGTTTACTATGTTATTTATATAACTATTTTAGGAGTGTAGCTCAATTGGTAGAGCGCCGGTCTCCAAAACCGGAGGTTGCGGGTTCAAGTCCCTCCACTCCTGCCATTTATTGATATTATGTTAAAAAAGATTAATGATTTTATAAACGAAACGAAATCTGAAATTTCTAAGGTTACTTGGCCAAAAAGGAAAGAAACAATGATGACTTCTGTATCAATTTTCTTTATGGTTATTTTAGCTGCTTTATTCTTTTTGTTTGTTGATTGGTTTTTTTCAACAATAATTAAATTTATTTTTTAAAAAATGATTGATGATAATAAAAATAATGATAGTAAAGAGGAATTAAAAACATCTTTGGATAAAAATGATATGGATACACAAAGAACTGATGAAAATAAAGATTCAAAAGATAGTCAAGTTGATCAAAAAAAAGAGCTTTCTGATAATCAATTAAAAGAAGAGCAAGTAACCAAATTAGAAGAAAAACAAACTAATGCACCAGCACAAGAACAAGATAATAATTTAGAAGAGAAAAAAAATATAGAAAATGAAGAAGAAAATCAAGAACAGTCAAGTGAAAGTAAGGAAGAAAAACAAGATAAATTAACAGATAGCGAAGATGATCCTAACGCGAAATGGTATGTAGTTGGAGCCGCATCTGGATTTGAAGAAAAAGCTATAAAAACAATTCAAGATAATGCTAGAAAAGCCTCTCTAAGCCAATTCTTTTTTGATTTTCAAGTCCCAAAACAAGAAGTTGTAGAAATAAAAAGAGGAAAAAAAATTAATTCTGAAAAGAATTTCTTTCCTGGTTATATGCTAATAAAAATGATTATGAATAATCAAACATGGCAGCTAGTTAAAAATTCAAATAAAATTTCTGGTTTTACTGGCAATGATCACAAACCAATTCCATTATCACAAAATGAAGCATTGAAAATGCTAAAAAAAGCTGATGATAGTATTGAGTATATAGCTCCTAAATATGTTTATGAAGTTGGCCAACAAATAAAAGTAATAGATGGGCCTTTTGCATCCTTCAATGGAATTGTTGAAGAAGTTGATGAAGAGAGAGGTAGATTGAAAATTTCTGTTTCTATATTTGGTAGATCAACTCCAGTAGATCTAGAGTATACACAAGTTGAAAAAATTTAATATATTTGTATAAAAGCATATGGCTAAAGAAATTGATGGATATATAAAATTACAAATACCTGCTGGACAAGCTAATCCCGCTCCACCAGTTGGACCTGCAATAGGTCAAAGAGGTTTAAATATTATGGAGTTTTGTAAGGCTTTTAATGCCAAAACACAAAAAGAAAAACCCGGAATGCCAATACCTTGCATTGTTACTGTTTACAAAGATAAAACTTTTCAAATCAAAGTTAAAAAACCACCAGCATCTCATTTTTTAAAAGAAGCAGCAAATTTAACAAAAGCTAGTAGAAATCCAGGAAGAGAAACAATATGTCAAATTCCTATGTCTATTATTAAAGAAATAGCAGAGAAAAAGATGGACGATCTTAATGCCCATGACGTAGATCAGGCAGCAAAAATTATCGCAGGCACTGCAAGATCAATGGGATATAAAGTTTTGGAAACAGGAAAATTGTCTGTTGATGAAAAAATAAAAAAAGCAACATTAATTAAACCAATACCTACTGAAGATAAAAAAGAAGAACAAGGAGATGGAGAAAAAGTAGCTGATGCGGATAATAAAAAAAATGAGGAAACAAAGAAATAATGAATAAAAGAAGTAAAAGATATTTAGAAAATAAAAAAAAAATTTCTGAAATAAAAACATCATCTATAAATGATGCCATTAAGACTTTTAAATTAAATAAATCGGTAAAATTTGATGAGACATTAGATGTTTCAATAATGTTAAATAAAGAAAAAAACAAAGGTGAGGGATTATCAAGAGGGTATGCACAATTACCAAATGGGACAGGAAAAAAGCTAAAAATAGCAGTTTTCACAACGGCGGAAAAAGTACAGGAAGCAAAAGACGCAGGAGCCGATCTTGTAGGGAATGATGATTTAATTAAAGATGTAAAAGATGGAAAAATTAATTTTGATATTGCTATTGCGACTCCAGAAATGATGAAAAATATAGCGGTCATAGGAGAGAGATTAGGCCCATTAGGTATTATGCCTAATCCAAAAACAGGAACTGTTACAGAAGATTTATCTAAAACTGTAACAAATATTAAAAAAGGACAAATTCAATTTAAATCAGAAAAAAATGCTATTGTTCAAGCTGGTATTGGAAAAATGAGTTTTTCTGAAGAAAATCTTATATCAAATTTTAAAGAATTTATTAACGCTGTAAACAAATCAAAGCCTGATACAATTAAAGGTAAATTTATAAATAAAGTTTATCTAAGTACTTCAATGGGTCCAAGTATACGAATAGAAAATATTAAATAATTTTCTTGATTAATATATTTTTTTAATTACTTTTGACAATTATTCAAAGATTGTAGGTGTTTTTAAAAAAAACTTAATTTCCTACATGAGGATACTTTAATGAAAAAAGAACAAAAGAAAAAGTTCGTAAAAAATTTTAAAGATATTTTAAATAATGTCGGTATTTTAGTAGTTACCCATTATTCAGGTCTAAAAACCACTCAAACAGATGAACTCAGAATAAAGATTAGAGAAGCTGGGGGAAAATTTTTAATAGTTAAAAATACTCTTATGAAAATAATTCTGAAAGATCATAAAAGTAATGAATTTAAATCATTATTTAATGGTCCCGTTGCATTAGCATATTCAGAAGATGAAATGTCAGCAGCAAAAATCGCAGTTAATTTTTCTAAAGAAAATAAAGAATTGTTAATACTCGGAGGATTTGCAGGGGACAAATTTTTAGAACAAAAAGATATTTTAGAGATAGCTTCGTTACCATCTCTTGATGAAATACGCGCTCAATTAATATCTTTAATACAGACTCCTGCAAGAAATATTGCTTATGCATTAAAATTTTCTGCTAGTAAATTAGCTAGGGTTTTTAATGAATACTCTAAGCTTGATATACCTGATGAAAAACCAGAAACCGAAGCAAAACCAGAAGAAAAACCAGAAATTGAAGCAAAACCAGAAAAAAAACCAGAAACTGAATCGAAGCCAGATGTTAATGAGGCTGATAATAAATAAAAATTTGTAAAAATAATGTTGAAAAATATAAAAATATTGTTAATTTGTTGGAGGTAATATGTCTAGTGGTACTCTAAATAAAATTGTTGAAGATTTATCTAAGTTAACTGTTAAAGAAGCTGCAGAATTAAGCAAATTACTTGAAGAAAAGTGGGGAGTTGAAGCAAATGCCCCTGCTGCTGTAGTTGCCGCACCTGGTGCTGGAGGAGGAGAAGCAACAGAGGAAGATGCAGGCGGAGGCGTTGTTAACATTGAATTAACTGCGGCTGGCGATAAAAAAATAGATGTTATTAAAGAAGTTAGGGCAATAACAGAACTTGGTTTAAAAGAAGCAAAAGATTTAGTTGAAAGTGCGCCAAAACCTTTAAAAGAAGGCGTGAAAAAAGAAGAAGCTGAAGAGATTAAAAAGAAGCTTGAAGCTGTTGGAGCTAAAGTAGAATTAAAATAGTTTTTTTTACTGATAAAAACATAGGCTACATATTACAAAATATATGGATTCAAATTTACAAGCCCGCAAACGTTTAAGAAAAAGAATTGGAAGTATTACAAGAATTTTTGATATTACAAATATAAT
>CAZWXP010000104.1:0-5566 GCA_964637965.1 uncultured Alphaproteobacteria bacterium | reverse complement strand
TGTTCTGATATTGAATGCGATGCCGGTTGCGGCATAGTTCCGTTTGAATATCAAGATAAAAATTTTGTTAATTCTCTTCAATGGGCTATAGGACTAGAATTATTTTTATTAATTAAGGAACCTTGGAGAATTTATTTAACTACTGATCATCCAAATGGTGCAGCATTCACTGCTTATCCTAAATTAATAAAACTATTAATGGATAAGTCCTATAGAGATAGTGAATTTAAGAGAATTAATGAAGAAGCACAAAAAAGTTCAGTGCTAGGTAATTTAAAAAGAGAATATAATCTTTATGATATCGCAATTCTTACAAGAGCTGGCCCTGCAAAAGTTTTAGGTTTAAGTAATATTGGACATTTAGGAGTTGGTGCTAAAGCAAATATAACAGTTTATAATGATAAAGAAGATAAAGAGGAAATGTTTGAAAATCCATTCATGGTTTTTAAAGATGGCAATTTAATTGTAAAGAATGGAAAAATACAAAAAGTTTTTAATGGTAAACTTTATACTGCAGAAACTGATTTTGATAAAAGTATTGAAAAAGAAATTAGTTCTTATTTTCAAAAATATATGGGAAGAGGAATGGAAAGTTTCAAAATACAAAATCAAGAATTGTGGGATTATGGAATAGAGACTGAGAATATTAAGTGTAATAGAAATGATTATTAACGGAATAAAAATTGAGGATACTTTTGCTGAAGCTTTTCCGATGAAAGTGGTAAGACTTATTATTACAGCAGATTCAAAGTATTGGTTAAAGCAGGCAGCAAATAATATTACAGGTTTTGCAACTTCAGTGATTGCTTGTGGTTGTGAAGCAGGAATAGAAAAAGAAGTTAAATCTTCTAAAACTCCTGATGGTAGACCTGGAATAGCCGTGCTTTTATTTGCTATGGACAGCAAAGGTCTTGCTAAACAGATTTTAAGAAGAGTTGGGCAGTGTATATTAACTTCACCAACTACTGCATGTTTTTCTGGGATAGAAACAGATGAGAAAATAAATTTAGGAGATGCAATAAGATATTTCGGAGATGGATTTCAAATTTCAAAAAAAATTTATGATAAAAAAATATGGAGAATACCTGTTATGGAAGGAGAATTTGTTATTGAGGATAAAACAAGCATTGCTAAAGGTATTGGAGGAGGGAATATATTAATTATTGGTGATTCAAATCAACAAGTTTTAAAATCTGCTGAAGCTGCAGTTAAAGAAATGAGTAAAGTTAATAATATAGTTTTACCATTTCCAGGCGGTATTGTTAGATCAGGTTCAAAAGTTGGATCAAAATATAAAAATCTTATAGCATCAACAAATGATGCATATTGTCCGACATTAAAAGGTGTTACAAAAACAAAATTAAGTATAAATAACGAGTCTGTTTTAGAAATTGTTATTGATGGTACAAATGAAAAAGACATAGAACAAGCAATGAAAAAAGGAATTAATATTATTTGTAAAAAATATAATAAGGGTATAAAAACAATATCAGCTGGTAATTATGGTGGAAAGTTAGGGCCATACCATTTTCATTTAAGAAAAATTATGAAATGAGTTATTTAGTTTTAAAATTAAAAAAGAAATTAAAGTATAGAATAAATTTGGGTTTATTAACTTCAAATAAGATTGTAAAGAAAAGAATTTCTAGTATTAAATCTTTAAAAATTACTTACGGTAAAGAAAAAAAAGAAATCTCAGACTTTTTTTCTATCTCCGGAAACTTGAAAAATGGCATTCTTTTTAAAGGCGATTTAAATAAATGTGACTTTATTGGCGATCAGATGACAGATGGAAAAATAATAGTTAAAGGAGATGTGGGAGATTATTTAGGTAATAAAATGAAAGGTGGAAAAATAATTGTTAACGGATCTTCATCTAATTACACAGGATCTTCTTTAAAAAATGGAGAAATTTTGATAACCAAAAACACTGGAGATTTTTTAGGAAGTTCAGTTCAGGGTGAAAAATCAGGAATGTCTGGGGGTACAATTATTATTAAAGGAAATGCAGGACATAGAGTAGGGTGTAAAATGAGATCAGGTGTTATTTGTATTAAAAAAAATGCTAAAGATTTTATTGGTTGCCAAATGATTGCAGGAACAATAATTGTTAAAGGTAAAATTGGTTCCAATGCAGGACTTTTGATGAAAAGGGGAACAATTATTTTAGAAAAACAAAAATTATCAGAATCTTATTTAAACTATAATGGAAAAAATAATTATATTTTTTTAAAAGTTATCCAAAGTTATCTAGAAAAATTAAATGATGAATTTAAAGATATTTTTCCTAATACTTATATAAAAAAATATTTAGGTGATATAAATTGCAAAGGTATAGGAGAAATATTGATTCTTAACTAATTTTAATTATTTCATTTTAATGGATTCTTTAAGCACAGTAGTAGCATCTCTTTTTGTTTGGATTTCATCGCATTTGTATGTGGTAAATGTAGATTTTAAAGAACCAAATTACCACCCCGAAATCAAGTTTATGTCACATAAAGAGTTATCAAAAGTTGCATGTGAAAAGCCTTGCCCTGTTATTGGGTGGTATCCAACTGAAAATCAAATTGAAGGAAAAGAAGTTTTATACATGATTGAAGGAGCTGATCCAATCAATGATTTATGTATTAGAACTATACTGTTGCATGAGCTCGTGCATTTCTGGCAAGATTATAATGATGCTTTCGAAGAACCTGGTGATAGTCAAAAGGTAGTATTTACTAGAAGAGAACAACAGGCTCACATTTTAGAACACTTATATAGAGGTCAGCAATATGATGAATATAGAAATAAAAATGGCAAAGAATATAGCCCTAAATGCTGTAAACAAATTGCATTTGGTAGATGTATAAATAATCCAGGTTGGATCAAACAATATATAAAAGAATAAATATTTTTTTTTAAATCAATTTTTTTTAAGTTACAATTTCTTCTATGGGCAGTTCATTAATTAATTGGGTTTTAACATATCCAAGAAGGTTCATTCTTTTTATTTTATTGATTACTGTAACTGCAGGATGTTTTGTCTATAAGAATATTTCGGTTAATACATCTAATACAGATTTACTTTCCAAAGAACTGACATTTAGAAAAAACGACATAGCATTTACAAAAGAGTTTCCTCAATTTTCAAATAATATAATTGTCGTTATTGATGCAAAAAAAAGTGATGTAGCAAAAGAAGCAGCATCTTCCCTTTATGAGCAATTAGTTCGAGAACATTATGGGCAGAGAGGAAATGATCTATACAAAAATATTTTTTATCCAAGCGAGCTAGGTTTTTTTAAAAAAAATGGGCTTTTGTATCTATCAGAAGAAGAATTAGAAGAAAAATTAGATAATATGGCTAGATATCAGCCTTTTATTTCAAGACTTACTAGCGATCTATCTTTATACAATTTTCTAGATACTATAAATCTTTTTTTATCAGCAGATTTGAGTGATGAAAATATAGAAAAAATTAACAAATTATTTGAGCAACTTAGTGAAAAAGAAAATAAAGGTCATATAGCTTGGGGAGACCTTTTTTCTAATAAGAATAGTTCAAATTATAGAGAAATAATTCATATTCAACCTCAGCTTGATCCTTCAAACTTTTCTCCTGCAAAAAAAATATTAGATTTTTTAGAAGAAAGAATTGAAGCATTAACAAAATCTGGAGATTTTAATATTCGATTATCAGGAGTAGTTCCAATGGAACAAGACGAACTAAACACTTTAGGAGATGGTGCAAAAATAGGAGTAACTATCTCACTAATTTTAGTTTTTATGTTTTTATTAATTGCTTTTAGAAATTCTCTTTATCTATTAGCAAGTTTTTTAACTTTAATAATAGGCTTAATTTGTACAACTGCTTTTGCTTTATTTTTATTTAAAGAATTAAATTTAATATCTATTGCATTTGCAGTACTTTTTATTGGTTTAGGAATAGATTTTTCAATTCACTATCTTTTAAGAACATATGAATTCTCTAGCAAAGAATTTAAAGATTTTTTGCTATCAACAAATAATAGTATAACAAAGGCTTTATTATTAACTGCAATCGCTGTTGCTATAGGTTTTTTTAGCTTTGCCTTTACTTCTTTTAGAGGATTAGCACAACTTGGAATTATTGCAGGTGTAGGAATGTTTATTTCATTATTTTTAACATTATCATTTTTACCGTCTTTTTTAATTTTAATAAAAAAATTTTCTAATCAAAAATTAAACAATTATACAAAAGATAATTTAAGAGATTTTTATTTTGTAGGCTTTATGTCTTTCTTTAAAAGAAATAGTAAAATTTTTTTCACTTTATCTGTTTTTTTTCTTTTATTTTCTATATTTAATTTAAAAAATATCCAATTTGATAATGATCCAATAAAATTACGCAATCAAGAAAGCACTTCTGTGATAACAATGAACGATTTGATCAAAGATCAAACCATAAACCCGCATAGCGTTGATGTTTTAACAGATAATATTATCAAAGCTAATGAATTAAAAAAAAAGATTTTAAACTTAGATGAAGTAAAAGAAGTAGTTTACTTTAAAGATCTTATTCCTAAAAACCAAGATGAAAAATTAGAAATTTTAGATCAGTTTAAGACTTTTTTTCCTGAAATTAAATTATCCACTGAAACTCCTTTGTTTTTAAGGTATGAAGGCGATCCAGAGAAAGACGCTCTCTGGAAAGAAGAACAAAATAAAATTCTTGAATTATTAAAAAGTATTGAGAAAAAAGGCAACGAAAAAAAAATTGATACTTCATATATTAAATATTTGAAAGGACATATTTTATATTGGAATCCAAGACAAGTTGATGATGTTGAATCAAAAATCTTTGATTACTTTATAACTAATATACAAAAATTTAATGAAAGTCTTAAAGCGGAAAAAATTTCATACGACAATATTGATATTCAGTTATTAAAAAGATATAAAACAGCATTTAAATATAGATTAGAAATTATACCTTCTAAGAATCTTGATAATCAAACTAATAAAAAAGAATTTGTTGAATCTGTGTTTAAAATTACTCCAAATATTTCTGGCGGCGCATTTACAACATACCGTGCAGGCAAAACAATATTACAATCATTTGAACAAGCTATGATAATTTCAATATGTTTAACAACATTTTTTTTATTTTTTGCTTTAAGAAATTTTAAAAAAGTTTTTATAGTATTTATTAATTTAGTTGCTGCTTTATTATTTTCCTTATCATTCTTGACTTTACTGGGGCTTAATTTGAATTTTGCAAATATTATTGCACTACCTCTACTTTTTGGTTTAGGCGCAGCAACATCCATTCAAACTATTTTAAGGACAGAGAAATTTGAAACATTAGATGATTATTTTGCAAATAGTACAACGCCTCGAGCAATTGTTTTTAGTTTATTAACAACATTGGGGACTTTTTTTGTTTTATCACTTTCATCACATGTCGGTACTGCAAGTATGGGAAAACTTCTAATTATTTCTATATTTTCTATTTATCTTGCGAACTTAACTATTTTATTACCTTTAGAAAAATATTTTTTTAAAAAATGAAAACACTTATAACAGGAGCAACGGGGTTTGT
>CAZWXP010000103.1:0-2709 GCA_964637965.1 uncultured Alphaproteobacteria bacterium | reverse complement strand
TATTTTTGGATAAATTTTATGACCTCCGTTTGCAAGTTGAGCTGTCATTAAACATAACTGCAGAGGAGTTGTTTGTATATATCCTTGTCCAATACCATTTATCAATGTTTCTACTAAATACCAATTTTGACCTATAGCCTCTTTTTTCCATTTAGTAGAAGGTACAACTCCTTTTTTTTCATCTAAAAAAATATTTCCTAAAACTTTATCTCCTAAACCATATTTTTTTGCGGTTTCATTTAATCTATCAACACCTAATAATCTTGCAGCTTCATAAAAATATGTGTCGCAAGACTGTTTGATTGCATTAGATAATGACATATATCCGTGTCCATTTTTCTTCCACCAGTGATATTTCATTCCATATAATTCCAAAGGATGTTTGTGTCCTTTACAGTTAACTTTTAGTTTCGGCGTAATTACATCATTTTCTAAGGCTGAAAGTGCAACGATTGGCTTTATTGTTGATCCTGGAGAATAAAGTCCAGCAACTGATTTATTTATAAGCGGTTTTAATGGATTTTTATTAATTTCTTTCCATTTATCTTTATCAATTCCATATAAAAATAAATTGGGGTCAAATGACGGAGAAGAATTCATAGCTATCATTTCCCCAGTATAAATATCCATAATTGAAATTGATCCTGACTTATCTTTTAATAGTTTATTAGTAAATTTTTGTACTTCAGTATCTATAGTAAGTTTAATAGTGCTTCCTTTATTTCCTTCTTCAAAATCTATTTGGTTTATTCTTTTTCCATAAGCATTTACCTCATATCTTTGAATACTATTTGTGCCAATTAATTCATTCTCAAAAGATTTTTCCAAACCAGTTTTTCCTACTCTAAGTCCAGGTACATTTCTTTTTTTTATAGTTTCGTTATTTACTAAATCTTTAATGCTTGGTTCAGAAACATATCCTAAAATATGAGTAAAATTTTCTTTAAATGGATAATTTCTTCCAACTGTTAAAACTGGTTTTGCTCCTGTCAATTCATGTAAATAAAAATTAATTTTTGAAAATTCACCCCACGATAAATTTTTAGAAATTACTAAAGTTTGCCAAGGTTTTTGTCGATTTTTTTTCTTAATTAATTCTTGTAATTTTTTATTATCTAAGTTCAAAATATCTTTTAAACGTACCATTAAGGATCTAAAATCTTCTACTTGTTCTGGTATTACGTGCAATTGATAAACTTTTAGATTCCCTGCGATAGTGTTTCCAAAAAAATCTTCGAATTCTCCTCTAACAGGTGCAAGTCGCCATTCCCTCAATCGATTTTTATCAGAAAGTGTTAAATATTTTTTATTCTCACTAATTTGTAGTGAAAACATTCTCCTAATAATTCCAAAAAAAATAACTGCTTTTGCAGCAGAAAAAATAAACATTCTTCTATTAATTATATTTGTTTTTTTAAAACTAGAATATTCTCCACCACCTTTAATCATTTTTTTTCCTAAAAGCTATTTTTTGATAAAAGTCAAAAATATGACTAAAAATATAATATAGAAAAAATGTAAATATAACATTTCCTAAAAGTTCATAATAATTTAATTCTATTGAAAAAAATAAAACTAATAAAAAATAGTTTATTGAAGTTGCAACTAAAATAGTAAATAAAAAATAAAACCAATCTTTGATAATATTTGGTCTTAAAGTTATATTTTTTAAATAGGCTGCAAAACCACAAATTAATAAATAAGTTAAACTACTTATTCCTATTGGAAAACCAAGTACAGCATCATTAAATAATCCTGCCGTAAATATATATCCATATCCTAATGACTCAATTCTTTTAAGACTCCAATAAAAAATCAAAATATATGGAAAATTAAATGAAAAATATTTGTAGTTAAAATAATTAAAATCAAATTCATTAAACACAGAAATAAAAAGTAGTAACAATGGTAAATAAATTAATATTCGATCTAAAATTGAAGTTTTAAATTTAATGCTCATCAATATTCATCCTGTTTAAACGAAATTAATTTAACGAATGTTAATTGTGATAGCCTGGAAAAATACTTAACTTCTCCTTTGTTATATACTCCTATTGGAATTCCGGCCTTAAATAGAGCTCCAGAGCCTGAAGTATAAACTATGCTTTTATCTGCAATTAAAATATCGCTCTCCAAATATTCTATCTTGCCATTTTCTTTACTTGTGCCTGATAAAATTGACTGGATATTTCCAGGTTCAATAGTTACTGGTATTTTGCTATTTAAGTCTGAAATTAACAAAGCTCTTGAAGTAGAATAATTTACCTCAACAATTTTTCCAATTAAATAACTTCCATCTAGTACTGCCATTCCAAGACTAATATTGTCTTTTGATCCTTTATTAACAATAATTGATCTTAAAAAAGGACTTTGTTTATCTATTAATACTTTGGCTACTAATTCATTAGAATCAATAATGTATTCATCTATTAATTTTTTTAGACGTATATTTTCTTCTATTAAAAATTTCGTTTCATATTTATCAGATTCTAATTGGTTTAATTTTTTTTTTGTTTCTTTAAATTCTTTGTAAACAGAATAATGCTCGTTAATTATATTTGAAAAATCTTCTACTTTTTTTTCAGGTATAGAAACTATAAATGAAGTTCTATAAACTATTTCATTTAAAATTATTTTTAAATTATTAACAGGTGTTAAATTTATTTTATTTAATATAATTAGAGCTATTGAAAAAAAAATTAAACCGAT
>CAZWXP010000102.1:0-3508 GCA_964637965.1 uncultured Alphaproteobacteria bacterium | reverse complement strand
CTTCTGTATCTCCGATATACATTCCGGGTCTCTTCTTTACTGGTTCTAAACCTTTTAAAACTTTAATTGAATCTGATTCGTATTTATTATTTTTTTTTAAAGGTACTTCTTTAGATCTACTCATAACTATATTTTATTATTGTTTTAACAAATCTTCAATTTCTAAATTTATTACTTTTTCATTGTTAATTATACCAGAAAAAAGGCTTTTATCTGAGCCTGACATCCATACTTGATTTTTTAAAGTTTTTAATTCTTCAAATAGGTTTGATTTAACCTTATTATCCAAATGAGCTACCACTTCATCAAGCAAAAGAAGCGGGTAATTTTCATTGTTATTCATTAATTTACAAAATTGAATAATTAAAGATATTAAAATAATTTTTTGTTCTCCAGTTGAACATTTTTCAGCAAATTTTTTCTTTTTTAAAAAAATAACTTTTAAATCACTTTTATTTGGGCCATAAGTAATGTTTCCTTTAATAGAATCAATTTTTCTACAATTAAGTAATTTTTGGAGATATATTTTTTTACCTAATTCTAAATTACCAGAAGATAAAATTTTTTCTATTTTTCCTGTTAAAAAAATTTTTATTTTTGGAAAATTTTTGAAATTATTTGATAAAGAATTAAAATCATCTAAAAATTTAATTCTTTCTAAAAAAATTTTTATTCCCTCATTAACTAATTTTTCTTCTATTTTTTCTAACCATAAATCTTTTTCAATATTTTTTCCTTTTTCATAAAAGAAACCATTTGAGGATAAATCTTTTAATATTTTGCTTCTTTCCTTTAAATTTTTTTCATAAATTCTTAAATAGTCCAAATAATCGGGATTTAAATTAAAAATACATCTATCAATAAACTTTCTTCTAAATAATGAATTTGTCCTAAAAAAAATATCCATTTCTGGAGTTAACCAAATTAAAGAAACAAAATTTGCCAGGTTACTTTGTTTTTTTAATTTTTTTCCATTTAAATGAATTACTTTTCTTAATTGAGATCTATTATCCTTAGATTCATTAAAAAATCCTATACCAATCTCATTTTTTTCTTTTTCATTTTCAATTATAAAGAATGCAGAGCCTTGCTTTGAATTATTATTAATAACTTCTTCTAATTTACAATTTTTTAAACCTTTACCTGGAGATAAAAAAGATATTGCTTCAAGTAAATTTGTTTTTCCTGAACCATTTTTTCCAGTTAAAATAACAAATTTAATTTTTTTAAATTTAATATTTATTTTTTTATAAGATCTAAAGTTTTCTAAATAAATAGATCTTAATTTCATAAATATTTATACTCTCATAGGCATTAAAACATACAGACTCTCAGCTTTCGAGCTATCTTTGATAATTGTGGGTGCAGTGGAATCTGAGAATAAAATCGTAATTTCTTCTAGTGTGAATTGATTAATTATTTCTTTAAGGTATCCAGAATTAAATCCTATATCTAAACTTGGACCGTTATATTTTATATTTATTTCCTCAACTCCGCTTCCCCCTTCTTCAAGATTGTTTGCTGATATTGTTAGTTTATCTTTATTTAAATTCAATTTAATTGCTCTCGATTTTTCTGAAGAAATAGTTGAAATTCTATTTATAGATTCTAAAAATTTTTTTCTATTGATAGAAAAGGCATTACTTGTATTTTTAGGTATAACTTTTTCGTAATCAGGAAATTTCCCATCAATTAATTTTGAAATTAGGATTGTCTCGTTAAAAGAAAATCTTATTTTTCTATCTGATAAATCAATTCTTACATTTTCTTTTATATCTTCTATTAATTTTCTTAATTCGAAAATTAATTTTTTTGGTGCAATTACACCAAAATTATCTTTTGTTATTGTAGCTGGAGAACTTACTTGGTACTGCGCTAATCTATGTCCATCAGTCGCAACTGCTCTTAAATAATTTTTGTTATTTGCAGATGCTGTATGTATATAAAGGCCATTTAAATAATATCTTGTTTCTTCATTAGATGAAGCAAAATATGTTTTATCAATTATTTCTTTTAAAATTTCTGGTTCTAATTCAAAACTTGTTTTAAAAGTTTCTGTTGATGAAATAGGAAATTCCTCTTTAGATAGACATGAAAAAACAAACTTTGACTTCGATGACATCAAGTGCAACTTTTTATTACTTTGATCATAACTTAAATCAATGGGGTTATCATCTGGCAATTCTTTAATAACATTGTATAAAGTATGCGCAGGAACACTTGTTGAACCTTCAGAGTCAATATTATTTATCTTAATTTTATCAAAAATTGTTATATCCATATCTGTTGCGGATATATTTAATCTTCCTTGCTTAGCCTCAAGTAAAACATTTGCTAAAATAGGTATTGTAGATTTTCCTTCAACAATATTTTGAACAAATGAAAGTGATTTTACAAAATTAGATTTTGATAGTTGTAATTTCATTTAATTTAGAAAAAAATTTATTATAGCAGATTTTTAAATAAATAAAAAAATTAACTTTGTAAAGACCGAGTTAAAATTTCTATATCCTCTGAGAGACTTGAATCATTTTTTACTAATTCTTTTACTTTTTTTATAGCATGAATTACTGTTGTATGATCTCTACCTCCAAACTTTCTACCAATCTCAGGTAAAGATCTTGTTGTTAAGTTTTTAGATAAAAACATAGCTATTTGTCTTGGTCGGGCTACAGTTCTTGATCTTCTAGATGAGTGCATATCTGATAATTTAACATTAAAATGCTCGGCAACTTTTTTTTGTATTTGATCTATAGTTGTCCTTCTATCACTTGCTCTTAATAAATCTTGAAGCAAATCCTCGGCTATTTCTAAGTTTACTGATCTACCTACCAAAGTTACATGAGCTGACAATCTTGTTAAAGCACCTTCAAGTTCTCGTACACTTGAAGTAATTTTATGAGCTAAAAATTCTATTACATCTTTAGGTAAATCAATATTATATTTCTCAATTTTTGCTTCAATTATACTTAATCTTAATTCATAAGTAGTAGGATGGATATCAGCTACTAGTCCCCAACCAAGTCTTGATCTTAATCTTTCCTCTAATCCTTCAAGATCTGAAGGTGATTTATCTGCAGAAATTACCATCTGTCTATTTTGGTCAGCTAATGCATTAAATGTGTGAAAAAATTCTTCCTGTGTAGATTCTTTACCAATAATAAATTGAACATCATCAATCATTAATAAATTGACAGATCTAAACTGTTCTTTAAAAGCAACTGTATTTTTCAATCTAAGAGCTTTTATAAATTCGTACATAAATTTTTCAGCTGATAAATATAAAATTTTAAATTTAGGATTTAATTTCTTTCTTTGCCAAGCAATTGCATGCATTAAATGGGTTTTGCCTAATCCGACACCACCGTATAAAAATAAAGGATTAAAAGGAACATCTTCAGAATCTGCTACTCTTCTAGCTGCAGAGAACGCAAGTTCATTAGATTTTCCAACCACAAAATCTTTAAATGTAAATCTAGGATCTAAATTATTTTCAAATTCGTCATCT
>CAZWXP010000101.1:0-8663 GCA_964637965.1 uncultured Alphaproteobacteria bacterium | reverse complement strand
AGAGAAATATGATCCTGCTACTAACTGGTCCAGAGGTCAAAGCCTAAAAGCTGGTCTTCATGATCGTGTTAAGAAGTACAGCACAGAAGCTGGTGGTGAAGATGTAAATACTAAAAACATCTGTCCTGCAGCTCTTGGTACTAAAGACCAACAACCTGCTGCTTATGACCCAAACACTGATACATTTGCAGTTCCTACAAATCACGTTTGTATGGACTATGAACCTTTCCGTGTTTCATATACAGCGGGACAACCTTATGTTGGAGCTACTTTGAGCATGTATCCTGCTCCAGGTGGTACTCACCTAGGTAATTTTATTAGCTGGGACCCACATAAAGGTAAAATAAACTGGTCTAAAAAAGAGCCTTTCTCTGTATGGAGTGGCGCTCTTACAACTGGTGGTGGCGTATGGTTCTATGGAACTCTTGAAGGCTACATAAAAGCTGTTGATCCTGCTAATGGTAAAACGCTTTGGAAATTCCGTACACCTTCTGGAATCATCGGTAATGTTAACGGTTGGGCACATGGAGGTAAACAATACATCGGTGTGCTTTCAGGTGTTGGCGGTTGGGCCGGAATTGGTCTAGCAGCTGGTCTTACTGAAGAAACAGCGGGTCTAGGCGCTGTGGGTGCATACAAAGCACTTCACAATTACACAAGACTTGGCGGTACTTTGACTGTTTTCAGTCTTTAATATCGTTTAGTTAAGTTCAAAAAAGCTCGGGGTTTTTTTCCGAGCTTTTTTTTTAAAAAAAAAGATTGTTATTTTTAGAATTAAATTTATTATTTTTGTAGAGTTTTTATTAGGGAGTAAATATGATTTCGTATTTTAATAAATTTGTTTTTTTAACTTTAAGTTTCTTTATCTGTACTTTTTTTAGTAATAAAGTTATGGCTGATGGTCATGCTAATTTTGAATGGAGCCCAGAAAAACCATATTATGTAATTGAAAACCCTAATGCTGAAGGAAGTGAAAAACAAGCTATTAACAAAGAATCATATTATGGATATAGAATTTTTCATCAAAACTGTCATGTTTGTCATGGAAAAGCCGCAAGAGGAAGTTCGTTTGCACCTAATCTTCTAGATTCATACAAATACGCTAAAGAAGGAAAAAAGACGGGAAACGGGCAAAGTTATGATACGCCATATGATTGGTTTTTAGATACAGTTGTTAACGGTTATAAAAGAGAAATGGCTGGTGGAACTGTAAACGTTATGCCTGGTCATGGAGAAGTTACAGATGTTATGACTAATATAGATGGTATTTATGGCTATATAGCAGCTATGGCTGAAGGTAAACTAACAACTACAAATCGTCCTGGAAAAGGTTGGCAGTTAAAATAAATCGGGTTTGTTCAATACATTTAAAATAATTTTATTAGGTACTTTTTACCTATTATTTTCTTTTAACGTATCATATAGCGCACAGCAAATTACTGGTGAAGTTGGAGTTAAAACAATTCTAAGAATTTGTGCAGACCCAAATAATCTACCATATTCCAATCAAAAATTAGAAGGATACGAAAATAAAATTGCTAAGTTATTTGCAAAAAAATTAGGAGCTCTCCCTGTACCTTATTCTTGGTATCCAATGACATCGGGTTTTGTTAGAAGAACTTTAGATGCTAAAACTTGTGATCTTATAATAACATTTCCTGCAATTCATGAACTAGTGCAAAACACTAATCCGTTTTATATTTCAACTTATATGATGATGACCTTAGAAGAAAAAAATATTGATGTGAAATCATTTGCTGATCCGATAATTAAAGAAAAAAACTATAAAATTGGAATTATTCACGCAACTCCTCCTTCTAGTCATGTTGCAAAACATGGCTTAATAAAACAAACTAAATTTTATTTACAAGCGGCAGATCCAAGAAAACAAAAACCATGGATTGATATGACAAAAGATTTGGCAGAAGGAAAAATAGATATGGCAATTCTTTGGGGCCCTCTTGCTGGCTATGAATCAAAAAAAATAAATAAAAAAATTAAACTTGTTCCATTATCAAATATTGCAAATATTGGAAGAGGAAAAATGATTTATAGATTTACAATGGGTATAAGAAGAAATGAACCTGAATGGGGAAAAACTATTAATAATCTAATCAAAGATAATCAAAAAGAAATTAATGAAATACTAAGAGAATATAATATTCCACTTTTAGATGATTTAGGAAATCCTTTAAAAAAATAATTATTTTTTAACAGGTTCTACTTCTTTGTTAGATGGTAATCTATAGATAAATTCAGGTGCTTCCTGGCTAGATTCTTCAGTAGCTGAACCAAATATTTTTTCATGTAAAGGTGAAAATTCACATGTTGGATCAACTGCGCCTGCATCCCCAGTTAATGCTAATGCTTGGCAACGACACCCGCCCCAATCTATTTCTCTTCGATCACAAGTTTTACATGGTGAAGGCATCCAATCAGTGCCTCTAAATTTATTAAAAGGTTCTGAATTTTCCCAAATCCAAGAAAGGCTTTTATCTTTGACATTATCAAATTTAAAAAATTTTATAGTTTGAGCTGCATGACATGGAAGAACATTTCCTTCGGGATCAATATTTAGAAATTGTCTACCCCATCCGCCCATGCAAGATTTTGGTTTTTTTGCATAATAGTCAGGTAAAACATAATCAATTGCTAAAATTCCTTTTAAATTTTTTCTAGCTTTTTCAACTACTTCCATTGATTTTTCTAATTGATCTTTAGTAGGCATAAAAGCAGCTCTGTTTTTTAGAGCCCAGCCGTAATATTGGACATTTGCAACTTCTAGGCGATCTGCATCTAAATCTTTTGCCATTTTTATCATATTTTCTAAATTATGTAGATTTTGCCTATGCATTACTGCATTTATTGTAAGTGGAAGCCCAAGTTCTCTAACCCATTTTGACACTTCTAGTTTTTTTTGATGTCCATTTTTAAAATTACCAATTCTATTTGCATTCTCACTTTCACTATCCTGAAAGCTAACTTGAACATGTTCTAAACCTAAATCTTTCAATTTCTCAAGTCGTTCACGAGTTAATAAAACTGCAGAGGTAATTAAGTTAGTATACAATTTTCTCTTATGCGCATGTTCAACCATTTCTTCTAAATCTTTTCTAGCTGTTGGTTCACCTCCAGAAAAATGGATTTGGTAAATTCCCATATCAGCAGCTTCATCTATTACTCTTAACCAATCTTTAGTTTCTAGTTCTTTATTTTTTTGTATAAGTTCAATTGGATTAGAACAATAGGCGCAGCTTAGCGGACATCTGTGAGATAATTCTGCCAAAACTGCCAGAGGGGCTTGTAATTTTAATTTTTTTAACATTCTTTTAAAAATCCTTTATCAGCTAAATCTTGCAACATCTTGATAACATCCTCAACAATTTTTTCAACTGGAGCTTTATATTTTTTTGCTAAATCTTCTCCTATTAATTGTATACTAATCTTACCATCACATTTTTTTAATACTTCTGTTGCTATTGGGTCTTGATATAAAGCTATTTCTGGAGCTAAGAAAACCCATTCTTTTCTTACTTCATTAAACTCAAATCGTACATGATCTGGAATGACAGGAATAGTTTCGTTTTTTAATAACAATCTTTCTTTCATTTTAATTATTCTTTTGGTTTAAAAGCTCCAGGAGGAATAATTCCTGGATCATGATATGAAAAATGTAAAGCATCTAACATGCTCCAAAGAACTTGAGTTTTAAAAGTTAAAGCATTACAAACATCTTCTTGTTCTTGTCTTGTTTTAGCATGTTCTAGAGCATAGTCTAAAACATATTTTGCATCATCAGGAGCCTGCGACAAACGTTTTTTAAAATAGGCCATGATATCATCGTTAATAAAGTCATAATTTTCCAGCATGCCAGATATTCTTTCCTTATGAATTCCAGGTGCAAAAAGTTCGGTTAAAGATGAAGTAATTGATTCTAATAAAGATTTTTCTTTTACGAAATTAACATATGCATCTACTGCAAATCTTGTAGTAGACAAAATTCCATCCGTTGATTTTACATATTCTCTATCTAATCCTAACCCGTCCGTTAATTTGTACCATCTTTCTATGCCACCTGTATCTTCACTTTCTCCATCATGATCTATAATACGTTTTCTCCATATTCGTCTCAATTCGGGATCTTTCATTCTAGACATTACAACTGAATCTTTTATTGGAATACTACATTGATAATAATATCTATTTAATGCCCAAGCTTGAACTTGTCCTTTATTAAGCTTTCCTCCATGTAAAAGTTTGTGAAATGGGTGAAGATTATGATATCTGGTTTCACCTATATTTCTTAAACGTAACTCAAATTCTCCTTTGGTTAATAATTTATTATAATCAATTGCTTCACTCATAAATTTATCTCCATTCCATCATAACTAACTTCCCAGCCCTCTTCATTAATTTTTTTTCTCTCGACAGAGTCTTCTAATAAAGCAGGGTTATTAGTATTAATATGTATAAAATATTTTTTTTTTACATCTAAATTTTTAAATATTTCTATTGTACCTTTTTCACCAAACATACTCATATGGCCCATTCTTTGTCCAGTCTTTTGAACTCCTACTTTTGTTTTTAACATTTCATCATCTGTCCAAAGCGTTCCATCAAATAAAACCATTGGGGCACCCTTTATTTTATTCTTTAAATCATCAGTCATGTCAGCACAGCCTGGTATATAAAAAAAATATTTTTTTGTTTTAACATCAATAATTTTCAATCCTACTGTGTCTTCTGGATCTGTTCCAAAATTATTTCCTTTATTCTTATCTTCAAGAAAAAGTGCTATTTTTCCAGGAACTGAAAAAACCTCCACTTCAATCCCGGTAGAATTATTATCCTTATCTTTTAATAATATGCTCTCATTTAACGTAACTTCTCTTCTTTCGACAAATTCGTGATTTAAAACTTCAAAAACAGAATTGCTTTTTAATATACTTAAAACTTTTTTTGTAGCATAAATTGACAACGGATGACTTTCTCGCAAATTAAGAAGTCCTGCTATATGATCAATGTCTCCATTAGTTATAAAAACTCCTAAAATTGGAGAATGACGAATGCCATTGTTTGGTTGCAAAGCAGAATTATCATTGATTTGTTGTCTTAAATCTGGTGATGCATTAAATAAAAACCAATTTTTGCCATCATCAACAGATACAGCAATCGAAGATTGGGTTCTTGGTTTTGCTCGTTTTGGATTTTTTCTTGCTTCAGCGGAATTAGAACAATTACAGTTCCATTGTGGAAAACCCCCACCAGCAGCCGAACCTAATACTAAAACTTTCATAGTCATCGTATTACTAGTGAGGGCTTACGTTTAATCGATTAAACGCTTGACTTAGTCTTTTTATTAGACTTCTGCACAAGCGTAGCTGTTAATTTCTAAACCAACAGCAACTTCTGATACTTTACGTGTATACCTAGTCATGTGTATTCTCCCTATACAAAGTTAATAATCATGCTAGAAAAAAATTTCCCAACACATTATTTAATATAATTATTTCTTTGGCAAAAAAATGGCAATTTAAAAAAAAAAAAAAAAATATAAGTATATGATTTAACTGTATATTTAGAAATTATATTCAATACCTGTCATAATTGAACGACCATTACCGACTTTTAATCCTTCTGCTGAAATAGATGAAATATAAACAGTATCAAAAAGATTTGTTACACTTAGATACAAAGTGGAATCATTAAATTTTGGTAAAGTATAATTTCCTCGTGTATTTATTGTCCAGTGATCATCGACGTTGCCCCAACGTCCATTTTGCCCAACTGCTTTTGTATTATCTATATCAGTATAATAACTTCCACGATATCTTGCAGTCGTACTTATATTCCACTTGTTAGGTATACCGTATCCTACAGTCACTAACCCCTTATGACGTGGAACAAAAGGAATATCATTTTCATATATATCATCAACAATAATAGGAGAACCTGCATCATCACTTGATCTTTCACCTTTTTGATGTGTCTTTAATTTAGGATACATAAAACTATAATTTACTGTTGCAAACCAACTTCCTCGATTTTTAGAATATATTGATTGATCCCAATTTGCAGAAAATTCAACACCATCTGTGAAGGTGGTGCCAATATTCTTAAGAGTTGATCCAGTCCCAGTAGTTCTTAACGAAGATTTAACAGGTCTATTTCTTTCATCTGTTCTTAAGGCAGCAACTTCAAAAGTTAATCCACTTTTATCTTCAAAGCTGTTGTTAATCACACCAAGTTCAAAATTAAAACTTTTTTGAGATTTTAAATTTGAAATTTGTCTATAACCAGCATCGCCCACTGCAGGTGGAGCCATACCCATATGAATTCCACCATATAATTGATTTTCCTTGTTTGCCTCATAAGTAAATCCTAAACCGGGTAAAAGAATGTATTCGTCTTTTTCATATGAAGTATAATTATTACAATCGGTAACACCTGTTTCTCCACATCCATCTCTTCTTTCTCTATCATTATGAATTAAATAATAACTTTCGTATCTTAAACCTGGAGTTAAAATAAGTTTATCGTTAGTGTGAATATCGTCTTCTAAATACAATGCAAATGCATATACTTCTGCATCTTCGCTCATTTTTGCATATTCATCTTCGGTTACTTGTGTTCCTGTTTGTTTTTTATCACTTCCAGTAATTCTTGCTTTTCTTTCAATTTTTTCAAACTCAAATTTTGCACCATATTTCAAATTATTATCTAATCCAAACAAATTAATATCTTTGTAAAATCTGGTTTCTAAACCAGCTGTATGATATCTTCTAGGGGTATTTTTGTACCCACAATTAGTATTTGATATGCCAGGAACGTCGACTCTTGACCCTTCATCATCACAATCAATATCTTCTCTTATAACTAATCCGGCAGATTCATTATCAGTTTGTGACCAACGTTGTCTATTAACAAAATTATAATAAAAATTTGTATCTATTTTTAACGTATCACTAGCATAATAGCTATGGGCCAAACTACTCCTTACAATATCCATTTCAAAAGTATCATCAAATAGTCTATTGTTTCCCATATACGGGTCTGCATTATATTGTGATAGCCCTAGGCCTCCTTCAGCATATTCTGAATTCTCATGATTATAATTTAAACCAACTGAGATTTTTTGATTGCTAGATAAATCAACATCTCCATTTACAAAAATGTCATGAAATTTTACAATATCTCCTTTTACAGGGCCTCTGTTATCATGTCTTGTAAACATTCCTTGCCAATTACCAAGAATTCCCAAGTTCCTTCCATATCGGACATGATATTGTTGCCTCGGACCAACATTAGATTCTCCGAAAGAAGTTATAATTTTACCTCTTCCTTCCTTTGGAGGTCTGTGATTTAAAAAATTAATTATTCCATGCATTGTTTGTGGTCCATGTGTTAATTGTCCTGATCCTTTAATAACTTCTATCCCACCAATTCTCTCGTCAGGCGGTATATAATGAGTTGTTGGATCAGTATATGGGGCAAAATTTAGAGGATTATAATCTTCGTAAACACTTATTTTTCTTGATCTTCTAGAATGTGCACCACGAATACCAAAGTTACCCTTACGTGTATCACCATCATCCATTTCTGATACAACTCCTGGAATTTCTTCTAGTATTTCACCTACCGATAATGGTCTTGATTTGTCTATTGAATCTCTTCCTATATAATTAGTAGTTCCTGGCGTTAGGCGGGTTCTATCGCCAATCGATGATTGAATTTCTATATCAGGGAGAAGGATTGTTTCGTCTTCATCTTCTGCAAAAACAATTGAACTAAATAAAAAAATAAAAAAAATTACTAAATTTCTAAGCATAATAAATAAACATATTTTAAAAACAAAAAGTTATCTAATTTATTTCGGTAATGTTACGTTATCATCTGTAAAAATAATATCGTCAATTAATTTATATTTTCAAGAATAATTGTTGAATAAACACCTAATCTTTTCTCATAAAACCTAGGTTGTTCACATAAAGAATCAGACAAATTTCTTCTATCTTCAAATCTTCTTATATCCCAAAACTGTTCCTGTTCTAATTTTTCTATTTCATCTTTATTTGTATTAAAATCCTTTGATAATTCTTTTATTTTCTCTAATTTCAAAGATATTTTTTCTGATGTTAATCTTTGTTTTTTTCCAAAATTTAACAATTTTGTAACCCTATTCCTCCAAATATCATTAGTTGTATCAAATAAAGAGTGAAATAATTCCGTAAGTTCATTTGGTGAATTATTTTTTTTTTATATAATTTTTTAATTCAAAAATACCTTCATTTTCCTTGGTTCTTCTATTCATAAGTTTCTTAGCAAGAACTTTCAAATTTTCATTATCTGACCATTTAGAAGAATTTTCATCAAGTGGTGGCCCGGTCCATATCGATCCCCAACTCAACTCTTTAACAAGAACTTGTATACATGGCCAATCTGGATTTTGTTCTTTACCTGGTGGTTTTCCAAAAATATTATTTGAAATAAAAAATAAACTTAATAATAAAAATATAATTTTAGTCATAATAAAAATTAAATTTTCTTCTTTGTAATGAATCCCCTACTAGGATCATAACCATAAATTGCTAACATTAAAAAAATAGCTAAAAAAATAAAAACAAAAACAAGTGATGTTTCATTTAATTGTCCATAAAGAGAAA
>CAZWXP010000100.1:0-4063 GCA_964637965.1 uncultured Alphaproteobacteria bacterium | reverse complement strand
TATCAATAAAAATTAAGAAAAAAAATAAAAACAAAAGTGTTTTATGGGCGAACCAATTTGATAATCTAGCAAATTTTCAAGCCCATTATGAAACTACAGGTCCAGAAATATGGAGAGATACAAAAGGAAAAATTGATGGTTGTATTTGTTCTGTTGGAACAGGCGGAACTATTGCTGGAACTGGTTCTTTTTTAAAAAAAAAGAATAAAAAAATAAAAATAGGTTTAGTTGATCCTATGGGTTCTGCACTACATAACTATTATGTGAATGGTGAACTTAAATCTAGCGGTAATTCTATTACAGAAGGTATCGGACAAAGTCGGATTACAGAAAATCTAAAAAAGGCGGAAATCGATGAAAGTTTTCAAGCTAATGACACTGATGCGTTAAAAATTGTTTTTGATTTATTAAAAGAAGAAGGATTAATTATGGGTGGATCGACTGGAATTAATATTATGGGAGCAATCCAGTTGGCAAAGAAATTAGGGCCAGGTGCAACTATTGTTACTATACTATGCGATTATGGCACTAGATATTTTAGTAAAATTTATAATAAAAAATTTTTAAAAAGTAAAAAATTACCTATTCCTAGTTGGATTAAATGAATGAATTAATAGAAATAGATTGGTTAAAAAAAAATTTAAATAATCCTCAAATTAAAATAATTGATGGAACGTGGCACATGCCAGGAAGTGAGCTAAATGGATTTGATGTTTTTAAAGAAAGACATATCCCAAATTCCATATTTATTGATTTAGAAGAAATTTCTGATACAAATTCAAACCTGCCTCATATGATGCCTGATGAAAATTTATTTTCTGAAAAAATTTCATCACTAGGAATATCTAAAAATGATAATCTAATAATTTATGATATGTATGGAATGTTTTCAGCTGCTCGAATATGGTTTATGTTTAAAACTTTCGGGCATAATAATGTAAGTTTATTAAATGGAGGATTCCCTGCATGGCTTGCTTCAGGTGGTGAAGTTTCAAACAAGATTAACAAATTAAAAGAATCTAATTACAAAGCAAAATTAAATAAATTATTGGTTGCTAACTATAATGAAATTTTAGAAAATCTATCTCATCAAAAATATCAAGTATTAGATGCTAGGTCACCAGAACGTTTTTCTGGAATTAGCGAAGAACCTAGACCGGGAATGAAATCAGGTCATATACCTAAAAGTAAAAATTTATATTTTAATAGTTTAATAGATCAAGATACAAAAAAATTTGTTAAAAAAGAAAAAATTGAAAAATTAATTAAAAAATCAGGTATTGATATTAATAAAGATATAATTTGTTCGTGTGGCTCTGGTGTTACAGCATGTATAATAAAATTTGCTTTAGAATTAATATCTAAAAAAAAAAATATTAGAATATATGATGGTTCCTGGGCAGAATGGGGAACAATAAAGGATAGCCCTTGTGAAAAAAATTAAAAAAGATACAAAAATAATTTTAAGTGGAAGAAAACCATTTGATAATTATGGAATTGTAAATCCGCCAATTTATAGAACTTCAACTGTTTTATTTAAGAATATAAAAGAATTAGGAAAAGCAATTTCTAATAGGTTTAATCAAACATATTATGGAAGATATGGAACTCCTACTACTTTTTATTTAGAAGAAGGAATAGCTGAAATAGAAAATGCTTATCGAACTATCGCTACTTCCTCAGGAATGTCTTCTATTTCAATTACTTTACTTTCTTTCTTATCAAAAGATGAGCATTGTTTAATATCTGATTGTACTTATTATCCAACAAAAAAATTTGCTATGAAAATTCTTTCAAAATTTGGTGTAAAAGTAGATTTTTATGATCCTACAAATATTAATAGTTTAAAAAAAAGAATTAATAAAAAAACAAAACTGATTTTTATGGAATCTCCTTCATCGCTTACATTTGAGATTGAAGATATGAATGAAATAATAAAAATAGCAAAAAAGAAAAAAATAATAACTGCAATTGATAACAGTTGGGCTACCCCTTTTTATTTCTCACCTATTAAATGTGGAATTGATATTTCAATCTTAGCAGCGACAAAATATATAAGTGGCCATGCTGATACAATGCTAGGTCTTATAACAGTAAAAAATGAAAAATTATTTTTAAAAATTAAAGACACAGCTGTGAGTTTAGGAGATTGTCCTGGTCCAGAAGAATGTTATCTTAGTCTGCGTGGTTTAAGAACTCTAGCTACAAGATTAGAAAAACATAGATCAAGTGCTTTAAAAATTGCAAGATTGCTACAAAATAATAATAAAGTCTCTAAAGTATTACATCCTGCGCTACCAAAAAATAATTATTATGAACTTTGGAGTAAATATTTTACTGGATCAACAGGTTTATTTTCGTTTATTCTAAAAGAACAATCTAAAAATAAAGTTTATAAAATGATAGACAATCTTAAATTATTTAAACTAGGATTTAGTTGGGGTGGGTATGAAAGTTTGATATTACCTGTGTTTCCAAAAAATGAGAGAAAAATAGCAAAATGGAAAGAAAAAGGTATTCTTTTAAGATTACATGTAGGTTTAGAAAATGTTGATGATTTAATAAATGATCTTTTTAAATCATTTAAATTGTAATAAATTAAGTGCCGCAAAATGTTTTATATGTTTTACCACTTGTTGGTACAGTTAGTTGGTATTCTTTTTTCTTTGTATTTTCATATGGTTTTTTTAAGATTCTGAGTAGGTTGTTAAAGGGTTTTAAATCATTTTTATTAGCAGATTCCAAAGCTTCTTCAACTTTTTGATTACGTGGAATTACTAGAGGATTATTTGATCGCATTAAATCTACAGATAAATTATCGTATTTTTTATTTTGTTTTATACGATTTTTCCATTCTTGGTACCATTTTTTAAAAGATAATTGTTGATATATCTTATCTTTTACAAAATCTTCTCCCATTAAATAACAAAATGTATTTGTATAATCTGCGCTATTTTGATTCATCCATAATAGTAGTTGATTAATTAGATTTTCGTCTTCTTTTTTTCTTTCAAACAAACCTAATTTTTTTCGCATCATATTAATCCAAGATTCTTTATAAATTTTATTAAATTTATTAAATGTTTCTTTTATAATTTCGACTGCTTTATTTTCATTTTTGCTAATTAATGGTATTAAAGTTTCAGCAAAACGTAATAAATTCCAATTTGTAATATCAGGTTGATTGCCATATGAATAGCGTCCGTGATGATCAATAGAACTAAATACAGTTTTAGGATCGTAAGCATCCATAAATGCACAAGGACCATAGTCGATAGTTTCTCCAGAAATTGTCATGTTGTCTGTGTTCATAACACCATGAATAAAACCAACTCGCATCCAGTTCATAACTAATTCAATCTGTTTTTTTATCACAACTTTCAATAGAGAAAGCGCTATATTTTTGTTATTTTTTAATTCTGGATAATGACGATTAATTGTATAAGAAACGAGTTTTTTTAAAGTTCTTATATCTTTTTTCATAGCAATATATTGAAAGGTACCAACGCGTATGTGGCTTGATGCAACTCTGGTTAATATTGCACCTGGTAATGATGTTTCACGAATTACATCTTCACCTGTTTCAACAACAGCTAAGCTTCTAGAAGTAGGAATTTTTAACGCATGCATAGACTCACTAATTATATATTCACGTAACATTGGTCCTAACGCGGCTCTTCCATCAGCATTTCTTGAATATGGCGTTTTTCCTGAACCTTTAAATTGAATATCAACACGTTTATTATTTTTTCCAAGATGTTCACCAATTGTTATAGCTCTTCCATCTCCAAGCATTGTAAAATACCCAAATTGATGTCCTGCATATGCTTGTGCAATTGGTTCAGATCCATCAGGTAATAGGTTTCCTGCTAACAATGAGGCTAAATACTTATTGTTTAGAATAGATAAATTTAAACCAAGTTCCTTAGAATATTCATCATTAATTACAACAATTTTTGGAGATTTAACTGGTATAGGAGAAAGTTTAGATAACATTATTTTTGGTAGACGGGCATAGGTATTATCAAAACACCAACCAATTTTAGAGATTTCTGATTTAATT
>CAZWXP010000099.1:0-4039 GCA_964637965.1 uncultured Alphaproteobacteria bacterium | reverse complement strand
CTTCAACTTCTGAACCACCGCCTACATGTAAAACAGCGACGCCGCCAGAAAGTTTTGCAAGCCTTTCTTGTAATTTTTCTTTATCATAATCTGAATCACTTTGTTCTATTTCATTTCTTATTTGAGTACATCTAGCATCTATTTCAGATTTTTTTCCAGACCCACCTACAATTGTTGTATTTTCTTTATCAATATTAATTTTTTTTGCAGTTCCTAGAGACTCTAATTTAACATTTTCAAGTTTTATCCCTAATTCTTCACTTATAACTTGGCCATTTGTTAATAAGGCAATATCTTCTAGCATTGCTTTCCTTCTATCTCCAAAACCAGGTGCTTTAACAGCTGCAATTTTTAAACCACCTCTTAATTTATTAACAATTAGAGTAGCAAGAGCTTCACCTTCAACTTCTTCTGCAATGATTAAAAGTGGTTTTCCAGATTGTGCAACACTTTCTAATAAAGGCAACATAGGTTGAAGATTCGATAATTTTTGTTCATGTAAAAGAATGTAAGCATCTTCTAATTCACAAGTCATTTTTTCTGCATTTGTTATGAAATATGGAGATAGATACCCTCTATCAAATTGCATTCCTTCTACAACATTTAGCTCTGTATCTAATCCTTTACCTTCCTCAACTGTTATTACTCCTTCATTTCCTACTTTATCCATTGCTTGAGCCAGATGATCTCCCACTTCTTGATCTCCATTAGCTGATATAGTTCCAACTTGTTTTACTTCTTCATTTGATCCAATCTTTTTTGATTTCTTTTTTAAATCTTCAACTATTACTTTTGTTGCTGAATCTATTCCTCTTTTTAAATCCATGGGATTCATACCTGCAGCAACCGCTTTCAAACCTTCTTGAACAATGGCTTGAGCTAAAATTGTTGCAGTTGTTGTACCATCACCAGCGCTATCACTAGTTTTAGAAGCAACTTCTTTAACCATTTGTGCTCCCATATTCTCAAATTTGTCTTTTAAATCTATCTCTTTTGCAACTGAAACTCCATCTTTAGTAATTCTAGGTGCACCGAAAGATTTATCTAACACAACATTTCTTCCTTTAGGTCCAAGAGTAACTTTAACTGCATCAGCTAAAACATTAACTCCTTTTAACAACCTTGTTCTTGCATCAGTTGAAAATTTTACATCTTTACCGTCTGGCATATATACTCCTTAAAAAAAAATTAATTTAAAATACCAATAACATCTTCTTCTTTAATAATTATTAAATCTTGCCCATCAATTTTTACTTCATCTCCAGAATATTTGCTGAAAAGTACTTTATCTCCTACTTTAACATCAATTGGATTACGTTTACCATCATTGTTAAGAGCACCAGGACCGACAGCAACAATTTCTCCTTCAGAAGGTTTTTCTTTAGCTGTATCAGGTATTATTATACCACCTTTTGATTTTTCTTCATCGGCTAATCTTTTTACTAAAATTCTATCGTGTAGCGGTTTAAACTTCATATTTTTTTATTTAAAAACAAGATCATATTATTTACGGACAAATATAATGATAAAAAAATTGTATTTCAAGTGGTTAGATTAATTTTTTTTTTCTATTAAGATTTCTTTATTTTCTTCGATTGCCCGATCTAAAATAATTTTTTTGACTTTTTCAAACGATCTTACTTCTATTTGCCTTATTCTTTCACGGGAAACATTGTATAATTTACTTAGTTTTTCTAACGTAGATGGAGGGTCGTCCAAGCATCTTTTAATAAAAATATTTTTTTCTCTTTCATTTAAATTATCTAATGCTTTCATTAGCAATTCTTTTCTTTTATTATTTTCATCTAACATGTTCAATTTCATTTCTTGATTGTCATCTTTTTCTTCTAATAAAGTTATTTTTTCAGTTTTATCTTTATCAGAAATTGGAGCATTAAGTGATTTTTCTGGGCCAGACAATCTTCTATTCATTTCAATAACATCTTTTTCTTCAATTTTTAATTTTTTTGAACTTAATTCTTTTGCAATTTTTTTTACAATTTCTAACGGAAGTTCTCCCTTTTCAATTTGATTCATTTGATTTTTTAATTTCTGTAAATTAAAAAAAAGTTTTTTTTGTGCTGCAGTAGTTCCTAATTTTACCAATGACCAAGAATTTAATATAAATTCGTTTATACTTGCTTTAATCCACCACATTGCGTAGGTTGATAATCTAAAACCTTTATCAGGATCAAATTTTTTTACGGCTTTCATAAGACCAACATTTCCTTCTGATATAAGATCTTCTATTGGAAGTTTATATCCTCTATATCCAAATGCTATCTTGGCAACTAACCGCAAATGGCTAGTTATAAGTTTTCTTGCAGCTTTAGCATCACTTTTTGTTTGCCATCTTTTAGCAAGCATATATTCTTCTTTCTCAGAAAGTAGAGGGAATTTGTTAATAGATGCTAGATAGTTTTCTATTCCTTTCCCTGAAGGTGTTAGCAGTCCTGTTGTCATTGTAATTAGTATATAATATTATTAAAATCAAAAACAATATTTTGAATTTTTTTTTGGGTGCGTAGCTCAGTGGTAGAGCACTACGTTGACATCGTAGGGGTCGGAAGTTCAACTCTTCTCGCACCCACCAATATTTTCAAGGGTTTACCATTTTAGCGATTTAGATTTTATGAGTTGTGTGCACTATGTGTGCAATTTTATCCAAAGTTTTGATCCGTGATACGGGATTAGAATAGATTCAAAACTCTAATTTGAATATGAAATTACGTTTGAGATTATGTTATAATATGTCTTAAGATTACGTACGAATCTTACCGTATGAGAAACCTGCAGCGGTATATAAATGGGATCACCCCCGTGGTCTGACTAGCCAGGGAGAGATCTGGCACTTTTAAAGAGCAGGTTCAGTTTTTTTACAGACACCACCGAAATACCATTGTCTCCAATAGTTTTTAGTCACATCACTAACTATTTTTGCAAAAGTAAATTCACCAGTTCTTCTATCTACAGAAAATCTTGCTCTATAATATTGTTTCTTATGTGAAAGGCCAGCATCAAAAGGCCACGTTACATCATCATACAAAATTTTGTCATCAGGGACCTTATATAATTTTCTTAATTTAGTCCAATCTAACTTAGAGTTATCAATTTCTTTATTACAAGCAATATAGAAAACTTCTTGTGAAATTCTTTTCTTTATTTTTGCATTATTGCTTTCACAAAAATCTTTTATTTCAAAAGGTAGATAACCTTGAAAATCTAAATTGTTAATATCTACTTTAGTCGGGAATTGTTTTTTTTGTTCTGCCCATTTATAAGCAAGAGAATTACGATATTCTTCTTTCATGTTTTTAGTAGTATGCCATATTTGGAAACCTCCTTTATTTGGTCCTAGCGTAAATTCCCCTTCTCTTTCTATAAAATCAAAAGCTTGGTGTTTACTTGTAAGTTTTGGATAACAATCGAAAAAAACCCAGTCTGGATCTTTTTTAATAAGCTTTTCTAAAAATTTCAACTCGCCCCATGCACCATGAACCGGGAAAAAGAGAAGAAGTATGAGTAAGAGTTTTTTCATTTATTGGATTTACACATATATGTTGCCCGCGTAGGAGAATAACCTTCTTTTTCCATATCTTTTCTACATTTAGTAAAACCATCGTCGCAACTAACAACAAATAGTAAAGCCAATATACTTATTATTAATCCAAAAATTTTCATACCAAAATTATAGCACCGTGATCCGTGATTTTCGATGCAAAAAAAATAAGTGCTAAAAATGAATCGGGAAAAAGTAGAAATACAAGTAAGAGTTTAACTCTCTTTTATATTTTCATTTCTGTTTTCTTCTTTTATTATGTCCACGCATAAATCAACACATTCGTCGCAAATAAAAACTGTAGGTCCTGCAATCAGTTTCTTTACCTCATGTTGAGATTTACCGCAAAAAGAACAGTAGTATGGAAAAGATTTACTCTTCTTATCATGAACTTCTTCTTTATTTCGTAGAAAAGAAGGTATTTCTAATTGTTCATCTTTTTTATCTTTTGTTATTTCAAAGCCAAAAATTCTCATACCT
>CAZWXP010000098.1:0-2973 GCA_964637965.1 uncultured Alphaproteobacteria bacterium | reverse complement strand
GCAATCCTTGTTAATTTTACAAGACACAATAAAATGAAATGCATGTGTCAGATTGTTACTTTGTAAGTATGAGACGAAACACTTCATTGTAATTCTATTATTAGACTTTTTAAAGCATTCGTTAAAGAAAATCCTGAAATTTGGAATGAAAAATTAAAAAAAGAAATTTATGAGGCATGCGAAAAAATAGTTTCTCATGAAGATGCATTTATTTATCTGGCATTTCAGATGGGACCACTTGAAGGTTTGACAGCAGATCAGGTAAAAAAATATATCAGATGGATAGGGGACAGAAGATTGCAGCAATTGGGATTAAATCCAATCTACAAAGTCAAAGAAAACCCACTTACATGGCTTGATACTATGCTTAATGCCGTAGAGCACATGAACTTTTTCGAAGGAAGAGCTACAGAATATTCAAAAGCTTCTACAAAAGGATCTTGGGCTGAAGCTTTTAGTTAATAAAAGGAGGCATATGGAAGTATTAATTGCAGCTGTTGTAATTTATTGGATTTTTATTAAATAATTGCAGATTAAATATAAATCTTACTGGAGAAAAACTGGTTTAAAAAAAGATTGGGGCAATCTTTTTTTGCAGATAGTTAATGAACATAAACCAAAAGTTTTTTTAGAAGTAGGTGTTTTTTGTGGTGTAACAGCAAGAAATGTTTGTGAACTTTTAAAAGAAGTACACTCAGAAAATTTTAAATATGTCGGTATCGATTTATTTGGAGAAAGAACATCTCAAAGCGAAAAAGTTCCAAATTACTTGAAGAAGCAAAAATTTTCTAATCCTATTAAAAATTTTGTTTACAATTTTATTTTAAGAGAGAATTTGAATTCGTATGAAAGCGTACTTGCTTTTTTAAAAACATTCTCAAAAAACGTTACTTTAATAAAAGGAAATTCAAATGTTATTTTAAGGAATTTGGAAATAAAAAATATTGATTTTGTATTTTTGGATGGAGGGCATAGTTTTGAAACAGTTTTTAATGATTTAGATTTAATTTATAAAAAAATTTCCTCTAATAAAGGAGCAATTATCCTGTGTGACGATTATGAAGACGCAAGCTATATTACAGGTGTAAAAAAGGCAGTCGATCAGTTTGTAAAAGAAAAAAATCTAAAGCTGGAGCTGATAAAAAAAAGATTTGCTAAGATAACAATCTAATTATCTTACATTTAGTGCCAAAACTTTTCTGTGTTCGCTACCTTTGTATTTAGATAAAGGTCTAATTAATTTATTGGCAGCGTGTTGTTCCATAATGTGTGCAGACCAACCAGTAATTCTGGCCATTACAAAAACTGGTGTAAAAAAATCCGTATCAATCCCCATCAAATGATAAGTTGGTCCACAAGGATAATCTACATTTGGATGGATATTTTTTCTTTCAAGCATAACCTTCTCTAAAATTCCGTAGATTTTTGGGTATTTGGTATTTTTCATAAGTTCAGCAACTTTTAAAAAATATTTTTTCATAGTCGGAACTCTTGAGTCTCCACTTCTGTAAACTCTATGACCAAAACCCATAACAACTTTTTTTTTGTCCAAAGCATTATTTATCCAGGTTTCAGCTTTTTCTGGATTTTTTATTTCTTTGAACATATGCATCACTGCTTCGTTGGCTCCTCCGTGTAATGGTCCTTTTAGACTTGCTATTGCACCAGTGATAGCTCCGTGCATATCAGATAAACTACTAGTGATAGTTCTTGCGGTAAAAGTAGAAACATTAAAACTGTGTTCAGCATAAAGTATCATAGATACGTCAAAAGCTTCTACAATTTCCTTCTTGGGGACTTTGCCAAACATCATATGAAAGAAATTTTCAGAATAAGATAATTTTTTATCTGGAGGTATAAATTTTTTACCTTTACGGGCCCTAAAATAAGCAGCAACTGCCGTTGGAGTTTGAGCAAAAATTCTCATTGATTTTCTTATGTTAGCCTTTGGAGAATTGTCTCTTGCATCCTTATCCTCTAGTCCCATTAAGCTTACGGCACTTTTTATTTCATCCATAGGATGATCTTTTTTTGGCATATTTTTAATGTCATTAAGAATTTGTTTTGATAATTTACGATTATCCCTTTCTTCTTTTATAAACTTTTTTAATTCTTTGGATTTTGGAAGTTCACCATTCAAAACTAGATAGGCAACTTCTTCAAAAATACATTTTTCACATAAATCTTGAACTTTATAGCCTCTGTAAGTTAGAGAATTTATTTCTGGCATAACTTGAGATATCGTAGTTTCGTCTACAACTATTCCCATTAAGCCTTTTTTTATTTCTTCATTCATTTTTATTCATGCCCATCAGTTTTAAAGTCAGTAATTTTTTTATCAGGAGTATTATATTTTTCATACTCCACAAGCTCATATAATCTTTTTCGGCTTTGCATTTTATCTATAATGTTATTTTGATGTCAATCCCTAAAAATTGATTTGAGACCATCCTCCACACTCTTCATGGCTAGTCTCTGGGTTGTTACTGGATAAATAACAATATTATAACCTAAATTTTTTAACTCTTTTGTAGATAATAGTTTTGATTTACCAAATTCTGTCATATTAGCTAACAAATAAACATTTGATTTTTTTCTTACACTCTCAAATTCTTTTTCGTCCTTCATAGATTCAGGAAAAATTATGTCTGCACCCGCAGCTTCATAAGCTTTTATTCTTTCAATAGTTTTTTCAAGTCCTTCTACAAGATTAGCATCCGTTCTTACAATTAATAAAAAATTTTTATCTTTTCTAGAAGCAACAGAGATTTTTATTTTTTTATCCATTTCGTTCGTTGAAATTAGTTCTTTATTTTCTAGATGGCCGCATCTTTTCTCAGCTATTTGATCTTCTATATGACTTCCAGCATGACCCATGCTTTCAAAATTTTCTATTGTTATTTTACAGTCTTCTAAACCAGTGTCAGCATCAACTATCGAATGCAGGTCAGTTACCTTAGCGATTTGATTTGC
>CAZWXP010000097.1:0-11268 GCA_964637965.1 uncultured Alphaproteobacteria bacterium | reverse complement strand
TTTAGCTTTATAGAGAAGAAATAAAAAATTATAATCTAGATAGTTTTGGGCGTGTGCTGGAATTGGTAGACAGGGTGGTCTCAAAAACCACTGGTGGCAACACCGTGACGGTTCAAGTCGGTCCACGCCTACCATTATATTAATAATAAATGATAAAAGAAATCTATACAAAAATAATAGAGTTATCTAAAACAAAATATGGCATACCTGTACTTTGTCTTGTTGCTTTTTTAGAGAGTTTTATTTTTCATATACAACCTGATATTTTTTTAATTTTTTTAGTTTTAGCATACAAAAACAAGGCTTTTTATTTAGCTTTTCTATGCACGCTTTTATCGGTAGCTGGAGGAATCTTAGGATATTTAATTGGAAGTTTTTTCTTTGATAGTTTGGGTCAAGGCATATTAAACTATTTTAATTTAAATGAAAAGTTCTTAGAGTTTTCTGAAAGCTATAGCGACAATGGCTTTTTTATTGTTACGATGGGCGGTTTTACTTTTGTTCCTTACAAAATAATTACTCTATCTAGTGGATTTGTAAAAATGGATTTTATTCAATTTATTCTTGCTTCAACTCTTTCAAGAGGGGCCAGATTCTTTTTAGTTGCAACTTTACTTTATTTTTTTGGTAAAAAAATAGAAAGATTATTAATTAAAAGATTTGGATTAATTTGCACAATATTATTTTTAATAATATTAATTATATATTTTATAATGAAATATTTTGGTTTTATTTAAAAAAATGGATTTGAACAAAAGCAATCTTTTAAACTTACTATTTTTTTTTATCAGTATATTAGCATTACTAATAGTTTATTACCTAGAATTTTTCCAAGATATTGCGCCCTGCAAGTTATGTATTTATCAAAGACTTCCATATTTTATAATTATTTTATTAGCAATATCTTTTTTACTAATAAAAAACAAAAATTTAAAAAAAATTACTTTTTTATTTTACATTTTAATTTTTACTTCAAGTTTAATCATGTCAGTTTATCATTTTGGAATTGAAAAAAATTTATGGAATGCTTCGGTCAGTTGTGAAACAAATTTAAAAAGTTTTTCAAATATTGATAATTTGAAAGAATATTTATTAAATAAAGATTATGTTTCCTGCAGTGAAATTTCATTTAAATTTTTAGGTATATCTCTTGCCGGATACAATATAATTTTATCTTTTCTTTTATTAATTCTTTCGATAACTGGTTTTAGGAAACTGGCAAATTAAGGCTCAAGTTCAGTATCCCAATATAAAAAATCTTTCCAACTATCGTGCAAATAATTTGGTGGGTATTTTTTAATTTGTTTTTGTAAAAAAGAAATAGATGGCTGAAAAGGTTTTCTATCAATAGATAATTTCAATTCCTTTAAAGTTTTATTACCTTTAGATGTATTACAATCAGAACATGCGGTAATTACATTCTCCCATGTTGTGTTGCCTCCTTTAGATTTTGGTAATATATGATCAAAAGTTAAATTGTTTTTTGCGTAACAATACTGGCATTGAAATTCGTCCCTAAGAAATACATTAAAACGTGTAAAAGCAGGTTTTCTTGAACATATAACATATTCTTTTAACGCAATAACGCTTGGTATTTTAATTCTTATTGTTGGAGAACGAACAATTTCATTATACTCAGAAATGACTGAAACTTTTTCTAAAAACACAGCTTTTATACTTTCTTTCCAATTACAAATTGACAACGGGAAATAACTTAATGGTTTGTAGTCAGCATTTAAAACAAGTGTTTTGAAACTCATATATTTAAATTAATAAACATTATAAAAAAACAATTTATTATTAGCATTTTAACAAATGTTTAACAAGAAAGTTTTGTCCAATTTCTAAACCTTTTTGATTTATACCATGGCCCAAATCTTCTATTAGATTTGTTTCAACATTTACATTGTTATCCTTTAAAATTATTTTAGTGGTTTCCATCATTTTTTTTGGAACAATTTCATCATTTTTTCCATGAATTAAACAAATGTTTGGTTTTGAAGTTATTTTAATTTTTCCACTTTTTGTTAAAACTACTCCGCCTGAGTAACCAAGAACACCTTTTACTTTTTCTTTCATTGTTAGAGTTAAATTTAGTGCAACCATTGTTCCTTGACTGAAGCCAGCTAAAATTAAATCTTTATAATCAAGGTTATAATCTTTCAGTTTGTTTTTGAGAAAAGCAAGCACGATTGGTTTAACTAATTCTATTTCTTTAAGTATTCTCGTTTGATCTCTATCTTCTAAATCAAACCATTGTCTACCTGAGGTTGCAAATCTATATGGATAAGGTGCGTGTAGAGAATAAAACTTAGTTTTTTTTAAAACTAAAGACCAATGTTTTGCTAATGGAATTAAATCAAAAGCATCTGCCCCTATGCCGTGTAACAAAATAACCAATGAATTTGGTTTGAATTCGTAATCTGGAAACTTTTCGTAATGCAAATTATTCATTT
Source organism: uncultured Alphaproteobacteria bacterium (assembly GCA_964637965.1). Lineage (GTDB taxonomy): Bacteria > Pseudomonadota > Alphaproteobacteria > CAYOOR01. Next base: position 8,812 of record CAZWXP010000097.1, on the reverse strand, counting down.
TTTTGTATTAATATTTTTTAAATCTTTTTAAATAATCAGAGAGTATTAATTCTAAAGAAACTGGATTAACACCTAAATGCTTAAAAGTATGATTAGTTTTTAAAATAATATTATTATTATCTAAAAGTTTAACTTGATCTTCTGTTAACAATGGGTTTGGAAATACTTGAAAAAATTTAGCCATTAAAATAGCTATTTTTCTTGGAATATAAATTAATAATCTTTTTCGATTGATACTTTTTAATAGAATTTGTAGCAATTCTTTAAAAGTAAAAATATCTGGGCCGCCAAATTCAAATATTTTATTAGTTATGTTTTTTTCTAAAATTTTTACTATACCTTTGCAAACATCTTCTACATGAACTGGTTGAAATTTGGTTTTACCTCCCATTATTAAAGGTAAAAAAGGGCTATACAAACTTATTTTCGCAAATTTACAAAAAAAATTATCCTCAGGCCCAAAGATTAGACCGGGTCTAACAATTATAAATTTTTTTAAATTTTTTTGAATATACTTTTCAGCATTAAATTTACTTTCAGAATATAATGAATTTTGGTATTTGTTAACTCCCAATGCAGAGATTTGTATAAAAGGAATTTTGTGTAAATTTATATTATCTACTAAGCGTTTAACAAAATTATAATGTAAATTGGTAAAGTCATTTTTTTTTTTTTCGAATAAAATGCCGATTAAATTTATAATAATATCTGAATCTTCAATTAAATTTTTTAATTTTTGATTATCTGACAAATCAAATTTAACTAAATTTATTTGCCCAACATCGCCTAGTGGTTGCAAAAAATAACCCTTTACAGGATTTCTTGTAGGTACTTTAATAATACATTCATGATTACATAGATATTTTATTAAATGTCTTCCAACAAATCCTGTTCCACCAAATACCGTTATTCTTAAATTTCTTAAATGATTCATTATTTATTAAACTAATTAAAAAAAAATATTGATTTTTTTTTGAAAAGCGCCACATCATACAATGGCCCAAAAAGTTAAAAATATCAAATTATATAAAAATGATCTACCTGTAAATATTAATTTTAAGGGATCTATTGCTATAGATACAGAAACTATGGGTTTAGATGTCAATAATGACAGGCTTTGTTTAATACAAATTTCAGATGAAAACGGTAATTCATATATAATTCAATTTCTTAAAAATTGTTATGATGCTCCAAATTTAAAAAAAGTAATCAATGATCAAAATATTTTAAAAATTTTTCATTATGCTAGATTTGATGTGGCAGTTATAAAAAAAAACTTAGGAATTACGTGTAACCCGATTTATTGTACAAAAATAGCTTCGAAATTAGCTAGAACTTTTACTGATAGACACGGATTGAAAGCCTTATGTAAAGATCTTCTAAAAATAGATTTAAATAAACAAAATCAAAATTCAGACTGGGGAAATGATAATTTAACTGAAAATCAGTTAGAATATGCTGCTAATGATGTTCTTTATTTACATGAAATAAAAAATAAGCTTGATAAAATAATAGAACGTGAAGGAAAACAACATCTTGCTAAAGCTTGTTTTGAATTTCTTTCAACACGAGCTGAATTTGATTTATTAGGATGGCAAGATAAAGATATTTTCCAACATAAATAATAGGTATTTTTAAAAAAAATGACAGAACAGGTTATTAAAATTGCAAAAAAAGTTATTAATACTGAAATCGAAGGACTGAAGATCTTATCAAAAAAAATAGATAAAAAATTTGTAAAAGCTATAAATATTTTAAAAAAAAGCAATGGTAGAATTATTTTAACTGGTGTTGGCAAAAGTGGAATTATTGCTAAGAAAATTGCTTCAACTTTATCATCTACTGGATCAATTGCACAATTCATTCATTCGTCTGATGCAAGTCATGGTGACTTAGGTATGATTAATAACAAAGATGTAATTTTAGCTTTTACTTTTTCAGGTAAAACAATTGAACTAAATGATATCTTCATTTATTCAAAAGAAAAAAAAATTCCATTAATAATTGTCACAGGAAAATCAAATTCGAAATTAAAAAATATTTCAACATTATGTATTGAAATATCAAATCTAAAAGAAGCTTGTCCTCTTAATTTAGCACCAACAACATCAACAACAGCAATGCTGGCTTTAGGAGATGCTATTGCAATTTCTTTAATGATAAGTAAGAAATTTACAAAAAAAAACTTTTATTCTTATCACCCTGGAGGTCAACTAGGAAAAAAATTGTTATTAGTAAAAAATGTTATGCATACTGGCAAAAAGTTGCCATTAATAAAGGAAAATGTCCTAATGACAGAAGCTATCATTGAAATGACTAAAAAACGTTTTGGTTGCTTAGGAGTAATATCAAAGACTAATAAACTTGTAGGAATTATAACTGATGGCGATTTAAGAAGACACATGGGTAATGGAATTTTAGAAAAAAAAACTTCTTATATTATGACAAAAAAACCTAAAACTGTTGATCAAGATATTTTTGCTATCGAAGCTTTAGATATAATGGAAAAAAATAAAATTACACAAGTTTTTGTTACAAAAAATAATAAACCAATTGGTATACTTCATATCCACGATTGTATAGAATTATAATTAGCATAATTTCATTAATTTATTGCTAATGAGAAAAGAAAAAATCCTAAATTTGTTTAGTTTTAAACTAAACACAAATAAATACGAAAGATCCTTATTTATAAGAAATTTTTATTATAAACTAGCCCCATATTGTTTAGTTATTTTTCTTATTACAATTTTCTTTTGGCCATCAATTGAAGAAATTTATAATGAAAATACAAAACCTATATTAGAAAATGAAGAGAAACAAAAAAAATTTACATTTCAAGGAATTGATGAATTTAACCAACCATTTTTCTTACATGCAAAAAAATATCAACGAATCATTAATAATGAAAACAAACTATTATTTGAAAAACCAAAAGCTGAAATACTTTTAAAAGAAGGAAAATGGCTAACAATGGTTGCAGAAGAAGGGATTTTTGATGTAGAAAAACAAACTTTAGAATTAATTGGAAATGTTTTGTTTTATCATAGTGATGGACAACAAATTGATACAAATAATGCTGTAATAGATTTAAAAAAAGCAAAAATTTATGGAAATAAAAAAATTTTTGGAAAAGATGAAACTATAGATTTTTCTTCAGAAGGATTTGAAGTTAAAAAGACAGGTAAAAATTTTAAATTATTTGGAAAAAGCAAAATAAAAATTAGAGAACCAAAATAAATAAACTTATTTATGATTATAAAAAAAATTTATCTATTCTTTTTTATTATAACTTTGATCACAATTAGTTATAAAAATATTTTTGCAGCTCCTTTATGTTTAGAGGAAGATGCTAATGTTGAAAATAAAGAAGTTACAAATAATGAAGAATCATCAAAAGAAAATATTAAGTCTATAGAAAATAAAGATAATGAAGAAAAAGAAAAGAAAAAGAAAGAGAAAAGTAAAGAAATAGAAATATCTGCAGATAATAAAATAGAAGTAGATAATGAACAAGGAGTAATGATTGTAACAGGTAACGCTTTTGTCAAAGAAGGTTTAACATCGCTTCAGGCTGATATACTAACTGCGTTTACCTGCGAAACAAAGGGTGGAGATACAAAGATTTTACAAATTAATGCTGATAACAATATTGTAATTATATCGGATCAAGGAAAAGCATTTGCAGATAAAGGAATATATTTTGTTAAGGATAAAATTATCGAACTTTATGATAATGTAAAATTAGAAAAAGAAGGAGATATACTTGTAGGAGATAAAGGGATTTTTAATGTTATAACAGGTAAAGGGGAAATATCTACTGAACCAAATAAGGAAGGAGGTAGAAAAAAAGTTTATGGCATTATTAGATCAAAAGAAAAATAATTCTAAAGAAGGTCTTATAGTAAAAAATTTAAATAAATCTTTTTTAAAAAACGAAGTATTAAATAATATAAATTTTGAAGTTCATAGATCTGAAGCAGTAGGGTTGTTAGGACCAAATGGTGCGGGGAAGACCACATGTTTTCATATTGTAACAGGGTTAATAAAACCAAATAAAGGAAAAATATTTGTAGACAATGTCGATATTACTAATCTTCCAGTCTACATTCGATCAAAAATAGGAATAGGGTATTTACCCCAAGAACCATCTATTTTTAGAGGTCTGACAGTAGAAGAAAATTTGCTAAGTATACTAGAATATACTGAACCAAACAAAAGCCAAAGATTAAATTTTCTAGAGGATCTTTTAAAAGATTTTTCTTTAATAGAAAAAAGAAAAGAAAATTCATTGAAGCTTTCTGGTGGCCAAAGAAGAAGAGTTGAAATTGCAAGAACATTATGTACTAAACCTAATTTTATTTTGCTTGACGAACCTTTTACTGGAATTGACCCGCTACAATTAAATGAAATAAAAAATTTAATAAAAAATTTAAAAAAAAGAAATATAGGTGTTTTAATTACAGATCATAATGTCAGAGAAGCATTAACTATTATTGATAGAGCATATATAATTCACGATGGAAATGTATTGATGCAAGGCAAGCCTAGAGATATTATAAAGAATAAATTAGTAAAAAAGTTTTATTTAGGAGAAACTTTTAAAATTTAAATATTAAATTATGAAAATAAAAAATAGTTTACAGTTAAATCAATCACAAAAAATTACAATTAACCTGCAAATGCAAAAATCTCTTCAAATCTTGCAGTTATCATATCCCGAAATGATTGAAAAAATAAATAAAGAACTAGAAAAAAACCCATTGTTAGAACCGGAATTAAAAAAAGAAGAAAAAAATTTATATGATTCAAAATTATATTCAAAAAATAATGAGGTTGATTCAAAATCAAAATATATTGAAAATACTTTAGAACAAAAAAAGAATTTAAGAGATCATATTAATGAGCAAATAAATATTGATATTAATAATAACGAAGAAAAATTAATAGCGAGAAAATTTTTAGAATATATAGATAATAATGGTTATATAAAAGATGACGATGCAAATAAAATTTTTGAGAAATTACAAAAACAAAATTACAATATAACTTTAGCTTTAATCAATAATACTTTAAAAAAGCTCCAAGAATTTGATCCTCCAGGAATTTTTGCAAGAAATTTATCAGAATGCATTGAAATACAACTTAAATTAAAAAAAGTATTTAATAGTAAATATCATTTTCTTGTAAGAAATTTAGAGCTATTAGTAAAAAATGATATAAACACATTGTCAAAAAAAACTAGAATCAAAAAAAATGAATTAATAAAAATGATTAAAAATATTAAATCTTTGAATCCAAAACCTGCGAATATTTTTGAGCACCAACCTAATGTAAGTGTGGTTCCGGATATTATATTAAAACAAAATAAAGATAATTTTAAGTTAGAGTTAAATAAATCACAAATACCTAAATTTGATTTTAATAAAGAGTTATATAAATTAATTAAAAAGAAAAAATTACTTCATAGAGAAAAAGAAAATTTAAATGACTGGGTACAATCTGCCAAATTGTTGCTAAATGCGATAAAAAACAGAGGAGTAACTCTTGAGAAAGTTACTAAAGAAATTGTAAAACATCAAAAGAATTTTTTTAAAAAAGGAATAAACTTTTTTTACCCTTTAACTCAAAAAGAAATTGCAAAAAAAACAGGTTTCCACGAAAGCACTATTAGCAGATGCACAACTAATAAATATATTGAAACACCAAAAGGAATTTATGAATTAAAATATTTTTTTTCTAGAGGAATATATTCTAAAAACAAAACTAGATTAATGTCAAATAAACTTGTAAAGAATAAAATTTTAAGACTTATAAAAGATGAAAGTAGCAATGATATTATGTCAGACAAATATATAGTTTTTAAATTAAAAAAAAATGGAATCAATATAGCAAGAAGAACGGTATCAAAATATAGAAAATTAATGAATATCCCTAGTTCTTTCAAAAGAAAAAAAGAATCCTCGAAATATTTTTAGACTCTTGCTATTTATTATTGATAATTTGTTATAAAAAATATTCATGAATCTATTTAAAAAAAACTTGTTAGTTTTATTCTTTACTTTATTAATTTCTTTTTTTTTTTAGAAGTAATCTCAAAAATTATTAGAAAAAATAGAATATCTAGTAATTTGATAGTGCCTCATCATATATTGCATCATACTTGGAAAAAAAATTTACAATCTGTTCATAAAAATCCTGAGTATGAAATTATTACAAATTCCAACGGTTGGCTTGAAACATATGAAATAAAAAAAAATAAAAAAAAAAATATTTATAGAATTTTTTGTGTAGGAGATTCAAATACTGAAGGCAGAGTTAATAATGAATATAAAACTTGTAGTTTACTAGAAAAAAAACTTAACAATAAATTTTTATCATTAAATATAAATTTTGAAATAATTAACACAGGAACCTCCAGTTATTCAACCATAATTTATTATCTTTTAATAAAGAATTATTTAATTGAATATCAACCAGATATGATTCTACTAAATATAGACATGACAGACGTGCCTAATGATAATTTTTATAGAAATTTTGTTGTTAAAAATTCTGAAGATGAAATATTGGCAGTCACACCTCAAGACAATACTAAAAATATTAAATATCAATTAACACCGAAAGGATATAAAGAGCTTAAAATAAATAAATTTTATAATGTAATATTAAAAAAATCAGATTTTTTTTATTTTTTTGATAGAGCCATATCAAGATTGAAGTGGTGGGGAAAATTAAACATCAGAAAAGATATTGATAAAACATATAATAAGGCAGATTGGTTAAATCTAAATTGGGATGAAGAAATAAAAAAAAATATATATGAATCAATGAATATGGTTAAAAAAATAATTAATTTATCTAAAAAAAATAACATAGAACTTGTAATAACAGGAGTTCCTCATCTACAACAATTTACTGGAGAACAATCTATAGTGCCTCATGAAATTCTAAAAAATATAGCAAATAAAAATGATGTCTATTATTTTGATTTGTTTAAAAATTTAAAAAATAATTATAAAAAAACTGAACTGTCCAATCTATACTGGGAAGGAGATCCTACACATTTTAATAAATCAGGAAACAAAATATGGGCAGATTTATTTTTTGTATATTTAAAAAGTTCAGGAATTTTTAATATATTAAATACAAAAAATAATAATTCTTCAAAAAAAGATTGTGAGTTAGTAGAAGAATATATTCCAGTTGTTAAAGATAATATTCAAGGTATTGTTGGAACGAATGTTGAAATCGGAGGTGTTGAGCTTAGACCTAACGGCTGTGCCTGGAATCCAGAAAAAGGGTGGCACAGACCTTAAAATTTTCAAACAACAAATTGAGCAATTCCATTCTTAAATGAAAAGTCAATATCTTGGTTTTCAGTTATAGTTATAAAAATATTTTCAGGTTTAATTCCGGGGTTTTTTGACAAATTTTCAACTACCTTTTTATAAAATGCTTGTTTTGATTTATTTGAACGACCTGCACGCATTACTAAATGCATCATTATCCTATCGTCACTTCTGTTTTGATATTGAAGACAATCCTGACTTACTTGATGGACAACTTGAAATCGATCATCATCAGGAAAATCCATAGTTTCTATAACTGCAGAATTTATTCCATCTGATACTGCTTTAATATATTCTTTTCCTTTACCTTCTAACAAAGTAATAGTGACAAAAGGCATGTTTCCTTTTACTAAAAATTAATTTGATTTTAGATTATTTGATTAATGAGTCAATGGGTTGAGGATCATTTTTAAATATTTTATATTGATGATCAGGGATGATAGTGCTATAAAACTTTTTATAAAATGAATAAAAAATTAATCTTATTTCTTATTTTAAGTTTTCTTAGTTTGCAAACTTTTTCTTTTTTGCATCAAGCTGAATTTGGCTTTGAAGAACATGAGCATGATGATGATGTTTGTGAAATTTATTTATATTGTGAGCAGTCAAAAGATAATATGTCCAAAGCTACAGTATCGCTGCAAGGACTTGAATTTTTTACTTTTGCATTTTTTTTACAAAGAAATTTTCTTATCTATTCAAAAAAATATAGATTAATTTCGACTAGAGCACCGCCACAATTCTCCTAAAACACATTTTAAAATTTTATTAACTTAGTATATTGTTCTGTGCTTTACAGGCCAGTGTACATTTTTTTTTGGAGATATAAAAAAAATGCTTAAAACTAAACTAGCAGCATCTGCTGCGATTGTGTCTTTGTTACTCGGTAATTCTGTATTAGCAGAATCCGATAAGGATATCGATATATTAAGAACTGAAATCCAAAATATGAAACAGGTCTATGAGAAACGTATTGCTGATATGGAAGCAAAACTTGTAGGAGTTCAAAAAAAACGCAATCAGACTTCTGTTTCAAATGGAAAAAAAGTTCCTATAACATCTACCCGTAGAATATTTAATAATAGTTTTAATCCATCTATTGGATTAATCTTAAATGGAACATATTCAAATTTTTCATCGGGAAGCTCTGAGATACCAGGTTTTGGTATTGGCGAAGAAGGAGAGCGTGGTAAGGAAGGAGCTGCAATTGGAGAATCCGAAATGAACTTTTCCGCTAGCGTAGATGATAAATTTTACGGAAGCTTAACCTCCGCAATTGTACGAGAGGATGGCTCAGACATAATAGAGCTAGAAGAAGCTTATTTGCAATCCTTGCCAGGTTTAGGCTTGCCTACTGGTTTGAGTCTAAAAGCAGGACGAGCTTTATGGACACTTGGTTATCTTAATGAACATCATGCCCATACTGATGACTTCGCAGATCGTCCACTAACTCATCGTGC
>CAZWXP010000096.1:0-5022 GCA_964637965.1 uncultured Alphaproteobacteria bacterium | reverse complement strand
GAGCTTGTAGATTTTTCTGAACATGATCCTGAGTTAGCAGATGGAATAAAATGGCTTGACATGCAAGCACAGAAAAAAGGTATAACATTCTATGATATGGTTTTTGAAGTGTTATACAACCATGATATCAATTCTAAGGCTCAGAGTTGGTTAAAAACAAGAAACTGATTATCTTTTTTCAATTGGAATAAATTTGCATCCCTGTGGACCATCATACTTACCAACGTATGTGGCTTTTGGTCTGTATAGCATTGGTTTTGGTGCAGCTTCAGCAAATCTTTCTTCAATAACATGTGCAGTCCAGCCAGCAACACGTGATATTGCAAAGATAGGCGTATTCAAATCCATTGGAATTCCTAACATGTAATACACAGATGCACTATACAGATCAACATTTGGATAAATATCAGAACCTTTTTGTTTTTTCATTAAATTCGAAGTGACATTTTCTATTTTTTCTGTAATGTCAAACCATGGCATAGAAGTTTTTTCGGATAATTTTTTTGATAATTCTTTCAGAATCATTGATCTTGGATCAACAGTTTTGTAAACAGCATGACCCATTCCCATTATTCGTTCTCCCTTATTCATTCTTTTTTTAATCCAAGGCTCTACATTTTCATCATTTTTTATATCTAGGAGCATTTTCATAACTTCAAAATTTGCACCACCATGTAACTCTCCACTTAGTGCACCAACTGCAGCACTTACTGCCGAGTACATATGTGCTCGTGTAGATGCAACCTCCCTGGCTGCAAATGTTGACGCGTTAAACGTATGATCTGCATGCAGAATTAAACAAACATCAAAAATTCGCTCTAATTCGTTATCTGGCTTTTCACCTTTTAACATGTACAGAAAATTGGCGGAATGGCTTAGATCAGGATCAGGTTGAATTGGCTCATTGCCATTTCTTATACGAGCCCAACTTGCAACAATAGTTGGCACTTTAGCAATTAAATTAACAGCCCTTTGATAGCTGACTTCTTTTGCGGTTCCCTCTTCATTATAATACCCAGCAAGTGCTGCAACAAATGCTTGAAGTACATCCATAGGATCAGCTTCTTTACGCCAATTCTTCATATTTTTTTGCATCTGAACTGCAATTGCCCGAGAATCAGTTAGGTTCTTTTTAAATTCAGTAAATTCTTTTTGTGTTGGCAAGTGATCATGTAATAATAAAAAACATGTTTCTTCAAAATTTGAATTTTTTGTTAGATCTAAAATATCATATCCACGGTAGATTAGTTTTCCTTTATCACCATCAATATACGAGATTTTTGTGTCTGCAATTGGAATGTTTCTAAGTCCAACATTTTTTGTTTCCATAACATAAGTTCTCATCAAATCCTTTTAAATTTTCAAGTATGCTTACGACTTTTGAAGAAATTCACAAATTAGTCTAATCTACCAACTATCTGCCATAAAGCACAATTTTTCATTAAATTTTATGTCACAATCAGAACGGGATGTAATGAAACAGGTAGATGCAGAAATTCTTAACGCAACACCTGAATTCTTGAAAATAGTACAAAAATATGATTTAGAGAATCAATTATCTGGCGATACAATATATGATATCTATACAACAATTCTAAAAAAACAGCGTGATCAAAAGAAAATTGTTCCAAAAACCAAATAGTATCTTATTTTTGGTTTAAATGAGGGATACAAAAAATCATCATGAATTAAATCTTGACAGTAAAATCTAAAACAAAAATTGTCTGTGTATCTCATGAGGAGGATGCAGACGGTATAGGCTCTGCGGCACTAATAAAACAAGCATTTGGTGGTGACACAATACTCGTTGATTATCCTGGAATGATGGATGCGATGGAACCATTAAGAAACGATGATACATTAAAACAGCTTTTTATCTGTGATCTTGGATTAAACAAAAAAAATGAATTGGAATTTGTTGAACTCTTGTTAACGTTAAGAAAGAGAAAAGTCAAAATAACATATATCGATCATCATGATCTTGATAAAAAAATAATTAGGAAGTTAGAAAAAAATAATGTTAAAGTTATTCATGATATCAACGAATGCACAACAGTACAAGTCTATAACGCATTTAAAAACAAACTAAATGATCATGCAACATTTGTTGCTGCATGTGCCGCAATTACTGATTATATGGAGGACCGACCATTAGGTTCTAAACTATTACAAATTTTTGACCGACAATTTGCATTGATCAGTGCTACTGTACTCACATACAATATAGTAGGTCATCAAAAAGATCCTGATTACTTACTGTATCTGGTTGACGAACTTAGTGAATCAAAATATCCACATGAGATTCCAAATACATATGAATTTGCACAGATACAAGTTGTAAAACTAGCTGAGATAATTTCTAAAGTAAAAAAATCAATGAAAACAAAGAAAAATCTTGGATACATGGAAATTACTGACTCGGGAGCAAGCTGTGCAGTTATTTTTGTTTTAGGTTTATCAGGAAAAGAAGTAGGTCTTGCTTACAAAGAACGTAAAGATTATGGCATCTATGCAGTCTCAGTGAGGGGCTCTAAAACATGCAAAATTCATTTGGGTAAACTAGTTAATAGACTATCTACTGAATTTGGTGGTTCTGGTGGAGGTCATGATAAAGCATGTGGTTCATCGATCCCAAAATCCAAAATAAGTAAATTCATTAACGCATTGAATTTAGAATTGGGTAAATAATTTTCATGATTGCAGAAAAATTAAAAGAGAATGGTGTTGTTTTGCCTACACCGCCAAATCCTGCTGGTTCCTACGTTCCAGTTGTTACAACTGGTAATCTTGCATATGTTTCAGGACAGATTCCAATTAAAGATGGTAAAATTGTATTTTCTGGGAAAGTACCAGATCAACAATCAGTTGAATCTGCTCAAGAAGCAGCTAAATTATGTATAATCAATGGTTTATCACAATTAAATTCACACTTTGGTTCTTTAGAATGTATCACAAAAATTGTAAAGATTTCAGGATTTGTAAATTCTGCATCTGATTTTGCAGAACATCCAAAAATAATCAACTCAGCATCAGATTTGCTATTTAGAATATTTGGTGATTATGGAACGCATACACGAATTGCAGTTGGCGTTACAAGCCTGCCACTCAATTCTACTGTAGAGATTGATATGATCGTTGAATTTTCTAATTAATTCTTAAAATAACTAAATGATTTTTAATTGTCAACTCTATTTTTTGGATGTTTAATGCTAATCATGTTTTTGTGTGAAACTAATTATTGAAAATCTCATTAAAGACACCTATGGCAATAAATCTTGAGAAAATCCAACATATTAAATCAATTATTGAAAATAGTATTGGACAAAATGAATTCAGCGTCAAAAATCTTGAGCCTGAAGAATTATCTGATTATCAAAAAATCATGCAAATTTGTGAATTCATACTTGTGAAACATGAAAATAAAAAATCACTACATAAAAATTTGAAAAACCTAGTAAATGTTTTAGATTCTTCAATACTGTCACTCGAATCTCTTGATGAGGAGATTAACGAATTAAGTATATCCGCTGATTTTTCGATTAATAGACTTAAGGATTTTAAAGCAAATTTGATTAAATCTCAAGATGATGAATGTCAACATACTTCTTACTGAATTATTAGGCATGAGAAGCGAAAATCTGTTGAATAAATTTCACCCAGTTTACGATACCAGTTTACTCATGGGAATACCTACTCAAATATGCAGACAAATCGTATTAGTGAAATAAAATGAGTTTAGCACCACAAGAACTAGAAAATAGCGCTAGCAAATATGCGGCAGATGCAATAAAAGCAGATTCACAAGGTGCTATTGGAATGGCAATATCTGGATATCAGAATGCATCTGAGACACTCATGAAATTAATGAGATTATATCCTGATAGCAAATTAAATCGAATTTACACTGAAAGAATGCAAAAATACCAAGGAAGAATTAAGGATCTAAGAAACACTCGTGCTGGAAATACAGAACCAGTTGTTGATCCTAATGCAAGTCCAGAAGAACAAAAAAAGGCACTGGCTAGAGCACAAACGAATAATCAATCTGGTGAAAGTCTAGAAGATTTAATTCTAAAAGAAAAACCAGATGTGAAATGGTGTGAAGTAATTGGTTTGGATGATGCTAAAAATGCATTACGGGAATCTATTGTTTATCCAAGTAAGAGACCAGATCTATTTCCATTAGGATGGCCAAGAGGAATGTTACTGTATGGACCACCCGGTACTGGAAAAACAATGCTTGCAGCTGCAACGGCAAATGAATTAGATGGTTACTTCATTAATGTTGATGCTGCATCAATGATGAGTAAATGGCTTGGAGAAGCAGAGAAAAATGTTTCAAAACTTTTCACAATGGCTCGTGGATATTGTGAACGAGAAGGAAAGCCTGTAATTCTTTTCATAGATGAAGTTGATTCATTACTTGGAGATAGAAATAGCGAGGTTGGTGGGGAAATTAGAGCTAAAAATCAATTCTTGTCTGAAATGGACGGTGTTAATGGTAAAGGGAAGGAACTCATGATGTATGTAATTGGCGCAACAAATAAACCATGGAGTCTTGACAGTCCATTTCTTAGAAGATTCCAAAAAAGAATTTACGTATCATTACCATCTACTGAAGCACGAGAAAATTTATTTGAACTATATACCTCACCACTAAGAAAAAACTCACGAGTTAATTCGTTAAGCCTTGCAAAACACTTTGACGGTTATAGTGCAAGTGACATAAAAGATGTATGTCAGGGTGCACAACTGCAGGTAGTAAATGAATTATTCAAATCACCAAATTTCTCAGAGCCAGTTGAAGGTCAAGCAGCACCTCAACCAAGGGAAATCACTATGACTGATTTTCGTGATATAAAACACAAAAGAAAGCCGAGTGTATCTGTAGAAATGGTTCGTGCATATCACAAATGGAGTGAGCAATTTGGTGCATTATAGAATATTTTTGCGATCATTTCAATAAATTTAAATTCAGAATTAAGATGACACAGCGTGGGTCACAATTTCCGTAAAAAAATC
>CAZWXP010000095.1:0-15101 GCA_964637965.1 uncultured Alphaproteobacteria bacterium | reverse complement strand
TTTCATCATTTTTAGCATTGTATGATATTGTTTTAATAATTTAGTTACATCTTGAATTGTTGTTCCAGAACCTGATGCAATTCTTTTTTTTCTTGAGGCATGTATGATTTTATGGTTATTTTTTTCATCAACTGTCATTGAGGAAATAATTGCTTGCTGTTTTAAAATAACTTTATCATCAATATTAGCTTTGTTCATCTGATCTTGGATTTTGCCAGCTCCAGGAAGTTTGGAAAGAATTCCTTTTATTCCACCAAGTTTTTTCATTCTACCTAATTGATTAGATAAATCATCTAAAGTAAATTGACCATCTTTTATTTTTTTATCTAATTTTTCTGCATCTTACTTTTTTATTGTATCTGTAGCTTCTTCAACCAAAGAAACCACGTCGCCCATTCCAAGAATTCTATTTGCAATCCTGTCTGGATGAAAAACTTCTATTGCTTCCATTTTCTCACCGATACCTATTAATTTGATAGGACAACCTGTAACAGATCGCATAGATAGTGCTGCGCCACCTCTAGCATCTCCATCTAATCTTGTTAAAACTATTCCAGTTAATTTTAATTTGTTATTAAATTCTTTTGCAACATTTACTGATTCTTGTCCTATCATTGCATCTGAAACAAGCAATATCTCAGTTGGGTTTACACTTTTACTTACATTTTTTACTTCATTCATGAGTTCATCATCAATTTGAAGTCGGCATGCAGTATCCAAAATTAAAGCATCAAAACCTTCTTTTTTTGCCTGACCTAAAGATCTCTCTGCAATTTTAACTGGTTTTTCTCCTTTAATAATTTCAGTTGAAGCTACGTTAACTTGTTTACCTAAAGTGGCTAATTGTTCTTGAGCAGCAGGTCTTTGAACATCTAAAGAAGACATTAAAACTTTTTTGTTATCTTTATCTTTTAATTTCTTAGCAATTTTAGCGCTTGTAGTTGTTTTTCCTGAACCTTGGAGACCAACCATTAATATTACAACTGGTGGAGTGGTTTTTAAATTTATCGGTTCTTCTTTATCGCCAAGTATTTCTTTAAGAGTGTCATTAACAATTTTTATAACCATTTGACTTGGAGATACACTTTTTACTATTTTTGATCCTATAGCTTTCTTCTTTGCTTTTTCTAGAAACTCTTTTACAACCTCTAAAGATACATCGGCTTCCAGAAGAGCAACTCTCACTTCCCTTAATGCCAGATCAACATCACTCTCTGCTAGAGAGCCTCTCGACTTTAATTTTCCAAAAATTCCTGTTAATCGTTCAGATAAATTTTTAAACATATTTTTTTCCTTAATTATAGATTATATATGTTAAATAAAAAAAAAAATCATAAATAAAAAAAAATGGATATTAATTACACAAAAATGCACGGTCTAAAAAATGATTTTATAATCATTGATGGAAGAGATAAAAAAATTTCTTTAAACAAAAATAAAATAAAAAAAATATCGAATAGAAAAAAAGGCTTAGGATGTGATCAAGTTGTTATACTACAAAAACCTAAAAAAAGAGAAGCTTCGGCATTTATTAAATTTTATAACTCTGATGGCAGCAAAACAAAAGCATGTGGAAATGCTGCAAGATGTGTAGCTTTTTTATTGATGAAGGAATGTAAAAAAAAAAAAACTTTAATACAAACAGAAGCAACTATGTTAAATGCATCTTTAGCAAAAAATAACCAAGTGTCCGTTGATATTGGTAAGGCTTATTTTAAATGGAATCAAATACCTATTAAAAAAAAAATAAATATTGAGGAAATAGATTTTAAAGTAAACAGTTTACTTAAACCATTTTTAGTTAATGTTGGAAATCCTCATATTGTTTTTTTTGTAAAAAATTTAGAAAAAATAAATTTAAAAAAAGTGGGTCCAAAAATTGAGAAACTTTCTTTGTTTCCAGAAAGAATTAATGTTAATTTTGCCAAAATTTTAAAAAATAATAAAATTGCATTAAGAGTTTGGGAAAGAGGTAGTGGCATTACTAAAGCATGTGGAACAGGGGCTTCAGCTACAACTGTAGCTGCGGTAAAAAACAAATTAATAAATAAAAGAATTTGTTATATCCATATGGAGGGTGGAAAATTAAAAATTGAGTATAAAAAAAATTCACATATTGTTATGACAGGACCAATAAAAATAGTAAAAAAGGGAGTACTAAATAATTTTTTTTAATCATTATGAAAAATCAAAATGTTATAACTTTTGGATGCAGACTTAATAGCTTTGACTCTCAAATTATAAAAGAAAGATTAGATTCTGAAAAATTAGACAATGTTTTTTTTATAAACACCTGTGCTGTTACAAAAGAAGCTGAAAAACAAGCTAAAAAAAAAATTAGAAAAATAAAAAGGGAAAATCCAAAAGCAAAAATTATTGTAACTGGATGTTCAGCACAAATTAATCCTTCAAAATATAAAAAAATGGGTGAGGTTGATTTAATATTGGGAAATGAAGAAAAATTTAAATTCGAGAAATATTTAAATTTACTAAATAGTAATTCCCCTAATCTTATAGTAAACGATATCATGTCTGTTAAAGAAACTGCAAACCATTTTATTAAGGGGTTTGATAAGAAAGCCAGAGCTTTTATTCAAATTCAAACTGGATGTGACCATAGATGTACTTTTTGTATCATACCATTTGGAAGAGGTAATAGTAGAAGTGTGCCTATAAAAAAAATTTGCAAACAAATAAAAATACTCTTAGACAATGGTTTTAAAGAAATTGTTTTAACTGGAGTAGATTTAACATCTTATGGAAATGATCTTTTTGGAAAACCTAACTTAGGTAAATTAGTTAAAGAAATTTTAAGAAAAACAAAAAACTTAAAAAGATTAAGATTATCATCTTTAGATGCGATAGAAATTGATAGAAATTTAATTGATATAATCAAACATGAAGAAAGACTTATGCCCCATCTACATTTAAGCTTGCAATCTGGTGACAATATTATTCTTAAACGTATGAAAAGAAGACATTCCCGTGAGGATGCTATAAATTTATGTAACAATCTAAAAAAAATTAGAAATAACATTACTTTTGGAGCAGATATCATTGCTGGTTTCCCAACAGAAACTAATAAAATGTTTCTAAATACTAAAAAAATATTAAATGAATGTGATTTAACTTATCTCCATATTTTTCCTTATTCGAGTAGACCAAATACTCCTGCTTCAAAAATGCCTCAAATTTCAAACAAAGTTATAAAAGAAAGAGCAAAACTTTTAAGAATAGAAGGAAATAAAATATTACAAAAATTTTTAAAAAAACAAATTAATAAAAAACATAAAATTCTTTTTGAGAGTGAAACTGAAGGACATTCTGAAAATTTTATCCCAATAAAAACTTTAACCAAATATAAAGTCGGTGAAATTGCTATGGTTAAAGGAAAGAAAGTTATTAATGAAAAGCTAATTTCCCAGGGAATATAATGGGTTGGTTAACTAGAATTAAAGATAGTCTTTTAAGTAAGATAAAAAAAAAAATTCCTAAAAAAGATCTTGAATCTGTTGAAAAATCAAGACAAGAAGCAAAAGTTAAAAAAATAGACATTAATAAAAAAGAAACTCCAAAAACTAATAAAATAGTAGCGGAAGTTAATGAAGAAAAAGAGCCAACTCAAGAAACTATTAAAAAGAAAGGAACTTTTTTTGGTTTATTTAAAAAAAAAGAAAAATTAAAAGAAGTTCCGAAAATTGAAAAAGATCCAAAAGAAAAGAAAAATTGGTTTCAAAAATTAAAATCTGGTTTATTTAAATCCTCAGAAAAAATATCTGAAGGTGTAAAAAAAATATTTGTTAATAAAAAACTAGATGTTCAAACTTTAAATGATTTAGAAGAATTGTTAATAATGGCTGATCTAGGACCAACAACAGCTGAAAAATTAACGGCTGAATTAGCAAACGAAAAATTTGATAAAAATATTAAGCCCGATGAAGTGCGTGCTTTTCTGGCAAAAAAAATTGGGGAAACATTAGAAGAAGTAGCAATACCATTAGTATTTGATAATATTAAAAAACCTATCGTGGTTCTAGTTGTTGGGGTAAATGGTACTGGAAAAACAACAACAATTGGTAAACTTGCGCATCAATATTCAGGTGAAGGAAACAAAGTAATGATAGCAGCCTGTGACACTTTTCGTGCTGCAGCAGTAGAACAATTAGAAATTTGGGCTGAAAGATCAAACTCAGAATTTGTAAAAGGTAGTCAGGGTTGTGATGCAGCTGGTCTTGCGTATGAAGCATTGGAAAAAGCTAAGTCTAAAAACATAGATATTCTATTTATAGATACTGCTGGAAGAGTTCAAAACAGAACTGAATTAATGGAAGAATTAGCAAAAATTATTAGAGTAATTAGGAAATTAGACTCTGAAAGTCCACAGCACTGTTTATTAACATTAGATGCTACAACTGGTCAAAATGCATTAGGTCAAGTTGAGATTTTTAAAGAAATGGCAGAAATTTCAGGACTAATTGTTACAAAATTAGATGGAAGTGCTAAAGGAGGCATACTATTATCTTTAGCTGAGAAATTCAGATTGCCAGTTCATGCTATAGGAGTTGGGGAAAAAATAGAAGATCTACAATCTTTTGAAGCGAAAGAATTTGCTGAAAGTCTTATGGGTTTAGAAAAATAATAATATGAAAGAAAAACACTCTTTAATAAAATCATTAATAGAAATTATTCCTCTAATATTATTTTTTACAGTAAATGCTATTGCAGAAGACGGAATAATTCTTGCCACAAAAGTCTTTGTTGTAACAACAATAATTGCTCTAATTGTAAGTTATTTATATTTTAAAAAAGTTTCCACCCCCCTTTTGATAACTTCTTTTTTAGTTTTAATTTTTGGAGGACTTACTATTTTTTTTAAAGATCCAACTTTTATAAAATTAAAACCAACAATTGTATATTTTTTATTTTCAATTTTTCTTCTTTTAGGATTAGTATTGAAAAAAAATTTCTTACAAATTTATTTATCAAGTCTAATTAAGTTAAATGATATTGGTTGGAATATATTAACTAAAAGATGGATATTTTTTTTCCTGGCAATGGCTTTGTTAAATGAAATTATTTGGAGAAATTTTTCGACAGATTTTTGGGTTTCTTTTAAAGTATTTGGTTTTTTACCCTTAACTATAATTTTTACATTATTACAGCAAAAGTTAGTTAAAAAATATTCAATTAGATAATTTATTAGAAACGGTAACTATAAATTATTCCGAAAGTATCTAAGCCTTCGTTTGAATCCTCGCCCCAAAGGTTAGCATTTGATATGTGATCTAATCTTAATGAAATAGAATCTTTTCCATAAAAATTCCAACCTATTTCTATAGCTTCACGAAATAAAAGGCTGGAGCCTAATTCTTTTTTATCTGTTTGGACATGATTAGGAGAATGAATTTTATCTCCATTATGATAAGTTAATCCCCAACTAAAATTAAAAAACATTCTTTTTGGAAGTTTCCAATCCCAAGTAAACCCTGCATAAGCTTGGCTCGTATCACCTCCCATATTAACTGTTGCACCGATATGTGGTCTTGGTTTACCTAACCAAAATAAATTATAATCTATTTTTCTAAAAAGAAATTCAAATGTTGAATCTAATCCTTCTTCTTTTTGCGTCCCAAAAAAACCTACATCATGGGCAACTACACCTGTTTTTATTTCATTGATAAAAGAAGAGCTTCCTTTTTTGTCAAATGTGTAAGCATTATTTGTTAAAACACACAAAAAAATAGTTATAACAAAAATTTTTAATTTATTAATCATTGAATTTATTATAAAAAATTAATATTCAGTTACAAGAAAATACTCAATTAATGATTTCTTAACAAAAAATTTTATTTTTACCCATCTACCTTTATCATCATACCAAATTTCAAAATCTATTTTCTTTCCATTGAGTTTATCTTGCACTCCCCTAACTTTGTATTTCTGTGCAAAAATTGTACTGTTAGATGTCTTAATCTCCTCAAAAGATTTTTTTTCAACATTTATTAATTTTTTTTTTCCATTCTGAATATCATACAATGTTTTTTTTTTTAACCAATTTTGATTCCAATATGAAGTAAATAAACTATCCCCATCTACTAAAAAAACTTTTTTTCTAGATTTAATTTCTATTTTTGATCCTTTTCTTTTTGCTATAAGTTCAAATTTTCTTTTATTTTTTTTTGTAGAAGTTTTTGCTTCAATAAAATTATTATCAATCCAAATTTCATTACCTTTGTGGAAATAGTTAAAAACCGGTATTGCTCTTAGAAATTTAACAATCATTTGAACTTCTGTATTTACAACAATTTTATCTTCTATATTTTGAAAGAAGAGTTTATGAAAACCTATTTTTTTGTTGTTTCGAAAAACTTCAAATTCATGAATTTGTTTGTAATTAAAAGAAAAAGCACTATTTGAAAAAAACAAAAAAATGAGAAAAAGAAAAATTTTAATTGGATTCTTTGTCACAAAACAAAATATAAATATTAAAGTTAATTATTATGAAATATAAACAAATTAACAAACAAAATATATGGGCAGAAAAACTTTCAAACAAAATTTTTTTTAATTCTCCATGTTTGTTTTTAGATAGAGATGGAGTCTTAATTGATTGGAAAGATTATACTATGAAAACAAAAGACGCAAAACTAATAAATGGGTGTGACAAAATTATTAAAGAATGTAACAAAGAAAAAATCCCTGTTATATTAATTACCAACCAGGGAGGAATAGGTTTGGGAATTCATACTTGGGATAGTTTTGTAAAAATTCAAAATAAAATTATTAATCAATTGTCAAATAAAAATGCAAAAATTGATGGTGTAATAGCTTGCCCTCACCACCCATTAGGAAAAGGAAAATACAAACATAAAAACCATCCGTGTAGAAAACCAAATGGCGGAATGTTTTTAGTAGCAAAAAAATTATTTAAAGTTAACTTAGAAAAATCCTGGATGGTTGGAGATAAAATTAATGATTTAAAAGCTGCAAATTCTAAAGGATTAAAAAAAGGTTTTCTTGTTCTTACAGGTTATGGGAAAGAGGAAAAAGAGAAATCAAAATTTTTACCTAAAAATTTTTTTAAAATAAAAATACTTTCCTCTCTGAAAGATTTAAAAATAAATTTTTAAAGAATTATATAATTTATAGTTTTTGGAAATTTTTTATTTCTCCAGATTGCTTTTATATCAAAAATTTTTCCATTTTTATTTAATTTCTTTTTAAAAAAAGAATAATTTAATTTTTTATAATTATCATGTGCTACTGCCAAAATAATTGTGTCATACTTATCTTTATTTGAAAGTGGAGTAAGATTTAAATTCATTTTTTTTACTTCATCTCTATGCGCGTATACATCATTTACGAAAACTTTATGACCTTTCCTTTTTAATGATTTTATTAAATCAAGAACTCTTGTATTTCTTAAATCACTTACATTTTCTTTAAAAGTCAACCCAAGAACTAAAATTTTATTTTTTTTAATAATACAACTGTTTATGTATTGAGCTAGAAATATAGGAAAGTTATTATTAACTTTTCTACCAGAAAGAATTAAATTTGATCCTATTTTTTTCTTTTTTGCTAGATAAGACAAATAATATGGATCAACTCCAATACAATGTCCACCTACAAAACCGGGTTGGAAATTTAAAAAATTCCATTTTGTTTCAGCTGTCTTTAAAACATCAAAAATATATATATCAATTTTTTTAAATAGCTTTGTTATTTCTTTTATAAAAGCAACGTTTATATCTCTTTGCGTATTTTCAATCACTTTTGCTGCCTCAGCAGTTTTAATATTTTTAGCTATAAAAATTTTTCCTGAATTAATTTTTCCATAAATTTTTTTTAATATTAATTTTGTTTTATTACAATCTCCGGAAATAACCTTAGTTATTTTATCTAGCGAATGTTTTTTATCACCAGGATTCATTCTTTCTGGCGAATACCCTAAATAAAAATCTTTTCCAGGAATTAAATTAGAATATTTTTTGATTTGTGGCCCACAAATTTCTTCTGTAACACCAGGATAAACTGTGCTTTCAAAAACTACCGTAGATCCTTTTGATATAATTTTTCCAATATCCTTACAAGATTCTAATAATGGTTTAAGATCTGGTTGGTTAGATTTTGTTACTGGAGTTGGAACAGTCACAATAAAAATTTTGGAATTTTTTAAATCTTTTATGTTTGTAGAATACTTTAATTTTGTTTTTTTTAATTCTTTTGAACTAACTTCACTGTTTTTATCTAAAAAAAATTTTAATTCTTTTATTCTTTGTTTATTTTTATCAAAACCTAAAACATTAAAATAATTTGATAATTTTATTGCCAAAGGAAGACCTACATAGCCTAAGCCAAAAATAGAAATATTTAAATTGTTTCCCATTATTTAATATTTAGAAATGTTAATATAGTAATTTATGTTGTAAAACATAACGATTATTTGTTATGAATGAATAAAAATAAATGGCTAAGTTTTTACTTTTTATATATAAAATTTTATCAATAATCTTTAGCCCTGTTGTAATCATTATTGTTATTTTCAGAGTTTTACAAGGTAAAGAAATAAATTCTAGAATTAAAGAACGATTTGCATTTTCTTCAGTAAAAAGACCCCAAGGAAAATTAATTTGGATTAATGCGTCAAGTATAGGCGAGTATCTTGCAACAATATCTTTAATTAAAAAAATTAGAAAAATTAAACCAAATACTAAAATATTAATTACAACAAATACTAAAACATCCGCGCTACTTGCCCAAAAAATTAAAGATAAAAATATAATTCATCAATTTACTCCTCAAGATAACCCCTTAGTAATTAAAAAATTTCTTAATTACTGGGGGCCTTCTTTAGTGCTTTGGGTGGAGTCTGAATTTTGGCCAATAATTTTAGATCAAACAAAAAAATATGGTGTAGAAATGATATTACTTAATGGGAGAATGTCTGATAAATCCTTTAAAAACTGGAATTACTTTAAATTCTTTTTTAAAGAAATAATCTCAAATTTTTCTTTAATTTTAACAATGTCAAAAATTGATCAAACAAATTTTAAAAAACTTGGCGCAAAAAAAGTAGATTTTATTGGTAATTTAAAATTTTGTAATGAAGAACAACTTTATGACAAATCAATGGAAAAAAGAGCTAAAAAATTAATAGGCAATAGGCCTGTATGGTTAGCTGCCTCAACACACAAAGGAGAAGAGGTTATTGTTGCACAAAATCATTGGTTATTAAAAAAA
Source organism: uncultured Alphaproteobacteria bacterium (assembly GCA_964637965.1). GTDB lineage: Bacteria > Pseudomonadota > Alphaproteobacteria > CAYOOR01. The sequence goes on along the minus strand of CAZWXP010000095.1, from coordinate 5,858 downwards.
AAATTAAATTTAAAGAATTTGTTAACTGTAATAGTTCCTAGAAATATAAAAAGATCATCAAAAATTGAAAATGAAATTAAATCAATAGTTCCTTCAACAAATCTATTTAAATCAAAATTTATTTCAAAAAAAACTGAGATAATAATTGATGACTCAATTGGTCAATTAGATATGTGGTACAAAAATATTAAAATTGTATTTTTAGGAAAATCTTTGCCACCTAAAGGAGGTCAAAATCCTATTGAGCCAGCAAAAAAAGGTTGCTTGATCATTTCAGGTAAAATGTCAAATTTCAAAGAAATAGAGAAAGAAATGATAATAAATAAGTGTATTTTAAATATAAATCATACTTTAGATTTATTTAATGCAGTTAAAGATTGTATTAAAAAAGTTTCTTATATTAAAAAAATTAGAATTAACGCTGAAAAATATGTTCAATCAAAATCTTCTATTTTAGATAAAACTATAAAGAAAATAAAAAAATATTTGATTTAATTATTTCCAATAGAATGGTACTTAAAACCAAGTTTTGAAATTTCTTTTGAATAAATATTTCTTAAATCTAATATTACTGGTTTCTTCATAATTTTTTTTATTTTCGAAAGATCTAAATTTTTAAATTGATTCCACTCAGTAACAATTATTAATAAGCTTGTATTTTTTAAAGCTTCATATTCGTCTTTGCAAAATTCTATAGATTTAGGTAATTCTTTTTTTGCATTTTCCATTGCTTGTGGATCAAAAATTTTTATTTTAGCTTTTGTTTTTGATAAATCTCTCGCAAGTTTTATTCCTGGGCTTTCTCTTACGTCGTCTGTATTTGGTTTAAAACTAATACCTAAAAGACCAATTTCAATTTTATTAAATTTATTTTTGACAATCTTTTTAATTCTTTGAAATAAAGATTTAATTCTTAAGTCATTTGCTTTATCGACTGCTTTAATAATTTTTAAATCAGTAGAATTTCTATTACCTTGATATATTAAAGATTTTATATCTTTAGGAAAACATGATCCGCCATAGCCCGGGCCTGGATGTAAAAATTTAGGTCCTATTCTACCATCTAAACCAATTGCTTTAGCAATTGTTTCAATTTCTGCTCCAATATTTTCACATAAATCTGCAATTTCATTAATAAAAGTAATTTTTGTAGCTAAAAAAGAATTATTTGCATATTTTATTATTTCTGCTGTTTCATTATTTGTCACTACGTAAGGTCTATTAAGAGGTTTATAAATTTTTTTTAGTATTTTTTCTGCTTTTTCAGTTCTACAACCAATTATAATTTTATCAGGTCTAGTAAAATCTTCTAAAGCAGAGCCTTCTCTTAAAAATTCCGGATTGGATACAACATCAAATGATTTTGAATTATTTTTTTTTTTTAACACATTCTCAATTCTTCTAGAAGTTCCTACTGGAACAGTAGATTTAGAAACTATAACAGTATATCCTTTAATTTTGTTTGATATTTCTTTTGAAACTTGATCAACAAAACTTAAATCACTTTCACCATTCTTTTTTGGTGGCGTTCCAACACAAATAAATATTACATCAGATTTTGATATATTATCTGAATATTCATTTGTAAAATTTAATCTTTGACTTTTTAAATTCTTTTTAAAAAGATCCTCGAGACCTGGTTCGTAGAAAGGAATTCTTCCATATTTTAATTCTCTTAATTTTTTAATATCCTTTTCAACAAAGTTACATTAAATCCAAAATCTGCTAAGCAAACAGCTTGAACAAGGCCTACATATCCTGCACCTATAATAGTTATCTTCATTATTATTTAATTAAGTGGTATTGAATATGTAAAAAGAAAGGTTTCTGTGCCAGGATTGTTTTCATCGAGACTTGCGTTAGATAAATGGTGGACCTCTGCTGCAATTCGAGCTCCGTTTTTTCTTCTATAAGCTAAATCTAAACCAGATCTAAATTCAATTATATGACCAAGTTCCTTACCATCTCCTTTTTCATAAAGCCCTGGCGCAAAACTTGGAGTTATAACAATTTTGTCCGTTAAATAAAGATCTATTCTAATTCCAGCATAAACATGAAATCCGTGGTCAGTATTAATTAATCCTCCAACCATTGGTTTAAAAGGTCCATATCTTTTTCCATGCCTGTACTCTACATTAAATAGCCCAGCGGTTGTTTCATCATTCCAATCCCAAATACCTACACCAAATGTAAGGAGATTTTTATCATTTCGCTCGGTTGCTAAACTTAGTCCATTAAATAGCAGAAAAAAAAAGAAACAAAATATTATAGTTATTTTTTTTAACATAATTTTTAAGCTGCACTTTTTAAAATATTTTCAAGTTCTATAGCTGCCGTTTCTTTATCCAATTTTTTCATAGCAGCTAATTCTCGGGCCAATCTGTCCAACGCAGATGCATAAATTTGTTTTTCACTAAATGAAGCTTCGTCAAAAGTATCTTTTTTATATAATTCTTTTAAAACTTCTGCTATTAAAACCAAATTTCCAGATAAAATTTTTTCTTCATACTCTTGTGCTCTTCTACTCCACATAGTTTTCTTCTTTTTTTTAGCTTTTGATTTAAGAACTGTCATAGCATCTTTTAATCTATTAGCGGTACTAAGTTTTCGTAATCCAAGATCTTTAATATTTTCAACAGGTACCCTTAAAATTACTCTTTTATTTATTGATATAATAAGAACTTGTATACGTTTTCCAGTAATAATTTCTTTTTTTATTGCTAAAATTCTTCCTGGCCCATAAGAAGGATAAACAACATAGTCGCCTTTAGAAAACTGTAATTTAGAATTTTTTTTAACTTTTGCCATTTATTTTTCTTTAAATCCTTTCTCACTGAAAAATTGTTTTTTATTTTCTTCTTTAGCCCACTTATCCTGTTCTGCTTTAGTATAACTTTCTTTTTTTTTAGAAATATTTGGCCAAGATGTTGAAAACTTCTTATTTATTTCGACCCAGTCTTTTGCGCTATCATCCGTATCAGGAGTTATTGCTTCAACTGGACATTCAGGTTCACAAACACCCCAATCAATACATTCATCAGGATGGATTACAAGCATATTTTCACCTTCATAAAAGCAATCAACGGGGCATACTTCTACACAATCCGTATATTTACATTTAATACATTTTTGATTAACAATGTAGGGCATAGGGCAAAAAAACCATTATATCACAAATTGTCATAATTTTGGATATTTTCTTTATTACAAATCTGTTTCAAAACATATGGTAAAATGCCTCCATTTGTTAAATATTCAAGTTCTTTTTTACTATCAATACGTATTTTAAGTTTAATGGTCTTTTTTAGTTTATTTTTATAAGTAATAATGCATCTTATTGTTTTATTAGGCGTTAAATCTTCGTCTAAATCAATAAAATCAAAAATTTCGGCACCAGTAATTTTGAGGCTTTTTGCATTATCTTTACCTATAAACTGTAAAGGTAAGACACCCATTCCAATTAAGTTTGTTCTGTGAATTCTCTCAACTGTTTCAAATACAACGGCTTTAATACCTAATAAACTAATTCCTTTAGCAGCCCAATCTCTTGATGAGCCAGTTCCGTATTCTTTTCCTGCAATAATTATCGAAGGGGTTTTCATTTTTCTATATTTTTTTGATAATTCATAAACAGAAGGTATTTCCATATTTGAAAAAATACCTCTCATCATAATTTCGTGATTACCTCTTCTTGCACCATAAGTATTAAAGTCGAAAGTCTTAACTTTATTTTTTTTTAAATATCTTGAAGTAATTGAATCTAATTTTATTCTTCCTGCTGGAGATATATGATCTGTTGTTATAGAATCACCCAATAAAGCCACAACTCTAGCATTTAAAATATTGCCTACTTTTTTTTGGTTATTTATTTTTTCAAAAAAAGGCGGTTTTTTTATGTAGGTACTTTTTGCCGACCATTTATATAAACCAGACTTATTAAACTTGCTTTTTTTATTCCAATCTTTTTCCCCTTTAAAAATTTTTGAGTATCTTTTTTTAAAAATAGCTGGAGATAAAATTTTATTTAATATTAAATTAATTTCTTGTTGTTTAGGCCAAATATCTTTTAAAAATATTTTTTTATTTTGTTTATTTATTCCTAGTGGTTCTTTAAAAAAATCTACATTAATATTTCCAAAAATTGCAAAAGCTACTACTAGGGGTGGTGATGCCAAATAATTCGCTTTAACCAAGGAATTGATTCTACCTTCAAAATTTCAATTTCCAGATAAAATAGAACATACGGTAAGGTTTTTTTTTATAATTTCTTTTTCAATTTTATCTTTTAAAGGGCCCGAATTACCAATACATGTTGTGCATCCGTAGCCAACTAAATTAAAACCTAAATTATCTAAATATTTTTGTAAATTTGCTTTTTTTAAATAATCTGTAACTACTTTACTACCAGGAGCTAATGAAGTTTTAACCCACGGTTTAACTTTTAAACCCAATTTAAAAGCTTTTTTTGCTAATAATGCGGCAGCAATCATTAAAATTGGGTTAGAAGTATTTGTACAACTAGTAAATGCAGCAATTACAATACTCCCATTTCCAAGTTGTGCGTTTGATATTTTTTTTAAATTATAATTTTTTTTAAAATTTTTTGATATTTTTGAAAGTTTAACTAAATCTTGTGGTCTTTTTGGACCAGCAACTGACGATTCTATTTTATCTAATTCAAAATCTATTCTTTTATTAAATTTTATTTTTTTATTAATTCCTTCATTAAATAAATTTTGCAGTTTTAAATATTTTTTTATTAAATCAATATGTTTACTTCTTCTTGCCGTTAACTTTAAATAATTAATTGTAATATTATCAACTGGAAAAAAACCGCATGTTGCCCCGTATTCCGGAGCCATGTTTGATATTGTGGCTCTGTCAGGCAAAGACAGGTTTTTAATGCCTTCACCGTAAAACTCGACAAACTTACCTACTACATTTTTTTTTCTTAAAAGGTTGGTTAAACTAAGTACTAAATCTGTAGCTGTCACTCCTTCTTTTAGTTTCTTCTTTAAATTAACACCAATTACATCAGGAATTGTAATCGGTATCGGTTGATTTAACATTGCAGCTTCAGCTTCTATTCCACCGACCCCCCACCCAAGCACGCCTAAAGAATTAATCATAGTTGTATGACTATCTGTTCCAACAACAGTATCAGGATAAACTAAAATACTTTTACCAATTTTTTTTTTACTTACAACTTGCGCTAAATATTCCAAATTAACTTGATGGCATATACCATTTCCAGGTGGAATAACTTTAAAATTTTGAAATGATGATTGACACCATTTTAAAAAATTATATCTTTCTGAATTTTCTTTAAATTCTCTTTTTACATTCATCCTAAAAGCGTTGTTATTCCCGTAAAAATTAACGTTAATGGAATGATCAATAACTAAATCAACAGGGACTAGGGGGTTAACTCTTTTTATACTTTGTCCCATTTTAAACAACTTATCTCTCATAGCTGCTAAATCTACTATCGCTGGTATACCAGTAAAATCTTGCATTAAAATTCTGCTTGGTTTAAAAAAAATTTCTGATGAATTAGAATTTTTTATTAGATTTCTGATTTGATTAATATTGTTGGTTTGATTTCGTAATAAATTTTCTAGAAGAATTCGGGTTGAAAATGGGAGTTCCTTAATTTTAAAATTAGTTTTTTTTTCAAACTCTTTTAAGCTGTAGTAATGATAAATTGTATTATTTAATGTAAAACTTTTTTTAATATTTAAATTCATAGAATTTCTTTATTGATTACAATATAAAACTTAATTAAATAAAATTAATGTCTTTTTTTGAAATAAAAAAAATTTCCTGTATTAGAGGCAACAAATTATTATTTAAAAACC
>CAZWXP010000094.1:0-5352 GCA_964637965.1 uncultured Alphaproteobacteria bacterium | reverse complement strand
TTTATTTAAGTGCAAGATTGCACAAAATTAGTTTTACTACTGCTCAAACTGTATTTTGGATATTCTCAGGTGTAATGGGACTTTCCATGGCATATATATTTATTGCTTTTACTGGAGCAAGCATTGCTCGAGTATTTTTTATAACAGCTGGAACCTTCGCAGGAATGAGTCTATATGGTTATACAACTAAAAAAGATCTTTCTGGCTGGGGTTCGTTTTTATTTATGGGTGTAATTGGAATTATTATCGCATCAATTGTTAATATTTTTCTGAAAAGCCCAATGCTTTATTATGTAATTTCTTGGATAGGCGTTTTAGTATTTATCGGACTAACTGCATATGATACTCAAAGGATCAAAGAATTGTATTATGCCTCTGATACAGCTGAAATAAGTGGTAAAAAAGCAATTATGGGAGCATTAAAGCTTTATTTAGATTTTATAAATCTATTTATCATGCTTCTTCATTTATTTGGTCAAAGAAGATAATTTTTAAAAAAAAGCCCTATTTTTTTTGGGCTTTTTTTTTCTCAAAACAATATGAATAAAGTTAGCTTTAATCCAGAATTAACACCTAAAGAAATGTTAAAATTAGGCGTCTTTGGGGGTTATTATTTTGAAGGAAAACATAACGAGTATCCAAAAGATTGGTTTGTAAATGCAAAGCTTAGTAATACTGGGTACAATGTTAACCTTAATTGCTTTAAAATTAATTCTGGTTTATCAAGAAATGAATGGGTACAAAGGGGCTGGATTACTAAAGAAGACCCTCTTGGATGGTTTCAGTGGTATTGTAGATATATAATGGGTAGAAGAATACCAAATATAGATAATATTCAAATTAAACGCTGGAAAGCATTTGGGCCAAGGCATATAGGAGGTATTAAATCAAATTGTGATCCTGGAAATATGGATTGCCGTCCTAAACAAAGGCAAGCATTGTTGCAGTGGGCATATGATCCATTTATATAATTTTATGCAACGAATTTATTAATTTTAAAAAACTCTTTCTATTAGCATTTGAACTTACATAATATTTTTTAAAATTATTTTTTTTTGTAATTTTTTCAATAGAATTACTTAAACTAATACATTCCATTCTTAGTAAATACTTTTGCAATTTATATCTTAAAACTAATTGATTAAAAGCAAACGCAGTTTTCTTAGAAAAAAAAGTTACAAAATTTATTTTATTTGATTTTATAAGATCTAAAATTGGTCTTTGAATAGTTTTTATTTTTTCTGCTTTATACACAATAATTTTTTTTACATCAAATTTTTTTGATTTTAAAATTAAAGATAAATTAACTGCAGTTTGCTTAGCTGATATATAAACTAATTTTTTTGATCTACTTTGAATTTTTTTTGTAATTAACTTAATTAAATCATAAACATTACCATCAGAAGAAAATACATTTTTAATATTATTTTTTAAACAAGCAGTCTTTGTATCATCCCCCACACAAAAAACTTTATTTGAAAAAGAATATAAATATTTTCTTGAAATGTTAACTGCATTAGAACTAGTAAAAATTAGAGCATCAGCAGTTTTAATTTCTTTAATTTCATTCTTCGTTATTTTAATAGGTTTTATTTTTAACATAGGACAATTAATAAAGTTAAAATTTTTTAAATTTATTTTTTTTTTTAGTTCATTAGATTGCCTTATTGATCGTGTTAAAAGAAATATAAATTTTTTAGGAAATTTAATTTTTTTTAAAAAATTTTTTCCTAATTCTCTTTTTAATATATTTGCAACTTTAGATCCTAAAATATTCGATTTACTAAATCTTGTTTTAGATTTATAAACAAACATTCCATTATGGCTAGGGACTGTTACTGAGAAGTTCACATAATTATTATTTATTTTTGCGTAAGCACCAACTGGACTATCACAATCAGCATTGATTTTTGCAAGAAATTCTCTTTCTATTTTAATCTCTGATTCTGTTTTACTATTATTAATTTTTTTTATTAAATTATTGATAATACTGTCTTTTTTTCTTGTTGTAACCGCTATAGCCCCTTGACCTCCTGCAGGTATGAATATAGAGGAATTTAGTATATTTTTATTTTTATAATTTAAACCTAATCTTTTTATCCCAGCTAACGCAAGAACAATTCCATCGTATTGTTTTTTTTTTAGTTTTTTTATTCTTGTTTCAATATTTCCTCTCATATATTTTATTTTAAGATAAGGTATTTTATTTTTTATTTGAGTTTTTCTTCTAATAGAAGATGTGCCTATAGTTAGGTTTTCTGGGATTGTATCAAATGTATAATTTTTTTTGCTAAGTAAAATATCTCTTGGATCCTCCCTGTTTAAAAAAGCAGTTATCGAAATATTATTATCAATCTTAGATGGAATATCTTTTGCAGAATGAACTGCTAAGTCAATTTTTTTTTTTAATAGCAAATGATCAATTGTTTTTGTAAAAAAACCTTTATACCCAAATCTTAGAATTTTTGACTTTTCAATATCACCTTTAGTTTTAATTTTAATAATTTTAAAAGAATAATTTTTTTTTATTTGTGGTAAATTTTGGAGTTTTTTAAGAACTAATTTTGTTTGTTTTAAAGCCAATTTACTTGACCTAGTTCCGATTTTTAATTGTGTAATTGTATTAAGCATTTAATTTGTATAAATTAATGAAAATTAAATAGATTTTAATTATAACTAATGTTTTTTTATTATGATAGTTCTTGGTATTGAAACAAGCTGTGATGAAACAGCAGCATCTATTGTTGAATCTAAAAATAAAAAAAAAAAAATATTATCAAATATTTTATATTCGCAATTTAAAGAACACAAAGATTATGGTGGCATTGTTCCTGAAATTGCTTTTAGAGAACATTTAAAACTTATTGATAAAATAATTTTAAGATCTTTAAAGAAAGCAAAAAAAAGTTTTAATGAAATAGATGTAATAGCTGCAACTGGCGGCCCTGGCTTACATGGAGGCTTATTAATTGGAACAACAATAGCAAAAAGTATTTCTTTATCTATTGATAAACCATTTATACCTATAAATCATTTGGAAGGACATATATTATCTCCAAGAATTGAAAATAATTTATCATTTCCATATTTAGTTCTTTTAATTACTGGTGGCCATACAATGCTTATTATTGCCCATAAAATAGGAAAATATGAAATCCTTGGAATGACTCTTGATGATGCTCTTGGAGAAGCTTTTGATAAAACAGCAAAATTACTTAATATTGGTTTTCCAGGAGGCCCCCAAATAGAAAAATTAGCAAAAAAAGGAGCTCCCTTAATTCCACTTGCTCAACCGCTAATTCACTCAAATGATTGTAATTTCTCATTTTCAGGATTAAAAACAAGCGTCTTACATGTGGTAAATTCAACAAAAAAAAAATCTTTAAAATTTAAATCAGATATTTGCTGCAGTTTTCAACATACAATTTTAAATATAATAAAAAAAAAATGTGAATTAGGATTACAAATATTCCAAAAAAAATATCCAAATATTAAAAAAAAAATAGTTGTAGTTGGGGGGGTAGCATCTAATAATTTTATAAGAAAAAACTTAGAAAAATTTACAATTGCAAATAATTCTGATTTATTCATACCTGCAAAAAATTTATGTACTGATAATGCAGCTATGATTGCTTGGGTGGCTCTTGAAAAATTTATAAAAAAAAAACAAAATAACCTGGATTTTCAACCTTTACCAAATTGGCATGTTTAATGTATAATTATCATGAATTTTAACATTTATTAAAATGGGATATTGGCTTATAAAATCGGAACCAAGCAAACAAATGTGGAATGCGATTCAAAAAAAAGGTGTTAAAGGTTGTTTTTGGAAAAGAGTGAGAAATTATCAAGCTAGAAATTATATGAAAGAAATGAAAAAAGGAGATCAATGTTTTTTTTATCATTCACAAGATGAAAAACAAATTGTTGGAGTGGTTGAAGTAACTAAAGAATATTACCCTGATGAAACAGATAATACCGGTAGATTTGTTTTAGTAGATGTTAAAACAAAAAAAAAATTAAAAAAACCTGTAACTTTAAAGGAAATTAAATCAAATCCTTATTTGTCTAATTTAGCATTAGTTAGGCAATCACGTCTGTCTGTAATGCCTGTCGATCAAAAATCATGGAAAATAATATCTAAATCGGGTGAATATGGTTAATGAATAAAATTTTAAAAGCCGATATTTTTACATCATATTTAAAAAACACAAAACTAAATAAAGAAAAATATAAAGAATTATATAAACGATCTATAGATAATAATGATGATTTCTGGAATGAAATAGCAACTAGAATTACCTGGAAAAAAAAATATGAAAAAATTAAAGAAGTAAATTATCAAGACAAAGTATCAATTAAATGGTATTTAAAAGGAGAATTAAATGCCTGTTACAATTGTCTTGATAGGCATCTTCCAAAAAGAGGTGATAAAATTGCAATCATTTGGGAAGGAGATAACCCAAGTGAATCTAAAAAAATTACATACAAAGAATTATATGTTGAGGTTTGTAAATTTTCTAACGTATTAAAAAGCTTAGGAATAAAAAAAGGGGAAGTGGTTACAATATATATGCCAATGATACCAGAGGCTGCTATTGCAATGCTAGCATGTGCAAGGATAGGAGCAATTCATTCTGTTGTTTTTGGAGGATTTTCAGCAGATTCGCTTGCTGATAGAATAAATGATTGTGATTCTAGTTTAATGATAACTGCCGACTTTGGAATTAGAGGGGGAAAACAAATACCTCTTAAAGAAAATGCTGATAAGGCAGCTAAAAGTGCGGCTTGTTTAAAAAAAATGATAGTCATAAAAAAAACGGAAGAAAAAATATCTTGGAATGAAGGAAAGGATTTTTGGTACCACGAGCTTATGAAAGATATATCAGATATTTCACCTCCAGAAAATATGAATTCCGAAGATCCTTTATTTATTTTATATACTTCTGGATCTACTGGTAAACCAAAAGGAGTTCTTCATACAACAGGGGGTTACATCGTTTATGCTTCATTTACTCATGAATATATTTTTGACATAAAAGAAGACGATATCTACTGGTGCACTGCTGATGTTGGCTGGGTAACAGGACATAGTTATATTATTTATGGCCCTCTAGCTAATGGCACAACAACTTTGATGTTTGAAGGTGTTCCAAATTTTCCTGATACATCTAGATTTTGGCAAGTAATTTATAAACATAAAGTTAACATTTTTTATACAGCTCCTACTGCAATAAGAGCATTAATGAAAGAAGGGGAGGATCCTTAAAAAAAAACTAATAGAGATTCTTTGAGAATTCTTGGAACTGTTGGAGAACCAATAAATCCAGAAGCCTGGATGTGGTATTATAA
>CAZWXP010000093.1:0-6448 GCA_964637965.1 uncultured Alphaproteobacteria bacterium | reverse complement strand
TATGAATTATATAACTCATAGTGCTGGTTATCAAAAAGGTAAACTATGGCTAGGTTCTGCTTTTGTTGCTATTCCTGGTGAAAAACAGTGGGGCAGAATATCTGCTGTTAACGTAGACACTGCTAAAATCGAATGGGAAGTTGATACTGACGAACCAATGATCGGTGGTGGCTGTGTGACTGGTGGAGACGTTTTCTTTGCTGGAGAAGCTAATGGCTACTTCAGAGCTTATAACGCTAAAACCGGTAAAAAACTATGGGAGTTCCAAACTGGAGCTGGAGCTAATGCTGCTTGTGCTTTATACGAGCTAGGCGGTAAACTTCACGTTGCAGTTGCTTCTGGTGGAAATGCACAAATTAATGCACCACGTGGGGACAATCTTATCGTTTTTACAGTAGACTAATAATTAAAGTCTAGATATCATGGGGCATCTTTTTTTTTTTAAAAGGTGCCCTATATTTTTTTAATGAGGTATTAAATGTTTTTAAAAAAATTATTAATTCCATTATTTAGTTTAATTTTATTATTTGTACTTAATCCAATTAATGCAAAACACCATGCTGAAAAAATTCAACCCTCTTGGATGGTTGTTGATAGTGAAAATAAGTTTGTTACTTTTACTCTAACCTCTGCTTATAACGGAAATAATGGGTCATGGAATTTTAATGGTTTTTATAATGGTTCTGCAAATTTAGTTGTACCTCAAGGATGGGATGTTAATTTAAAATTTGTTAATCCAGATGGGAATTATAGGCATAGTATAGCTGTGATTAAAATGTGGGATGGTGACAATGTCCCTCAAGAAGCAGATGACACATTAGTTGCTATTGCAAGAGCTTATAGTTTATCGCCAGCACAAGGATGTCTTTCTTGCGAAGAAGATGTCAAATTTAAAGCAAAAAATAGAGATGATTATTCAGTTGGTATATATTCAGTATTTTGTGGCGTTCCAGGACATGGTGGATCAGGGATGTGGTTAGGTTTTTCTGTAAAAGATGGTATTGACGCTCCTTTTGTTGCGTTTGATAAATCTGCAATGGATGAAGGTTATGCGCAGCCGTTACTTTAGTTTTTTTCTTTTAATTAGTTTCTTCTTTTTAAATCTTAATGAATCTTTTTCAGAAGATGAATTTCCACCTTTAGATCTTAATAAAGAACAAAATGAGATTGTTCAAAATGCCTTAACAAGCTGCAAAGATGTTAATTTTGAAAATTTATTAAATTCCAGAAAAGAAAAATTAGGTGTAAGTGAGCCAGATAAAACGATTAATAAAAAAAAACAATTAGACAATTCTTTAGGCATAGAAGTTAGTAGATCTATTGAGACAATTTATACTCCAGAGCAATCATTAGATAATGTAAATAAAATTTTATCATCAATAAAAGATGACCGTCTATATCCTGCTATTAAATATTACATTATCAAAGATTTTGCTTTTTATGAACATGGATTATGTAAATCATTAAAAAATCATTTTGATACTTATAAAGTTTATAAAGAATTTTATTCCAAAACTAAGAATAAAGAATTAGAACCCATTTATGAGAATGAACATAATTTAAACTTCTTTTATAAAAATTCCTCTAGTGCAAGAAAAAGACTTTTGTTAGCGATACAATCAAAAAAAAGACTTTTGGAAAAAGAACAATTTTTATTAGACAATCTTAAAATTTTTAAAGAAAATTATATTTAATGTTTTGGATCTAACCCCGAATGCTCAATAATATATTTCGTTAGAGGTTCTAAATCATCCAGAAGCCTAATTGTTGTATTTTTATAATCAGCAGTATCTAACTTATCTTCGTAACTTTTTATCTCACTATACATATCTTTTGCTTTAACTAATTTTTTTCTTACTGCTAGTAAATCTTCTAAGCTTTGGAAATGACCTTTCGAACCAATTGCAAAAGCATCTTCAGCATCACTAACTAATTTTCCTGCATTCTTTATTCTTTCACCTAAATCGTCCGAATAAAGTAAACTAGAATTAGTTAAAGAAAAAAATAATAAAAGTATTGAGATTTTAAAAACTTTAAGCATCTTATTTATAATTATAACTTTAAAAAAAAAATTATGAAAAAATTTTTTTACTTTTTATTATCAATTATTTTTTTTTCATCTCTACTTTTTGCTAACGAATTGGATGAAGAATTAATTGACAAAAAATTTAGCCAAATAAAAACTTCAGAATTTTGTTTTACTGATGAATGGAATGAAATTCAAAGAAAGGATTTTATCAAAGCCTTTATATTGGGGTGGTATTGGGAAAAAAAAGAAGCAGAAAAATCTGAAAAATTAGATAAACAAAACTTTAATAAACTTTTTAATGAAATTTGTAGCAAAAATGGCTTGTTAGTTAAAGATCTTGAGAACTTAATTGTTAAAAATAATATAAAAAGATTTTATTACATAGGCCATGATTGGATTAAATTAGATATACAAAGAAAAAAAATATTTATTAAAGGTTATAATTCAGGAATTAAATCAAATAACGATGAAAAAAAAAGGATGATAGTAAAATATAATGTCTTATTTTCTAGATTGTCAGATTATTATTTCTATACCAATCATAGAGACGAAACAGTAGATCTATCAATTAAAACTATAGTTGATCAAATTTTCGGTCATTTATATGTAGAATGATTTGGCAACTTTAAATTTCTAATTATTAAATATCCTAAAATAAAAAAGATTATAATGCTAACAAAGCCCGCTTTTTGATTATTAAAAGTTGTTGTTAGCAATGCAACGAAATAAGGCCCAATAAATGCTGTTATTTTTCCTGATAAACCGTATATACCAAACATTTTTGACTGATCATTTGTTTTAGATAGTCTAGCCATGCAAGATCTGCTAGTTGATTGTAATCCTCCTATAAAAAGTCCTATAGCAATTCCTAATATCCAAAAAAATATTTTACTATCTGTAATCAAGATAAACGAACAAATGGAAATTAGTGATAGAAGACAAATTTTTATAATTATTCTTGGCCCATATTTATCATCAAAAAAAGCATAAATTACAGATCCTATACCGGCAGAAATGTTTAAAGCAATTCCAAATAAAATTATTTCACTAAATTCCATATTAAATAATGTTGCAGCATAAATTCCACCAAATGCAAATAAAGTGTTCAATCCGTCTGTATAGAGCATTCTTGAGATTAAAAATTTAAAAGTTGTTTTTTCAATTGATAGGAAAGTTTTTTTTATATTTTTTAATAAATTGATTTTTTTTATTTTTGTTCTTTTTTCTTTTATATAAATAAAACTTGGAAAACTAAAAATTATGAACCAAAGACCAATAAACGGACCAATTATTCTAATATGTTCGAATTTTTCTTTATCTAAACTAAGAATTGGTTTGTCAGGATTAATAAAAAGAAAAAAACAAATAATAAGCGATAGAATGCCACCGGCATAACCTAAAGACCATGCGATACCTGAAATTTTTCCAATATTTTCTTTTTTGGATACTTTCTTTAATAATGCATTATAAAAAACTGTTGATAGTTCAAAACATATATTTCCTAATCCGATAATGATTAAAAAAATAAATAAAATATCTTTGCTAGGATCCGTAAACCATAAAAGAAAAGCAAAAAAACAAGTTAAAACAGATGTGCAAACTAAAAAAATTTTTCTTTTTTTTATAATATCTGAATAAATACCGATTATTGGTGCTGAAATAGCTAAGATTAATCCTGATAAGGATAAAACATAACCCCATAATGCCGTTCCTTCTATTTCATTAGGAGCTATATTTTTTACAAAATAAGTTGAAAAAATAAAGGTAATAATTACTGTAGGCCAAGAAGAATTAGCCCAATCTAATAAAGACCAGGAAAACAGCTCTTTACTAATTTTTTTTTTGTCAAACAAGATTTTAAGTGGCGCCGGCTAGAGGAGTCGAACCCCTGACCCACTGATTACAAATCAGTTGCTCTACCAACTGAGCTAAGCCGGCATATTTAATATTTAAAATAATAAAAAAAATCTTATTATAAAGTAAAAAATTAATATTATTAATAATTAAATGTTACATGAACAATTAAAAGATTTTCAGAATTTACAAGTTACAAGTAATAAATCTTTTGGCCTACAATTGGCTGCAATTTTTTTTATTATTTTTTTAGTACGATTATATTTTAATTTTTTCGCTGTTTTGGAAATTACTTTAATATCTTTTAGTATTTTCTTTATTATTATTTCTTTCTTTAAACCATCCTTTTTAAAATTTATAAAAATAATTTTTTCTCAGGTTGCTAAATTATTAGCTATAATTATCAATCCTATAATAATGTTTATTTTGTATCTTTTTATTTTTGTTCCTTTTGGTATTATTTTAAAAGTTTTTCGTTATGATCCGCTCAAAGAGGATATAAATAAAAATTTAAAATCATATTGGAATTTTTCAAAGGGATTTAACAAAAGGTATTTTAAAAAACAATTTTAAATTATGAATTTTCTTTCTGAATTATTTAATTTTTTAAGAGTTAGAAAAAAATTTTGGCTGTTACCTATAATTATTATCTTAACTTTATTTGGAGCTTTACTTTTTTTTACTTCTGGAACAGCTGTGGCTCCTTTTATATATACTATTTTTTAAATCAGTGAAAATTGTAGGTATCTCCTGTTTTTACCATGATAGCGCAGCAGCATTAGTTATCGATGACAACATTATTTCCGCTGTACAAGAAGAAAGATTTACACGAATAAAACATGATGCAAGTTTTCCTATTAATTCAATAAAATATTGCTTAAATTCAGCAAATTTAAAAATTTCAGATATTGATGCTTTTGTTTTTTATGAAAAACCATTTATTAAATTTGAAAGATTATTAGAAACATACTTAAAAAAAGTTCCTTTTGGTTTTCAATCATTTAAGCTTGCTATTCCATTGTGGATTAAAGAAAAAATTTTTCAAAGGCAATTAATTGAAAGAAATTTATCTTGTATTGAAAAAAATTCTTTATTAAAAGATAAAATCTTTTTCACAGACCACCACCATAGCCATGCTGCAAGTGCTTTTTATCCATCTCCATTTAAAGAAGCTATAGTTTTAACAATGGATGGAGTAGGCGAATGGACCACTACAAGTATTTATTTAGGTAAAGATAATTCTTTAAAATTAAAAAAAGAGATTCAATTTCCTCATTCTTTAGGTCTTTTATATTCAGCTTTTACATATTTTTTGGGATTTAAAGTTAATGATGGGGAATATAAGATTATGGGATTAGCTCCATACGGGGAACCAAAGTATGCTGAAATTATTAAAAATCATCTTATAGACATTAAGGAGGACGGATCATTTCGATTAAATCAAAAGTATTTTAATTATTCCACTGGTTTAACTATGACAAATAAAAAATTTAGTAAACTTTTAGGAATGGAAATAAGAAAGGAAAATGATGAAATTTTACAAAAACATATGGACATAGCAGCATCAATTCAATCAGTTTTAGAAGAGATTGTTTTGTTATTAACTAAAAGTCTTAGCAAAGAATATAAAACAGAAAATTTATGTTTGGCTGGCGGAGTTGCTTTAAATTGCGTTGCTAATGGTAAAATATTAAAAAATGGATATTTTAAAAATTTATGGATACAACCAGCGGCTGGAGATGCAGGAGGTTCTTTGGGAGCTGCATTAGCAATTTATTTTGAACATTATAAAAAGAAAAGATTTATAAATGCAAAAAATAACGACTCAATGAAAAATTCATATTTAGGACCAGATTTTAGTAATATTTTTATAAAGAAATTTTTAGATAAAAATAAAATTAAATATAAATTTAAGAATGATAAAGATTTAATTAAAACAATTGCAAATTCATTATCAAAAGGAAAAATAATAGGATGGTTTCAAGATAAAATGGAGTTTGGGCCTCGAGCTTTAGGTAACAGATCAATTATTGCTGATCCTAGATCAAATGAAATGCAAAAGAATCTTAATTTAAAAATTAAATTTAGAGAAAGTTTTAGGCCTTTTGCACCAATAGTATTAAAGGAAAAAGTGTCCCAATGGTTTGATTTTAAAAGCGATAGTCCATATATGTTGCTAGTTTCATATTTAAAAGATAAAAAAAAAATAAAAATTAATGATAAAAATGATAGAGGATTAAAAAAACTTTATTTAAAAAGATCAAATATTCCAGCTGTGACTCATGTGGATTATTCAGCAAGAATTCAGACTTTAACAAAAGATAATAATCGTATTTATAAGTTATTAAAAGAGTTTGATAAAATTACAAATTGTCCGATTTTAGTTAACACAAGTTTTAATATTAAAGATGAACCAATTGTTTGTTCGCCTTTAGATGCTTATAAATGTTTTATCAAAACAGGCCTAGATATACTAGTTTTGGGAAATTATATAATTGATAATAAAAAAGTGAAATTGAATTAAATTTAAACTATATTAAATTAAATTTATTAACGGAGGGGTGG
>CAZWXP010000092.1:0-4028 GCA_964637965.1 uncultured Alphaproteobacteria bacterium | reverse complement strand
TTCTATTTTTTTAGTTGTCTTTGCTTTTGTTTTTTCTATTTTTTTAGTTGTCTTTGCTTTTGTTTTTTCTATTTTTTTAGTTGTCTTTGCTTTTGTTTTTTGTATTTTTTTAGATTTTACTGATTTCTTTGGTGTTTCTTTTTTAGATTTTACTGATTTCTTTGGTGTTTCTTTTTTATTCTGTTCTTCCAGCTCAGCCTTAAGTTGTGCTAATTGTTTTTTTATCGCAACTTCATTTTCAGTTATTTTTGTCTCTTTTACCAAATTTTCTCACCAAAATTATTATTTAAAAAACCTTCATTATTTGACAATAAAAGTCTCAGTATGTGATAGTGTTTGCTTGTATTGTTTATCATAAATCTCTATAACGACTTTATAATTACCTAATTCTGATACACTCTCTGAATACTTGTATCCAAGAGGTAGGTTTTGCTGATTTTTTACAAAACATTGTTGTAAATAGCCACTTTGGGTAATTACTTGGTCATCTCCAGTGTTAGAGATTTCATAAATTGTGATATACAGATCTCCACATTCAAAATTGGAATCATTGATTTTAATTTCAAATTGAATCTGATCAGACGTAGAATAGGTTTTTTCCAACCCAATTATGCTTAATTGATCATGCTGTATTGAACTAGTGGCTCCGTCAAACTGCCACATGTTTAATTCACGCTCGGGATCATTTAATGCTTCGGCCATTACTATAGTGCCTAAAGAGATTGATAGTATGATGGGTAAAATATAAACAATGAATGGTGATTTGGTCAATTTGATTCTAACTTAAAGTCTCATGTATATCAATTTAGTCATAATTTAGTAAAACGTTTAAGATAATTTGGTCATCTGAGTTAAATTCGAGGCGTAGTCAGTTTATTTGTGCGTCTAAGAAAGTTTAGGGTTCGTGCATATCGTTGTATTCATGATTCCGGTGAGATTAGAGTGGGTGATCTTGCTGCATTTGTTGGAAGAAATGAAAGTGGTAAAACTACAATTTTACAGGCTTTAACATTACTTAACAAAGAAACACAAATTTCAGATCTTGATTTATGCGATGAGTTAGTGGAAGATTTAAAGTCTGAAGTTAGACTTGCTGAAGGAGAATTTCAACTAAATCATGAAGAAACTAATCTAATTAAAGACAATTTTCCTGATGTTCCAGAAATAAATAAACTCAAGATTTTTAGAACAAATAAGAATCCACTGCCACAATATGATTTTGGGAATATTGAGATTAGTGAGGCAGAAAATAGTGGGCTTAATTCCTGGGAGAATTTTAGAGAGAGAGTAGTAGAATATTTAGATACAATACCTAATCATATCAGAATTAAATTAGATACTCGATTTTTTGAGGGTGGAGCACCTGAAACTGAAGAGATGTTTAGGAATTCAGTTGCTGAATTTGGAAATAATTTACATGTTTTAGCAGTAGATGAACTACAAGTTGTTTCAGAGTGGGAAAAAATAGCTGATGATCCATCTACAAACTTTCAGAATCTTCTCGTAGGAACAACGGAAAGACTGGCGTTAGAAAATTTTATTGAAATTAATTTGCATCCAAGATTTGTTTATTTTTCTGATTATAAGAAAATTATTGGAAACATAAATCTCAATGAATATGTTAAAGAACGCGATTCTCCAAGTATTGAATATACTGAAGATGAATTTGATAAGGCTGAAACTGTTGACAATTTATTTTATCTTGCAGAATTAGATGTTGATGAGTTAGAAGAATGTAAAAACAGTCCTTCGCAGTTAATTAAACTTCTTAATACTTGTAGTAAAAGACTTACTGAAAAACTAAATCCAGCATGGAAGGGTGATCCAATTCACGTTGAATTGAGATTAAACCCAAATAACATTATGAGTGTTGTAATATCTGATGTTCATAAAGATGGGACCGTCACAAATACTGGTTTATTGAATAGAAGAGCAGAAGGTTTCAAATGGACATTTTCATTTATAGTAAATTTTGCTGCTGAAACACAAAAAGCAGAACTCAAAGAAGCTATTCTCTTACTAGATGAACCAGCAAGAAACTTACATCCAACACAGCAAAGAGGAATTTCAGATTTACTGAAAAATTTGGCTGGTTTAAATCAAGTTCTATATGCGACACACTCACCATATATGATCTTTGATTATGCTCCAGGCAACTTACTTGTGGTAGAACTAGAAAAGAAGAAACATCTTAGTAGAATTTTCTATGATTATTGGAATGCAGATGATTCAACATTAACACCAATTTTGTATGGACTTTCTAGAGGATTAGTTGAATCAATTGTTGATAGAGAAATTGGCTATAATTCAAGACCGGTAATTATTGTAGAAACAATTTCAGATACTTTGTATCTCAATGCATTAGATAAATTCTTAGAAGATCCAAACATTTCAATGAATCCACTAAACATAGTTGCAGCTTATAACAAGAATTCTGTTTTACCACTTGCAATTTTCTATAGAAATCATGGATATAGTACATTTGTGTTACTAGATAATACAGATGAATCAAAAGATATTTCTGCAAAATTAATTGCCAATGAATTTTCCAAAGTTCAAACTATATTCTTTGAGCAGGGTGGAAAGGCATTACAATCAATTGAGGATTATGTTTTACCTGAAGATTATCTTCATGCACTAAATCAGACATATGGAATTAAATTAAGAAAAGAAGGATATGTTAACCTTACAAAAGAGGATATTGAAACACGGAAAAAAAATGGCATACTTGAGAGTGTCAATTCAATCTGGGATGAGCATAAAGAAGATGGTTGGGAGGATTTTGATTCAGAAGAGGTTTGTAGGTATATTTGTGAAAAAATCGCCATTGGTGAGGCTGATTTCATGTCTGATAAAACCAAAGATCGCTTTAGATCCCTTTATCGGTTAATTGCAGAACGAATTAGGCAGCAACAGAATCTTGTTTCTACTCAAAATATAGACAAGCAGAAAAAAATGAGAGTTTAGAAATCGTCTTCTAAATAGTTCTTTTTTGGTTTTCTTGGTTTTGTTTTCAAAAGTCTTACTCCAAAAAACATAATGGGGATAGAAACTATCATGAAAATTACTGGGGTAGATTCAACACTAGTGTCTATTAATTTTTCTTGAATGTGCTCAATCATGGTGTATGCAAAAATCATTCCCGCTAATATGATAACTCCAGCAGTAATCATTAGAATTCCATTTAATTTGGAACCATATCGTTTTGATAAAACAAAAGAGACTCCGAAGACAATTGTTGCAGGAGCAATGCTCAGTGATATGAATTGAAATATCTTTGGTGCTGCTTCAAAACCAAATTCTAAATTTCCTGATGGGTTAGCCATAAAATTAAACACTGTAATTATTTCTGCAACAAAGAAAATTGACAGTGCTAATCCAGCAATTGCAAGATATTTCTCTAATGCCATACTAAACTAAAATTTCTATGAAGTAATAAACCATAAGAAATTCTATTCTATTCCCACAAGTAAGGATAATTCTTTTCTGCATGCAGTGCCTAATTCTTCTGCAGCTTTTTCAGGGGAGAATTCATTTAGAAAAATTCCAAATCCACGTTCAAGACCAGACCATGGAGTCGTATGTGGATAAACTTCAACGTGCCAATGAATCTGCTTACTATTTTTCTTTTCTGGTGATAAATGAAATGCAATATTATATGAGACATCGTTTGTACAATTTGAAAGTCCACCAAGTGTAGCTCTAATAATTAGGGCTAGATCATTAATTTCTTTTTGAGAAATTTTTGAAAAACTGGTGGCATGTTTTTTTGGACATATCCAAAATTCATAATGATATGATGGTGCCCATGGTGAAATCGCAATAAAATTTTCAGTTTGAAGGATTTGCCTAGGCCCACCTGATTCAG
The DNA here is from genome assembly GCA_964637965.1 of uncultured Alphaproteobacteria bacterium. Lineage (GTDB taxonomy): Bacteria > Pseudomonadota > Alphaproteobacteria > CAYOOR01. Next base: position 160 of record CAZWXP010000092.1, on the reverse strand, counting down.
AAGTAATAAGTTGGCTCATAGGATAAACACCATTTTCATTTAATATTTTATGAGAGAAATTAGCTTCTTCCTCGATTTTTGGTGGAATTATAGAGAATGACATCATGTGTAGATGTGGGTGATTTATGTGACTTCTTGCATCTTTTCCATGATTTCCATA
>CAZWXP010000091.1:0-6192 GCA_964637965.1 uncultured Alphaproteobacteria bacterium | reverse complement strand
GGTGAAAAGTTAAAATTGGTAAATTATGAAAATGAAAAAAATCCTAAAATTTTTTTAGTTCATACTATCCTCGAAAAAGAAGATCCTCCACCAATAAAGGTGGATTGGAGAATAGGTAAAAAAAAAGATAGTTTTGTTATTCTTGATATAATTATAGAAGGAATTAGCTTAGCAGTAACTCAAAGATCTGAATTCGTATCAGTTATTGATCAAAATGAAGGTAGTATTGATCAACTTATTTCTATATTAATAGAGAAAACATAATCTTTGGTGGGCCCGGCAGGATTCGAACCTGCGACATCACCGTTATGAGCGGCGTGTTCTAACCAACTGAACTACAGGCCCAAAATATAATGTTTTTTTATTTAACAGTGTTATTTAGCTCTTATCAAGAAAACTTTTTAATTGTTTTGACCTACTAGGATGTTTTAATTTTCTTAATGCTTTTGCTTCTATTTGTCTTATACGTTCTCTAGTAACTGTAAATTGCTGTCCTACTTCCTCCAATGTATGATCTGTGTTAACTCCTATACCAAACCTCATGCGCAATACTCTTTCTTCCCTAGGAGTAAGACTTGATAACACTCTTGTTGTAGTTTCTCTTAAATTAGAATTTTCTGCAGCTTTTCCAGGAACAATTGTATTTTTATCTTCAATAAAATCTCCAAGAAAACTATCTTCATCATCACCAACAGGCGTTTCAAAGCTAACTGGTTCTCTTGCAATTTTCATAACTTTTCTTATTTTCTCTAAAGGGATTGATAATTTTATTGATAATTCTTCTGGAGTTGGTTCTCTTCCAATTTCGTGTAGCATTATTCTAGAAGTTCTAATAATTTTATTTATTGTTTCAATCATATGCACCGGAATTCTAATAGTTCTTGCTTGATCAGCAATAGATCTAGTGATTGCTTGTCTTATCCACCATGTTGCATAAGTGGAAAATTTATATCCTCTTTTATACTCAAATTTATCAACTGCTTTCATTAATCCGATATTTCCTTCCTGAATTAAATCTAAAAATTGTAATCCTCTATTTGTATACTTTTTAGCTATTGAAATAACTAATCTAAGATTTGCTTCAATCATTTTTTTCTTTGCAGTCTCAGATATTCTTTTTCCAAGACTTATTTCACTAGATAAAAATTTTAATTCAGTAATAGCAAGGTTGGATTCATTTGATATTTTTGTTAGTTCTTTATTAATTCTTTTTATATCTTTAGAATTTTTTTGGAAATATTTCTTCCATGTCTTGTTATTTTTTGATTGAGTTTTAGGCCAATCTGGATTTAATTCATTTAAATTATAATTCTGAAGAAATTCTTTTCTATTTATACCAACGTCTACAGCTAATTTTAAAAGATTCCCTTCAGGTGCAATTAATTTCTTATTTAATTCATTTATATTCATTATAAAGAAATTTATACAATCTTCACTTAAACATAATTTATCAAGAGAATTAATTAATTTTTTTTTAATTGATTGATAATTTTTTAATTTTGTATCTGATAATGCTTTTTTCTTATTTAATAATTCTTTTTTTTCATTTATCAAATTTTTAATTTTTGCATAAGTTTTAGTTAAATTACCCAAAATTGTAAATATTTTTGGTTCAATTTTTGATTCCATGAAAGAAATAGTAAAATTTTCTTCATCAAATGGTTTTGTTTTTTTTTCTTCTGTATCTAAGTTTTTATTTTTTTTCTTTTTATTAATTTGCTTTTCATTTTCTTCCTCATCATCTTTATTTTCAGATTCTGTTTTTATGCTTTCATTAGTTTCTTCATTTAATGAAGCGTCTTCAAAAACTACAGGGATTTTTTTATTGATATATTTTCTATAAAATCTTTCTAAATCAACAACATTTCTCAGATATACTTCTTCATTTATAATTCTCTTTTTTAAAATTGAGAAATATTCATAAACAAAAGGAAATTCATAAATAGAATCTAAAATTCTATTTTTACCCTCTTCTATTTTAATTGATAAATCTACTTCACCTTGTCTAGTTAATAAGTCAACTGTGCCCATTTCTTTAAGATACATTCTAACTGGATCACTTGTTCTGACTTCTCCTTTGAGTAATTTTTTAGCAAGTCTTTTTTGTTTTTTTAATAAACTCGAATTTGCATTATTGGGGCCTCTATTTCTTCTTTTTACTACAATACCCTTGATTTTTAAGTGATTTAACACTGTATCAAAATCATTTGAATCAATCACCTCAGGCGTAAAAAATCTTTTAATTTTTGTAAATGATATTTTTCCTACTTTTATTGTTTCTTGAACAAGAGACTGGAATTGAGGTATATACTTTTCTTTTCTTATTAAATCATAAACAGATAGTCTCTTTTTGGTGTTTATATTTTTTGTATTATTTTTTGTTTTTTTCTGCTCTTTAGTCATTTGATCCCGTTTACACTATATTAAAAAAATAAATTTTAAACTATTTTTTTTCTAAATTCAGGTTGTATTTCTTAAACTTTGTATAATTTTCTTTATCTAATTTAACAAATAATTTATCTGCTTCTTTTTTCATTATATCAGTATCTTTCCTTTTTATATATTCTTTTAAAAATTCATCCCATCTTTTTAAGATTAGATCCATATTGCTTTTGTTTTTTAAAAAAGGCGCATGAAGCAATATAGATTTATCTATAATCTCTAAAACAATTCTCCTATACTCAGACTTAAGCAATGTGGCTCTAATGTTCAAGTGTTCAATTGTTTTTTTTTTATTAAAAAAATCAACGATTAAATCCTTTATATTGTTAAATTTTTCCTCAGTAAAGTTAAGTAATTTAAACTTATCGATTACTTCTGTTAGCAAGTTAGGATGTAAAATTATAGAACCTATCAAAACTCTTTGAATGATTTGATTGATATTAATAATATTTTTACTTAATAAGTTTTCTTTTTTAAACTTATTTTGTATTTTTTGACCTGAAAATTTAAATTCTTGAAAAAATTTTTCTCTAAAAAAATTTTTATAGTTTTTTTTAACTGTTACATCATTAATTAAGCCTGTTAATCTGTTGATTTCTTCTTCTAATTCTGCTCTTTTTTCTGGAGTATTAAAATTTTTTCCATAAATTAAATTATTCCACACATAATCAACCAATGACAATTTGTTTTCTAAAGATAAATTAAGTTCTTTTAAATTATCAGATAAAATTAAACTATCTGGGTCTTCTCCAGACGGTAATTTAACAAAACTTAATGAATGTCCAGGTTTTAAATATGGAAAAATCAATTCCGGTATTCTTTTTGTCGCTTTTTGTCCTGCTTCATCACCATCCATACACAAAGTAGGTTCTTTGGAAATACGCCAACAACAAATTATTTGTTTAATTGATATAGCGGTCCCCAATGGGGCTACAGTATTTTTAAATCCAGAATTATACATTGAGATAACATCTGTGTAACCTTCAACTACATAAAGTTCGTTGTTTTGCATAGGATTGTTTTTGCATTGTTGCCAACCAAATAAAAGATCCCCTTTTTTAAATATATCTGTTGAAGGTGAATTTACATATTTGCCAATTTGCATCTTAGATAAAGCTTTGCCACCAAAACCAACTATATTAGAAAAATAATCAAAAATTGGAAAAATTATACGGTTATTAAATCTATCAAATTTTTCATTATTTTTACTTGAAATTATGATTAATCCAGAGTCTTTAATGTCTTTTGATGAAAAATTTTTAGATTTTAAATAATTAAAAAGAGCATTATTTTTTTTTGGTGCATAACCCAAACAAAAATTTTCAATAATAGTTTCATTAAAATTTCTTTTTTTAAAAATTTCTTGTAGATACTTATTTACTTTTAATTCTCTTTTTAAATTATGATTATAGGACTCCGCAGATATTTTCACGATATCCTTTAAATTTTTTATTTTATTTTGAAGCACGATATCTTCTTTTTTATAAGTTTTCTCTTCAATTTTAATTCCAGCGTAACTTGCTAATTTTGTAACCGCTTCTTTAAAAGATAAATTCTCAGTTTTCATTACAAAATCAAAAACACTTCCGTGCTCTCCACTACTAAAACAATGATAAAAACCTTTTTCATCTGAAACTGTAAAAGATGGTGTTTTTTCATTTGAAAATGGTGAAAGGCCTATAAATTCTTTACCTCTAGGGGCTAATTTTATTTTTTTTGAAACTATATCTGAAACTTTTATTCTGGTTTTAATTTCATCAATTAATTGGCTACCAAATTTCATAAAGTAATTACCTTTTAATTGTTAAGAACAATCTTAACATAAGAACTTGCTTTGGCCATGTCTATTTGAGAAGAAGATTCATGTTTTTTTAATTCTGCCATAACTTTTCCCATATCCGACATATTATTAACATTTAATTTCTCTATTATTTCTTTGCATATTTTTTTTAAAACAGCTTCATCTAATTGTCTTGGTAAAAATCTTTGAATTATATCAATTTCTTTTTTTTCTTTATCTACAAGTTCCTGTCGATTTCCCTTTTTATATAAATCAATGCTCTCATTTCTTTGCTTAACCATATTTTTTAAAATATTAAATATTATTTCCTCTGAAATTTCTTTATTGTTATTTTCAGATCTAAGGGCTATTTCTTTGTCTTTTATTGCAGCAATCATCAGTCTTAGAGTATTAACTGATTCTTTATCTTTCTTTTTAATCGCTATTATTAGATCATCTGTTAGTTTTTTTTTTAACATTTTAAGAGAGAATTTATTAAAAACTTTTTTTTATCTTATATCAACCAGATTTATAAATATAATTTACTGAAAACACTGATTCTTTTTTTTTCCGATTATTATTCAAATTAAAGCATTTTTTTTAAAAAAAAGATTTGAATATAATTGTGAAATAAATAGATTAGATACAGCTAATAAAGGAGGTAATAACGCCGCCTAAAGAAAATTTTTTATCTACTCGAAAACCTAATGCATTACTAGCTTTAGCAAACAATACTATTTTTTTTGGAAACGGGATTGGTTATCAAGGCCAAATAATTGGCGAGTTATGTTTTAATACATCAATTTTAGGATACCAAGAGATATTAACTGATCCTTCATATTCAAATCAAATAATAACTTTCACATTTCCACATATTGGTAATGTTGGTGTAAACCAACAGGATGTCGAATCTAAAAAACCTGCAGCAAAAGGATTGGTTATAAGGGAAGATATTTCAATACAATCAAACTTCAGAGCGACTGATAATTTACAAAATTGGCTAAAAAAAAACAAATTGGTAGGAATTTCTGGTGTCGATACAAGGCAAATAACTCAGATATTAAGGGAAAGAGGATCTGTTAATGCAATAATAGAATATAACAAAAATGGAAAATTTAATTTTAAAAAAATTGCCAAAAAACTTAAAAAATGGCAAGGAATTAAGAATTGTGATCTTACTATAGGTGTTACAAGAAACAAAAACTATTCATGGAATAAAACAGTTTGGTCAAAACTTAAAGGCTATGGTTATAGTAACAAAAAAAAATACCATATTGTAGCAATCGATTATGGAGCAAAAGATAATATTTTAAGAAATTTAGCATCTCTAAATTGTAAAGTTACTGTTGTTCCAGCTACTATTAAAGCCGATGACATTTTTAAATTAAAACCAAATGGCATTTTTTTAAGTAATGGACCGGGTGATCCAAAAGCTACTGGAAAATTTACAATACCAACTATAAAAGAAATTTTAAAAAGAAAAATTCCAACATTTGGTATCTGTTTAGGTCACCAAATTCTTGCTATTGCTCTAGGTGGTAAAACAAAAAAGATGCATCATGGTCATAGAGGTGCAAATCACCCAGTTTTAGAAATTGGGACAGGAAAAGTTATAATCACAGTACAAAACCATGGTTTTGAAGTATTAAAAAATTCGTTACCTAAAAATGTAAAAATCTCTTATAAGTCACTTTTTGACGGATCGGTTGAAGGTTTGGATTTATTAAATAATCCAGTTTTTTCAGTCCAATATCATCCTGAAGCATCTCCGGGGCCCCATGATCATCTTAGTTTATTTAAAAAATTTTATAATTTAGTAAAAAAAAATGCCTAAAAGAAAAGATTTAAAATCAATTTTTATAATAGGAGCGGGACCAATTATAATTGGCCAAGCATGCGAATTTGATTATTCAGGTACTCAAGCATGCAAGGCTCTTAAAGAAGAGGGTTATAGAGTAATTTTACTTAAC
>CAZWXP010000090.1:0-19771 GCA_964637965.1 uncultured Alphaproteobacteria bacterium | reverse complement strand
GAATATTCATTAAATCTAGAAGAATAAGTTTTAACAACATAATTTCTAAAAGCTTTTATAAATTTCTTTTTTTGATCTAAAGAAGCTTGTTTCCAATATTTTCCTAAAACAAATCTTGAAATTGAAGATACGTCAAAATTGTTATCAAATAATATTCCAAACTGATCCTCTTTATCATTTTGACTTATAGATTTATCTGTAAGAGTGTTTATAGCATTTGTTGTCATCTCCATTACAAATGTGCCAGGATCATTTTCAGCTGAAATATAATTAAAGTGTTGTTTTGGTGAAATAAAAAAAAGAATAAAAAAAAGTATTAAAACAATTCTTTTTGAAAACATTGCTTATTTATTTAAATATGATTTGTAATCTGTAATCTTGTCAGTTTCTATTTCATCCGTTCTTTTTTGTATATACATTGAACGGATAGAAGAATAAAAGTCTAAAGATGTTGATTCTATTTCTTCAAGAACCCCAAGCGATTCTTGTCTTTCATCAACTGCGGTACCAGCAGATTTTACTAAATTTCCCCACAATGGTACGCCAATAAAAATCAGTGGATCTGTAAAAATATCACCTATAAAACCAACAACATCTCTTGAAGTTTGAGGGCCTTTAAATGGAATTTGTACATAACTACTTTTTTTCCAACCCCAAACTCCTAATGTATCTCCAAAAGTTTCTGGTCTTTTTTCTATTCCCATATTAGATGCAACATCAATAAAGCCTCCTAAGCCTATCGTCGAGTTTATAACTAATCTAGAAACAGTTGTAAAAAAACCTCCGATTTTCCCTTGAAGCAAATTATTTATAGCATACTGTGGTGTGCTAAAAAAATTCTCAATAGCATTACCAAGACCTCTTCTAAATGGATCAGGAACCACATTTACATATCCTCTAGTAACAGGCCTAACTAACACTTTATCTAAACCAAGATTAAAATCCCAAACTTCTCTATTAAAACCCTCTATAGGATCAATATCACTATAATCTTTTGTTTCATAGGCTTCATTAAGATCAAAATCTGATTCTACTACAATTGCATCTTCCACTACGACTTCATTTTCGTGATGATCAGCAATCGCGAAAATATTAAAAGAAAGCAGAAACGTTATTACTAAGAATATTTTATTTAAATGCATTTTATTAAAAAAAATTCCAATAAATTAAAACAATAATAATATACTTTATTTTTATTAAAAAAAAGTTAAAAAAAAAGTTATTCACAGGCAATTTATATTTAATGGCAGCAAATCTTAAAATTTCATTTGAGTTTTTTCCTCCAAAAAACCTAAAAATGTATCAAAAGCTATGGAGTACGCTTAATAAGTTAAAAATATTTTATCCAGATTTTGTATCTATTACTTATGGAGCAGGGGGATCAACAAGACAAAGAACACATGATACAATAAAAAAACTTACTTATAGACCTTCAATAAAACCTATTCCTCACTTAACTTGTATTGGTGATACTAAGAAATCAATACAAAAATTAGCGATTAATTATTGGGAAATAGGAATTAAATCAATTGTTGTGATAAGAGGCGACCCAGAGAATATAAAATTAAGTAAAAAAAGAAAATTTAGAACTTTTCCTAACGGTTATACCTATTCTAGCGAACTTATTAGAGATTTAAAAAAAATAAGGGATTTCAATATAATTATTCCAATTTTTCCAGAAAAACATCCTGAATCTAAAAATATTGAAGAAGACATTGATAATTTGAAAAGAAAAATTGATTTAGGTGCAACAAAAGCTATTACTCAATTTTTTTTTGATAATAATAAATTTTATGAATTTGTTAATATTCTTAAAAAAAAAAATATAAAAATACCTATAATTCCAGGCATATTACCAATTATTAATTTTAAAAAATTAATTGAATTAGCTAAGAATTGCAATGCTTCTGTGCCCAAAAAACTAAAGAATTTGTATAAAGCTAAAAAAGAATATGAATTTAATTTATCTATTGATGTTGCAACAAAACAATGTCTAGATTTAATAAAAAATGGCTTCGGCGATTTACATTTCTACACTCTTAATCGAGCTGATTTAACAGGTAAAATATGTTCTAATTTGACAAAAAAGAAATTAATCAAAAAACCTTATGATGCTTTTTGGAGTTAAAAAATGAATAAATTTTTTTATTTAGACAAACTTAACGATAAACAAAAAAAAGCTGTAGAAACATTAAATGGCCCTGTTTTAGTTTTAGCTGGTGCAGGCACAGGAAAAACCAGGGTTTTAACAACTCGTCTTGCTCATTTACTAAATAAAAAATTTGCAAAACCGTGGGAAATTTTTGCTGTTACTTTTACTAATAAAGCTGCAAATGAGATGAAAGAAAGGGTACAAAATCTTATAAAAATAGATTTTGAAAGAATGTGGATTGGCACTTTTCATTCAACAGGTCTAAAAATTCTTAGAAGACATGCAGAACTCTGTTTTCTCAAAAATGATTTTACAGTTATTGATACTGATGATCAAACAAGATTGGTAAAACAGGTTTTAGAGTCAAATAAAATTGATATAAAAAAATATACTCCCTCTAATGTTTTATGGATGATTCAATGGTTTAAAGATAAAGCAATATTTGCAGAAGAATCTAATAAATATAAATTTAAATTTGGGAGAACTTTGAATATAAGTAAATTGTATATTGAATATCAAGAAAGACTAAGAAATTTGAATGCTGCTGATTTTGGCGACTTACTATTGTTACCTGTTAAAATTTTTCGTGAAAATTTAGAAGTTCTAAAAAAATACCAAAATCAATTTAAATATATTTTAGTTGATGAATACCAAGATACTGATACATGTCAGGATATTTTTTTAAAGTTATTGTCACAGAAATACAAAAATATTTGCTGTGTAGGAGATGATGATCAAGCAATTTATAGTTGGCGTGGAGCAGATGTAAAAAATATACTTAATTTTCCAGATGCTTTTAAAAATGTAAAAATAATTAGATTAGAACAAAACTATAGATCTACAGATCACATATTAGCAGCAGCTAGCAAATTAATTCAGAACAATAAAGACAGACTAGGAAAAACTTTGTGGACAAATGCATTAAATGGAGAAAAATTAAAACTTTATTTTTTTGAAGATGGAAAAGATGAAGCAAAAAATATTTCTTTTGAAATTGAAAAATTAAAATTAAAAAAAACAAAACTAAATGAAATTGCAATTTTAGTTAGAGCGAGCTTTCAAACAAGATTATTTGAAGACAGATTGCTAAAAATACGTATTCCTTATAGAGTTATCGGGGCATTTAGGTTTTATGAAAGATTAGAAATAAGAGATGCAATAGCATATTTTAGAATTGTTCATAAAAACTATGATGACCTAGCTTTTGAAAGAATATTTAATACTCCAAAAAGAGGTCTTGGGACAGTAACACTTCAAAAAATTTACACATTTTCCCGTAATTCAAATATGACTTTATTAGATGCATCAAGGAAAATTATAGAAACTGATGAATTAACATCTAATTCAAGAAGTATTATTAAACAATTTATAGAAGATATAGATAGATGGAAAAGCAAAATTAATAAAATTAATCATATTGAACTTGCAAAAGTTATATTAGAAGAATCTGGATATACAAAAATGTGGCTAAATGATAAATCTATTGAAGCACCAGGTAGACTAGAAAATTTGAAAGAATTAATAAGCGCGCTTAAAGAGTTTTCTAATATGAATGAATTTTTAGAACATATATCTTTGGTTTTCGAAAATGAAAGAAATTATGATTCTGATATGGTTAACATAATGACAATGCATGCAGCTAAAGGATTAGAATTTGAAAACGTTTTTCTTGCCGGCTGGGATGAAGGATTGTTTCCTCATCAAAAATCTTTAGAAGAAAAAGGTAATAAAGCTTTAGAAGAGGAAAGAAGACTTGCTTATGTTGGTATTACTAGAGGTAAGAATAATGTCCATATTTCATTTGCAAAGAGAAGGTTTATTCATGGAACATGGAATTTTAGTCAGCCATCAAGGTTTTTATCTGAATTACCAAAAGAAAATATAGATTCAAATGAAAATCTTTTTCAAGAAGACGATGATTTTTTAGTTGATCAAGATGAGTATGAAAACAGAGTAAAGAATCCAAATCGCTTGCTGTTTAAAAATAAAAAAAATTTATTAGAAGATAATGATTCATATGAATCTAGTTATAAATTTAAAATTGGAGATGAAGTTTTTCATGAAAAATATGGTTATGGAACAATTAAGTATATTATAGATGGGAAGTATGAAATTGTTTTCGATAAATTAAGTACAACAAAAATTGTTTTAGAAAACTTTATTAAACACGCGTAAAATTTATTACAATTAGAATACACTTTGTCTCAAAATAAAAAAATAACATTATTAAGAAATCTTTTAAAAAAAAAAGATTGTAATTATTATTTACTCCCAAGGACCGACAAGTTTTTGAATGAGTTTATTCCAGAGGAGGAGGAAAGAGTTAAACGGTTAACAGGTTTTACTGGTTCATTTGCTTTTGTTATAATATCTTTGAAACATAATGTTATATTTACTGATGGAAGATACATTGGTCAAATTAAAGAAGAAGTAGATCAAAAAAATTTTAAAATTTTTGATGTCAATTCCAAAGATCCAATTTCATGGTTAAAGGAAAGAATTAAGGCAAAAGAAAAGATTCTTGTAGATAGCTGGTTATTTACTTCTAAAAATTTTCATTACATAAAAAAAATAATAGAAAAAAGAGGTTGTGAAATTCTTTTAAGTAAAGAAATATTTATAGATAAAATCTGGAAAAAGAAAAATAAAATTAATAGTAAAATTTTTATAAGGGAAAAAAAATATTCAGGAATTTCATTTAAAAGTAAAATTAAAAATGTAACAAAAATATTAAATAAGAAAAAAATTAAAAATTTTTTTTTCTCATCATCAGAATCTATTTCATGGCTTTTAAATATAAGAAGTAATCACATTAAATACACACCGGTTGTTTTATCTTTTTTGTTATTAAATCAAGATGAAAAAAGTTATTTTTTTGGAAAAAAAAATGTAAATCTAGAAAAATATTTAGGATCTAATTTTTATATTTTTAACATTAGTGATTTAAAAAAAGTTCTGATTAATTTTTCAATCACAAATAAAGAAATTTATTTAGATCCAAATAAAACCGCATATTTTATTGAAGATTTTTTTAAAACAATTGGTGTTAATGTTAAGTACAGCGAGGATCCGTGTGCAAATTTAAAGATAATAAAAAATACAACTGAAATAAAAGGATCTAAAGATTCTCATATTAGAGACGGAATTTCTATTTGTAAATTTTTGTTCTGGCTAGAAGAAGAAATTAAAAAAAATAAGGAAATTACTGAACTTACCACATCAAAAAAATTATATGAGTTTAGAAAAAGAAATAAGTTATTTCGAGGACTTAGTTTTGAAACAATTTCTGGTTTTGGTTCAAATAGCTCAATCATTCATTATAGGGTTTCGAAAAAAACAAACAAAATTTTAAAAAAAAATAACTTATATTTATTTGATTCGGGCGCACAATATTTAGATGGCACTACTGATGTTACAAGAACTATTAGTATTGGTGGAAATCCAACTAGTGAACAGAAAGATGTGTTTACTAGAGTTTTGAAAGGTAATATAGAATTGAATAATTATAACTTTAATGAAACTACCAAAGGTAAAGTGCTTGATAGGATAGCAAGAAAATATTTAAAAAAAAAAAAATATGATTATCCTCATGGTACGGGCCATGGTATTGGAAACTACCTATCTGTTCACGAAGGTCCAATTTCTATATCAAAGAAATCAGAAACAAAATTTAAGAAAGGAATGATGTTAACAAATGAACCTGGGTTTTATAAAATTAATCACTATGGAGTTCGTATTGAGAATGTATTACTAGTTGTAAGGAAGAAAAAAAATTTAGGGTTTGAGGTTCTGACATTTGTTCCTATAGATACTAGATTAATAGATAGTAAGTTACTGAATATACAGGAGAAAAAATGGATTAACAGATATCATAATAAAGTTTTTCAGACGATTAATAAATTTTTAAATAAAAATGAAGTTAAATGGTTAAAAGAAAAAACCTTGCCAATTTAAATTAATAGTTTTAGCCATTCACTTTCATTTAATATCTTAACATTTAATTCCCTTGCTTTTTTTTCTTTAGAACCAGAATCTTTTCCGGCAATCACATAATCTGTATTATTTGAAACTGAATTTGTAACTTTAGCACCTAATTCTTCTGCTTTTGATTTTGCTTCACTTCTGCTCATATTTTCTAATGTACCCGTAAAAACAATTATTTTTTCAGATAATTTCGAGTTTGATTGTGTAGAAAACTTATATTCCTCTATTTTATTAAGTGCTTGGCTTAATTTTTTAACAATTTCAATTTTTTCTTCATCAAAAAAATTTTTTACATCATCAACAACATCAGGCCCAATGCCATCAATATTAATATAATGCTCATATATTTTTTTATTTTTAAGATTTTTAATTGAATCAAACCAATTTTTAAAATTTTTAAAATGTTTAGATAGTAAATTAGATGTTCTTTGACCAATTTGAGGTATACCTAAAGAATAAATAAATTTTTCTAAGGATATTGTTTTTTTTAGATTTATAGAACTTATCAAATTTAAATAAGACTTTTCTCCAAAACCTTCTTTTTTAATAATATCATTTTTATATTTATCCAAATAAAAAATATCATATGGATATTTTATAAATTTTTCTTTCCAAAATTTTTTTAAATTTTTTCCTCCTAAACCTTCAATATTAAAAGCATCTCTAGAAACAAAATACTCTAAAGATCCCAATTGTTGATCTTCACATTTTGATAACCCACCTGTACATTTTATAGCTACCTCACCTTTTTTTCTGCAAGTTTTTGATTTACAGCAGGGACAAATTGAGGGAATAGTAAATTTTTTTGAGTTTTTATTTCTTTTATTTTTGTCAACAGATATTACCTGAGGTATTACATCCCCAGCACGCTGAAGTTTAATTGTATCTCCAATTCTTATATCTTTTCTATCTATCTCATCTTGATTATGCAATGAAACTCTTGATACTTTTACACCTCCTACAAAAACAGGTTCTAATTCAGCGACAGGAGTTAAAATTCCAGTTCGTCCTACTTGTATAGTTATTTTTTTTATTAGAGTTTCAGCTTTTTCGGCAGGAAATTTTCTAGCTATTGCCCAACGCGGTGCTCTACCAACAAGCCCCAATCTTTTTTGTAGATCTATATTGTTTATTTTGTAAACAATTCCATCAATATCATATTTTAAGTTATCTCTATTTTTTTCAATTTTATTATAAAAAATTTCTACATCATCAAAATTGTTACATATTTTAAAAAGATCACTTGTAGGAAAACCATAATTTTTTATTTTATTTAAAAAATCACTCTGTTTTTTAAAAATTATTTTTTTTGATAACACGCCATATGTGTATGCAAAAAATTTAAGATTCCTTTCTTCTACAATTTTTTTATTTAGTTGCCTCAATGATCCAGACGCAGCATTTCTTGGATTAGCAAATAAATCTTCCCCTTTTTCTTTTCTTGTATTGTTTAGAATTAAAAAATCTTTTTTGTTCATATATATCTCACCTCGTACTTCAAAAAGATCTATATTTTTAAGTTCTGATATTTCTCGAGGTATATCCTGTATTGTTTCTAAACTTGATGTTACATCTTCTCCTATCTGCCCATCTCCTCTAGTAGCACCTGATACAAACTTACCTTTTTCATATTTTAAAGCAATTGAAAGACCATCTATTTTAGGCTCAGCTATTAGTTCTATAAATTGATTTTTTAAATTTAAATATCTCATTATTTTTTCAATATATTTTTTTATTTCATCTAGATTTAAAGCGTTTTCCAAAGATAGCATTGGTTGATTGTGAGTTACTTTAGAAAAATTTTGGTTTGGCTTATACCCAATTTTTGTAACTGGAGAGTCTTTAGTTTTTAAGAAAGGAAATATTTCTTCTAAATTTTTTAATTCTTTCCATAACTGGTCGTATTGGGCATCACTAATTTTAGGATTATTTTCATCGTAGTATAACTTGTTATGTATATTTATTTCCTTTTTTAGTTTTAAATATTTTTTTCTAATTTTTTTAACATCTTTTTTTTTTTTATCCTTGTTTTCCATTTTTTTAGTATCCATATTTTTTGTATAAATCGTAACTAAGTTTGTACCAACTGCTTTTTTTGTAATTATAACCTAAAACTGCAATTGTTTTTTTTGCTTCTCCGATAATTCCAAGTGATAAATATGACTCAGTTAATCTATACAAAGCTTCAGGTGTTTGAGCAGTAGTGTTATAATCACTAACAACAATTTTAAATCTTTCTATTGCAGCTAAATGCCTATTTTTTTCCTGATAATATCTTCCAATATTCATTTCTTTTGCAGCAATTTGGTCATTTGCAATTATTATTTTTCTTTTAGCATCTTTACTATAAGTACTATTAGGAAACTTTTTTATTAATTCTTCAAATACTCTTTTTGTATTCTGCGCAGGTTCCTGATCTAAAGAAACATTATCAATTCTATCAAAATGACACAATCCTTTAAGATATAGAACATATGGCATCATAGCCCTATCCGCTGGATGTAAGCTTATAAATCTATCAATAGCAAAAACACTATCAGCGTACTCTTTATTCATATAGTGAGCATATGCTGCCATAACTTTACTTTTTTTTGCCATTTTTGAATAAGGATGTTGTTTGTCAATTTCTTCAAATGTTTGTGCAGCTAAAGAATAGTTCTTTTGTCTTAAAAATCTATTAGCATCCTGTAACAATAATTCTGCTGGTTTTTCAACATATGTTATTACTGGCTTTGCTTCTAGTCTTTCCTTTATTCTTTTAGCGCAACTTGTTATGAAGAGGATACAAATTAAAAATATTAATATTCCACTTTGTTTTAGTTTTGTACAAAACATATTTATTACCTTTTAAAAAATAACAGAAATTGAGTCAAAAAAACAGTGCTCAAAAATGAAATTGGATTTCTTTTATTTGGTGTTTAGGAAGCTATTTGATTAGGTATCTGTAAAGCAATTATATTATTTTCTTTTTTATCGGGTTTATTCATATTAACTAATGTAAAAGATGATTTATCTGAAAATATTTTTTTTAGAAGTTCATAATTTGTTTTGTGACCAGATTTATCTCCTTTAAAATGTCCTAAAATAGAATAACCTGATAAATGCAGATCGCCGATAACATCTAAAATTTTATGTCGAATAAATTCATTTTTATACCTTAAACCATTTTTATTTAGTATTTTTTTTCCATTTAAAACTACACAGTTACTCAAAGAAGCACCTTTTGCAAAACCTGCTTTTTTTAATTTTTTATATTCTTCCATAAAACCAAATGTCCTAGCTGGTGCAATTTCATTTTTAAAATTACTTTTATTTATATTTATTGAGTATTTTTCTTTTTTAATTAACGGATGCGCATAATTAAGCCTATATGTGATATTGAAATTATTTTTAGAAGGAGATAGAGAAGCTTGCGATGTATTATCTTCAACACTAATTTTTTTTAAAATTTTTATAAATCGTTTGTCTTTTTCTTGTGATACAACTCCAACATCAGAAATTTTTTTAAAATACATTTTTGAACTTCCATCCAGTATAGGAAGCTCAGGCCCTGAAATTTCAATTTTTAAATTATCAATTTGTAATGCAGAAATTGCAGACATTAAATGTTCAATCGTAGAAACTGTTACACCAGATTCGTTTGATATTGTTGTACACAATTTAGTGTTACAAACATTATTCCAGCTAGCTTTAATAATATTATTTTTCTTTAAATCTTTCCTTATAAATATTATTCCCGTGTTATCAATTGCAGGGGAAAGTTTAAGTTTTGATTTAATTCCGGTATGTAAAGCAAATCCCTGAAAAGAGACTTCTTTTCGAATACTTTTTTGTTTAATTAAACAAGACATATGTAAATTTAAAGTAATAATTGAAACAGTTTAAGGCAATTAACTGTTTGTTACAGTTTGTAACTTGAAATGATTTAATTTGATTGATTTCTTAGAAAAGATGGTATGTCTAAATCTTCATCATCTTTAGATTTTTTTTCATCTTTTTTATCATCTAATCCGGACATTTCTGATTGAATTTGCACATTTTTTTCTTCGTCTTTATTAGTTTCTGTAGGATTCTCTACCTTTTCTGATTTTGTTTGTACTTTTTTTTCTTCAATTTCTGGTTTTTTTTCTTCTAAATCAGAACTTGGTTCTGTAATTTCTGGCATTTTTTCTTGTTGTTCTTCATTAATTACAATTTTCTCATCCTTTTTTTTCACAATTTCTTTATTGGATGTAACATCTTCTTTTTCTAGAAAATCCATAGAATGATCAGTATCTTGTAAATTATCATTTTCATTTACTTTCTTTTTTTTAGTTAAATTAAAAATTTTTATCGAAGAAACTTTTTTAATAAATTTTTGTACAAGACTATTAGGTTTTTTTTGTGAATTTTCCTCATCTAAATTTTGAGCCTCTCTATTTTCATCTACTTTATTTGAAGAATCTTTCTTAATTTCAATGATAGGATCTGTGAAATCCTCTAAATCAGTTTGTTCAGAAAATTTTGGTTTTATTTCATTCTCTGTTTTTTCAAGAAAATTTTCATTTATTTCTTCTTTTATTTCTTCCTTATTTTTTTTTGTCTTAATATCTACAACGTTTCCAATTCCAGTTGCTATTATTGAAACTCTCATTACCCCGTCTAAATCTTTGTCTATTGTATTACCGAACTTGCTATTAGTAACATCAGGGTCTATTTCTTGATTTATTCTTTCTGCTGCTTCTTCAACTTCAGTCATTGCCATATCAGAACCTCCACTTATATTAACCAGTAAACCTTTTGCACCTTCTAAAGAAACTCTTTCTAGTAGAGGATTTGAAATTGCTGCTTCAGCTGCTTCAATAGCTCTTCTTTCTCCAGCTGCTTCTCCACGTCCAAAAACAGCTCTTCCCATTTCAGTCATAGTTGTTCTAATATCAGCAAAATCTAAATTAATAAGTCCAGGTTGAATAATCAAATCTGTTACTGCTTTCACACCTGCATGCAAAACCTGATCTACTGTAGAAAAAGCTTCAGTACTAGTAGTTTTAGGATCAGTAACTATGAATAAATTTTGATTTGGAATAATTATTATTGTATCTACATGTTCTCTTAATTCTTCAACGCCTCTTTCAGCAGTTTCCATTCTTTTTTTTCCTTCATATTTGAAAGGTTTAGTTACTACAGCTACAGTTAGCAAACCCTTTTCTTTACAAGCTTTTGCTATGGTAGCAACAGCACCAGTACCTGTGCCACCTCCCATTCCAGCAGCAATAAATGCCATATGAGCCCCATCAATATATTCACAGATTTCATTGTAAGATTCCTCAGCTGCCGCTTTACCTTTTATTGGATCTGAACCTGCACCAAGCCCTTCTGTAGTTTCTAACCCAAGTTGAATTTTTACAGAAGCTAGGCAATTATCCAAAGATTGGGCATCTGTATTACATGCTACATACTCAACACCTTTTAGACCACTTTTTATCATTGTACTTAATGCATTACATCCACCGCCCCCAACACCTAATACAACAATTCTAGGAATTAATTTTGATTTTTTTTCTTCTGGTACACCTAAATTTACTGACATGTTTTTTTACCCAATATTAAATAACTTGACTTATTACTAAATAATGTATACATATTTAAAAATCCCACTATATATAGTATATATATACCGATTCTTATCAAAAAAGCAATCTTTTTTTAAAAGAAACTTTCTCGTATCCATGAACCAAATTTTTTCCATAAAAAACTGTTTTCTAAAGGTGAATTAGCCCCTATAAAATTATTTTCTTTAAAAATTTTGTATTTAATTAAACCACAACAAACAGAAAACCCTGGGCCTGATGAATTTTCTGTATTACCTTTTATAGTATTTGGTTTTCCTATTCTGGTTTTAATTCCAAAAAAATCAGAAGCCAAATTAACAAAACCTTTTAACTCTGATGATTTTCCAGTTAACACAATATTGCTAGTTAATTTAGTTTCCATAATGGCCTTACCAGCTTTTGATCTAATATTTTCAAGAATTTCTTGAATTCTTGATAAAATAATATTACTCAATACTTTCTTAGTTATTTTATGAGTTTCAATTGTATCTTAAACAATATTTAAGGTGACATATATTAAAATACTTTCTTCATCAAAATCAGCATTACCTCCATGTAAAATTTTTAATCTTTCTGCTGCCAAAATTGAAGTTGATAAGCCTTTTGCAATATCAGATGAAATATGAAATCCTCCAATATTAATCATGCCTACGTATACAAGTTTATTTTTATAAAATGTTGCTATAGAAGAACAACCTGCACCAATATCTATAACAGTTGTTCCTATATAAAGATCATCATTATTTAAACACCCTAAACCTGCTGCGTAAGGTGTTACAACAATATCACCGACTCTTACTTTAGCCATGGATAGACATTTAATAAAATTATTTATAGAATTTTTGTCTGCAGTTATAAGATTAAAACCAGCAATTAATTGATTTCCCTTCATGCCAATTGGTTTTTCTATTCCAATATTTCTGTCAATACTGTATGTAGTTCTGATTTTATGTAAAAGTTGTCTATTTTCCCCATGATTTAAATTATCTATTTTTCTATAAAGTTTTTTAATATCTTCGTGTGTCACTTCATTATTATCTAAAGAACTACTTAAATTTACCGGCTGAGATTGAATTGTTTCAGAAGAAAAATTTACAATAAATTCTTCTACTGTACTTCCACACATACTTTCTGCTGATTGAATCGAAGATCTTATTGAATTACAAGCCAATTCCATATCTATAATCGCGCCCGAAGACACACCTCTTGATTGATGATGTCCTATGCCTAATATTAAAGGTTCTTTTTCTTTTACAATATCTACTATAAAACAAGATATCTTTTGCGATCCTATGTCGAGTATACCAATCTTCATTTTTTGTTTTTCAATGCAATTTCTTTAGTATTCATTTTTAAAAATATTTTTTTTTCAAAAAATCTTAAATCAACCATTTCTAAATTTTTTAAATTATAAAATCTATTTATTTGACTAACAGCTTGCTCGATATTTTGTTTTGGTAATTTAAATAAAATATTGCGAACAATTACATCCCATCTATTGTTAGGAGACACAATAATTTTTGAGATATGTTCTTTTAATTCATGATGATTTAGAAAAAAGCTTTTAATTTGATTTATATTTTTTATTGCAAATTCACCTTCAAGATGAATTAATTTATAAGCATTAGGATCTTTAATTTCATAAATAATTTTACCTTCATCACTTATAAGAAAATTTTTTTTGTCTTCATTCAATATTACAAATTCTTTATGTTCTTTGATATTTACAATTATTTGATTTGGAAAAACTTTTCTAATAGAAACCTTATCAATCCAATTTAATTTTTCTAAGGAACTTCTGATATTCAATGTATTGTATTTAATTATATTTTTATTTTTATATAACTCTGAATTAACTATGTTTTTTATTGAGCTTAGATCTGATTTTCCCCTACCATTTAAAGTAATTTTTTGTATTTCAAAGAAATCATTGTAGTTATCTAATGATTTTTTAAAAAATGACGCTTCAGTAGTTTTTTTTTCTAGATTTTTTATATTTAAATTTTCATTCAAAAATAAACAAAAAAATAAAATTATTGACACTCCCAACAATATAGAAATCTTAACAAAATTCTTATTTTTAAAAAAACTAGACATTTTACTTGATTTCCCATACTATACCATAATATCCCATATAATACCAAACACTTTTTTTTAATTTTTATTGAGAAATTAGATTGTTTTTATCGCAATATACATACAAAGTTGATAATAAAGGGAGAGTTTCTGTGCCGGCTGATTTCCGTATAAGTATAAATATGAAGTTTTTTAAAGGAATTATTGCATTTAGATCATATAAATTTAAAGCAATAGAAGCGTTAGATTTTGAAAAAATGAAAAAAATTGCAGATAGCATAGATGATTTAGATTTCTTTTCAGAGAACAAAAATGATATAACAACTTCAATTTTATCAGATTCTTATAAGTTACCATTTGATAGCGAAGGAAGAATATGTTTACCAAATGAATTACTAAAATTTGCAAATATAAAAAATCAAGCAACTTTTGTAGGAAGAGGATCAAGTTTTCAAATATGGAATCCTATTTTTTTTAAAGATCATTTACAAAAAGTTAGAAACAATATTAAGAAAAAAAAGTTATCGTTAATGATTAAAAATACAAATAATGATAAAAAGTAGTTTTAATTTTACTCATAAACCTGTTTTATTAAATGAAACAATCAATTTATTAACAAATAAAAAGAATATAATTTTTATTGACGGAACTTTTGGAGACGGAGGGCATACTAAAGCATTACTGGAAAAAAATAAAACATGCAAGGTATATGCAATAGATAGAGATCCGAATGTAAAAGAAAATGTAAAGTTTTTTCAGAAGAAATATAGTAGGAGATTCAAATTTATACCAGGGAAAATAAGTGATTTAGAAAAGATCGCTGCTCATGAAAATCTAAAAAATAAAGTTAACGGCATTTTGTTCGATCTTGGTGTATCTACTAGGCAATTGAAAGATAATAAAAGAGGTTTTTCATTTCAGAATGATGCCTCGTTAGATATGAGGATGAGCCAAAGTGGAGAAACAGCAGAAGATTTTTTAAATAATAAGAATGAAAAAGAAATATCTGATGTTATTTTTAAATACGGAGAAGAAAGATCATCAAGAAAAATTGCGAAAGCGATAACAAACTATAAAAAAAGAAAAAAAATTCAAAGAACTTTGGAATTAGTTGAAATAATTAAATCTGTTAAAAAACCATCAAATAATAAGTTTATTAATCCTGCCACAAAAACTTTTCAAGCGATTAGAATATACGTAAATAACGAACTAGAGGAATTAAAATGTGGTTTAATTTCATCGATTAACATTTTAAAAAAAAAGGGAAGATTAGCTGTTATATCTTTTCATTCATTAGAAGATAGAATTGTAAAGAATTTCTTTAATAAGCATTCAGGTAAAATTTATAATAAGTCTAGATATTTACCCCAAGTAGAACCAAATAATAGTATAAGGAAGAGTTTAAAAATTATTACAAAGAAAGTAATAAAACCTATGAAAGAAGAAGTTAAATTAAATTACTATTCAAGGTCTGCGAAATTAAGGGTTATTGAAAAAATATGATTTTAAAACATAAAAAAACCCAAATTCTTTTTATAGTAATAAGTTTTTTTTGTTTTTTATTAGTAATTTTATTTGGCTTAAGAAATAGTGTAAAAAATTCAAATAAAGAATTATCTCATATTAAAAAAGAAATTACTAAAGAAAAAAATTTTATTAAAATTTTAAAAACTGATTTTACAAATCTTTCAAAATCAAACCGTATAAACAAGATTGCCGGAGAGAAATTAGGTTTGCAAAAAACTAATAGTTATCAAATAAAACAAATATCGGATTTTTATATTAATTAAAATTTAAATGTTAAATAAAAAAAGTAATTTAGAATTATTTGGAGATTTTAAAGAAAGAATTATTAAAGCAAAGTTAAGATTCTCATTTATATTATTTTGTTTGTCTTTTGGTTTCTTTTTAATTACTTTGAAAATAATTAATTTATCATTTAGTTATGATAAACATTTAACCAACAAAACTTTTAAAAAAGATAAATTAGCAACAGGATTAAGAGCAGATATTGTTGATAGGAATGGAATTTTACTTGCAACATCTTTTGTAAAATATGATTTAGTTGCAAATCCTATGTTAATTAAACGTGAAAAGAAAATTCTTGCAAAAAAAATTTCGAAAATTCTACCAGATTTAACTTTTGAGTACATTCTTAAAAAACTTGAATCAAAAAAAAGCTTTGTATATTTAAAAAGATCTATATCTCCAAAAAAATATATTGAAATTTTAAAACTTGGAGAACCAAATATTTTTAAAGTAAAAAGATATGTGAGACACTATCCTCATATACTTCATGCTTCTCACATTCTCGGAGCAGTCAATATTGATAATGAAGGTATTAAAGGTATTGAAAACAAATTTAATAAAACTTTAAAAGACGAAAAATTTGTTAAAAATAACAAACTTCAATTATCAATTGACATAAATTTACAAAAAATTGTGGATTATCATTTAAATGCAACAATAGATAAACATGACGCCGAAGGCGGGGTTGGCATAATTCTAGATGTTAAATCATCAGAAATTTTAGCTATGAGTTCATTACCACAATTTGATCCAAACAAAGTAGATAAAATGAATAATAAAACAGAGTTCAACAACGCAACTCTAGGAGTTTATGAATTAGGATCTTTATTTAAACCTTTAACTGGAGCGATAGCTATTGATAAAAATATTTTAGATGAGAATACAATTTATGATGCTAGCAAGCCATTAATCGAAGGTAAATTTACAATTCATGATTATAAACCAAAAAAAAGAAAACTAAAATTTTCAGAATGTATATTGTTTTCTTCAAATATATGTTTAGCTCAAGTTGGGAATCAAATTGGAGAAAAATATATGAAAGAATATTATAAAAAAATGAAATTAACAAACAAACCTAGAATAGAATTACCTGAGATTGCCCAACCTATAATTCCAGATATTTGGCGAAGAACTAATTTAATGACGATGTCTTACGGTCATGGAATAGCAATTTCACCATTACAATTTGTCAATGCGTTTAATTCAATTATTAATAATGGCCAATTTAGATACGCAACATTAATAAAAAATAAAAAAAATCAAGAGGATTTTTTAATACAAGTTATTTCTAAAAACACTTCAAAACGTATTAGAAAACTTTTAAGAGAAGTTGTTAGAAACAAAGAAGGCTCAGGGGATAATGCGGAGATAAAAGGATATTCAATTGCTGGTAAAACTGGGACTGCAATTAAAAACAAAAACAATCGTTACAAAAAGAATGAAAATATTACTAGTTTTGTGGGGTTTTTTCCTAGTTATGATCCTAAATATTTAGTATTTATTATGGTAGATAACCCAAAACCAATAAAAGAAACTTATTATTATGCTACTGGAGGCACGGTTGCCGCACCAACTGTAAAAAAAATTATTAATGAAATGATTCCTAGGTTGAGAGTTGAACCAGAAGTTGATAAGGAAAATAATATTTTACATAATGTAAAATTAGAGAAACAATTTTAATATTTAAAACTGGTGAACAAATTGTTACTTTCCGATGTTTTAATAGGTTTAAAAGAAAAACAAAAAATAAATCTTAAAGAATTTAATCCGCATATAAAAGGTATTCATTATAATTCAAAAGAAATTTCAAGAAATTATATATTTATTGCAATAAAAGGGACCAACGAAGACGGACATAAATATATTGATGATGCAATAAAAAAAGGAGCAATTTTTATTGTTATTGAAAACAAAAAAAAAATAAAAGAACTAAGAAAGAAAAAAATACATTTTCTTTTTACTGATAATTCAAAATTATTTTTGTCAAAATTATCTTCAAATTTTTTTGTTAATCAACCTAAAAATATATCAGCTGTAACTGGTACCAATGGAAAAACATCTGTAGCTTTTATAACAAAAGAAATATTTAAAAATTGTAATATTAAAGCTGCTTCTATAGGCACTTTAGGATTAATTACCGATAAATATAAAAAAAAACTAAAATTAACTACAGAAAACAGTATAGAGCTTCATAAAATCTTTAATTTTTTGTATAAGAAAAAAATTAAATATGTTTGTTGCGAGGCTTCTAGTCATGGATTGGATCAACACAGAATGGATAATGTTCAATTAGATTTAGCTGCTTTCACAAATATCTCTCAAGATCATTATGATTATCATAAAAATTATAAAGAATATTTTAATTCTAAAATGAAACTTTTTTTAAAAGTTCTTAAGAAAAAAGGTATTGCGATAGTTAATTCAGATTTACCTGAGACAAAAAAAATATTGGATTTATGTAAAAAAAGAAAAATTAAAACTTTTACTTATGGATATAATTCAAATGATTTTAAACTTATTACTTATTACAATCAAAATAATTTTCAAACAATCATTATAAATTATAAAAATAAAATCTTTAGTTATTCAATCCCTATAATTGGAGATTTTCAAGTTTATAATAGTCTTTGTGCAATTGCTTTAGTTTATTTTTCAGGAATCCCAATTATTAAATG
This sequence comes from uncultured Alphaproteobacteria bacterium, assembly GCA_964637965.1. Lineage (GTDB taxonomy): Bacteria > Pseudomonadota > Alphaproteobacteria > CAYOOR01. The sequence continues at coordinate 1,484 of CAZWXP010000090.1, read as the reverse complement.
CTTAACAGCAATAAAAAAAATCTCCCAAATTCCTGGTAGATTAGAAAATATAAAAATTCCTAAAGAATTGAAAAAAAAAATTTCAATTTTTATTGATTATGCACACACACCAGACGCATTGCAAAAATCACTAGAAACATTAAAAAAGAAATCATCTAAATTATCAGTGGTTTTTGGATGTGGTGGTAATAGAGATAAAAAGAAAAGACCATTAATGGGAAAAATAGCTTACGTTTTAGCGGATAAAGTATATATAACAGATGATAACCCAAGATATGAGTCACCAAAAAAAATTAGAAAAGAAATTATTTCTAAGTGTCCAAATGCAATAGAGGTAAAAAATAGATATTTAGCTATCATGAAGGCTATTAAGAATTGTGAAGAAGGAGAAAATTTATTAATTGCTGGAAAAGGACATGAAAATTATCAAATAATTGGTAAAAAAGTTTATAAATTTTCTGATAAAAAAACGGTTTTAGAAATATTAAAAAAAATATGAAGCAAAAAAAGTGGTCTGCCTTACAAATTAAAAAAGCTCTATCTTTGACTCAAAAAATTAATAGTTCTATAAAAGGAATTTCAATAAATAGCAAAACGTTAAAAAAAAATAATCTTTTTTTACCCTTAAAGGGAAAAAATTACGATGGACACCAATTTATTTCTGAAGCTTTTAAAAGAGGGGCGAGTTTGTCTTTATCAAATATAGAAAACTATAAAAAATTTAAATTACAAAAATATAAAAAAAAAATTATTTTAGTACAAAATACTATTTCATCCTTACACCAACTTGCAGCTTATTCAAGAAAAGAAATTAAAGGAAAAGTGGTTGCTATTACAGGCAGTGTTGGAAAGACTAGTGTAAAGGAAGCTCTTTCTTTTACATTAAATGACAACACTAAAGTTCAATCATCTACTGGTAATTTTAACAATCTAATTGGAATGCCAATTAACTTAGCTAATTTTAATAATGAAGCTGATATTAATATTTTAGAATTAGGAATGAACAAAAAGGGAGAAATAAAAAAAATGTCTAATATCTGTAAACCTGATATTGGATTAATAACAAAGATTTCTAGCGCGCATATAGGAAATTTTAATTCATTAAAGGATATAGCTTTAGCCAAAGCAGAAATTTTTTTTAATATGAATAAACTTGGAACTGCAATTATAAATAAAAATGATCCTTATTATTCTTTATTAGAAAAAATAGTAAAAAATTTGGGTATTAAAAATATTATTACTTTTGGAGCTTCTAAAAATTGTGATATTAAATTGATTAGCTTTAAATATAAAAATAAAAATTCTTGTGAAGTTTTTTTAAAAGTCTTTGGTAAAAAAATTAATTTTTATTTAAATAATTTAGGAGACCATTGGATTGAAAATTCTCTTGCAATAACATCAGTTATTACAGCATTAAATAAAAATTTAGATTTTTTTATAAACAAAATATCAAAATTTAATGCTGTAAAAGGTAGAGGAGAAAT
>CAZWXP010000089.1:0-12498 GCA_964637965.1 uncultured Alphaproteobacteria bacterium | reverse complement strand
TTCTCCACAAAAAGTTCTTTCACAAACAGTTGCTCCCATTGTATTGAAAAAAGCATCTGCGCCATTTAAACCATGAACTAACCCTTGGTTTCCTAAATAACTATAGGGAATTATTGCTTGAGGACCGTATTCTTTAATAATTTCTTTCCATTTATCTGTAATTGTTTTAATTGCTTCATCCCAGGAAATTTTTTCAAATTTATTTTCACCTTTTGGCCCAACCCTTTTCAAAGGATGTAAGAGCCTATCTGGATTGTAGTGTTTTTTTTCATAATCTTTTACTTTTACACAAAGACCTCCTCTAGTCATAGGATGTTCTTTATTTCCTTTAACGCTAATAAGCTTATTATCTTCAACTTCGTAGATCATTGCGCATGTATCAGGACAATCATGCGGACAGCCACCGAAACCATACTTAGTAACTTTTTTGAGCATGGATTATGATATTTTTTTTATTAAATTTTTGCAACTTTATTAATGATATGAATGAGAACAGTTCTCATCTTTATTAAATTTTATTTATTATTACTATGTTTTATTAATGAATAAAAACAAAAAAAAATTAGAAAAGGTTTTAAGACCTTTAGTAAATAATCCTAAATTAACTAATGAAATCATAGTTACAGATGAGAATAAAAAAAAAATCAAGGTACATTCTGTTGTAGAAAGACCTCTAACTCTATTTTTAAATGATCAAGAAATAGTTACAATGATGACAATTTGTGATTATCCAAAATATCTAGCCATAGGTTATTTGTTAAATCAAAACATGCTTAAAAAGAATGATAAAATCACCGGCGTTGATTATGATGAAGAAATTAGCACAGTTGTAGTTAGAACAAAATTAAAAACAAATTACGAAGATAAACTTAAAAAAAAAACTCTTACATCAGGATGCGCACAGGGAACAGTTTTTGGAGATATTATGGAAGAATTTGAAAATGTTAAATTATCTAAAACTGCAAAGATTAAAGCTTCATGGATGATCAAATTACTTAAGGAAATTAATACAACACCAAGTTTATATTTGAAAGCAAGAGCAATACACGGATGTGTTTTATGTGAAAAAGATAATGTAAAAGTCTATATGGAAGATGTTGGAAGGCATAATGCGGTTGATAAAATTGCAGGATATATGTACAAACATTCAATTACACCGGTTGATAAAATTTTTTATACAACTGGAAGACTTACTAGTGAGATGATTATTAAAACTGTAAAAATGAAAATACCGATCTTAATATCAAGAAATGGATTTACCTCGTGGGGGGTTGAACTAGCTAAGAAATCTAATCTTACGCTTATAGGAAGAACCAAAGGTAAAAGATTTATAGCTTTATCAGGAACAAAAAGAATTATCTATGATACAAAATAATAAAAATGTTTTAGGAGTTATTTTAGCAGGAGGTCTGTCTAGAAGAATGAAAGGTGGAAACAAATTTTTTAAAAAAATAAATGGCAAGTTTCTTATAGAATATGTAATTCACAATGCCTCGGACCAGGTATCGAGATTAATTATTAATACAAATTCAAATAGTTCAAAATTTAAAAAATTTAACTTAGAAATTATTAATGACTCTGTCAAAGGTTTTAAAGGCCCTCTTTCAGGAATTTTATCAGCTATGCATTATGGAGAACAGAAAAATTTTAAATGGATAGTTACGATGCCTTGTGATGCACCTTTTTTTCCTATTAATTTAGTTAGTAAACTTATGGAAAAAGCAAGAGAAAAAAAATGTAAAATAGTTATTGCTAAATCTAATAAGAGAGTTCACCCAGTTTTTGGGATTTGGTCAATTTCTTTGAAGAATTCATTAAGTAAAACTTTGATAAAAGAAAATCAAAGAAAAATCGATCTATTTATTCATAAGCATTCTTATTCAGTAGTAAATTTTTCTTATAAGAACATTGATCCCTTTTTTAATATTAACGACTATAACGACTTAAAAAAAGCAAATAATTTTCTAAAAAGAATTAATAATTAAAGAATATTATTATGGAAAGATTAAAAGTAGGAATTATTGGTTTGGAATTTGGTTTAAGTTGTCATCTTCCAGCGTTTATAAAAAATAAAAAATGTGACGTAATAGCTCTATGTTCAGAAAAAAAAAATAAAGCTAAATCAGCAGCGAAAAAAAATAATATCCCATATTTTTTTGATAAATGGAAACAAATGTTAGATAATTTAAATTTTGATTTAATAAGCATTGCTGTTCCCCCATTAAAGCAGGAAAAAATTATTAATTACTGTCTTAAAAAGTCCATCCCAATATTTGCTGAGAAGCCTCTAGCGGTAAATATTAAAACAGTTAAAAAAATTTTTAATTTACAAAAAAAATTAAAAATTCCATGCGGTGTAGATTTTGAATTTCCTGAGATTGATGAATTTATAATTGCTAAAGAAATATTAGATAACAAAAAACTAGGATCAATAAAAAATGTAAATATTGACTTACATTATCAATCTAAAACTAACCGTTTAAAACAAAATTCATGGAAAAATAATTTTAATATTGGAGGAGGTATACTAAATAATGTAGTTCCACACATATTTTATTACATTGAATGGTTTCTTGAACCTATAAATTCTATATCAACTTTTTTATTTAGTGAAAAAAACTATAAATTTAGTGGTTATACAAATGCAATAATATTAATGAAATTTTCATCTGGTACAAAGGGAATAATTAATGCTTCAAATAATGCTATAGGTGTAAATGAGCACATTATAAATTTTTCTAATGATAAAGGTTCTGTTATTCTTAAAGGAAAAGATCAGGATTGGATTACTGGATTTAAAGTTTATTTAACAGATAACCAAAAATTGACACAAAAAAAAATTCTTTTAAAAAAAAAAAAAATTAATAAAAATTCTGATACAAGAATTTATCCAGTTTCAAAAATTATTGATAGATTAGTTGATTGTATCTTTTCAAAAAAAGAGACATTCCCAAATTTTAAAGATGGTTACAGAACTCAATATTTAGTAGAAAATGCTATTAAATCACATAAATATAAAAGTAAATGGATAAAATTACAAAATTGATTTTTATTAATTAGAAATTTTTTTGATGGATGCTTAATGAAAAAAAAAGATCAAAATATTTACAAAGAAGAGTTAAAACAATATATAAAAAATGTAAAAGAATCTAAAATTAGAATAAAAGCCTCTGAAGTAAGATTAGAACTTCAGTTTGAATCCTTAAAAGACTGGTCGCAAGTTCATAATTTTAAATATATAAAAAGTTGGTTTAATGAAAAAAGAAAAAAAACCAAAATAAAAGTAAAAAATATACCTATGAATGAATGTAAAGGATGGAAATATAATGAAAAAAAAGGATATTATTTTCATAAAACTAAAGAATTTTTCAAAGTTGAGGCTTTAAGGATTCAAGAAACAAGATCTCGAGAAGTAGATTGTTGGGACCAACCGATATTAACTCAGGTAGGTTATGATGGAGGTATATTAGGAATTGTAAGAAAAAGATTTAATGGCATCCCACATTATCTTATTGAAGCAAAATGTGAACCAGGAAATTATAAATACATACAATTGAGCCCAACATTGCAAGCAACATTTAGTAATTTAAGAAGAGCACATAGAGGAAGAAAGCCTAGATTTATTAATTATTTTAATTTAAAAAATAAAAAATATAAAATTCTTTTTAAACAATGGCTGTCTGAAGATGGCGGAAGGTTAAATAATAAAAGAAATTTAGGAATGTTAGTAGAAATACCTGAAAAACATAAGGTTGCCCTTACTAAAGAATTTATTTGGATGAGTATGTGGCAAATTAAAGAGTGTTTAAAATTTAATTCATGGATTAATCCTCATATACGAGGAATAATTGCTCATTTTTAATTTTTTTCAATGAAAATAAATCTTGTTTTATGGGGACTAGGAAGACATTCTATAAACAAAATTCTTCCTGCTATAAAAAAGTCAAGACAAATTAATTTGTATGGTTTGTTTACAAGAAACCAAAAATTATTATCAAAATATTCAAAAAAATTATCTTGTAAAATATGGAAAAATGAAAAAACTCTGCTGTCAGATAATAAAATAGATGTAATTTATCTTGCAACTCCGATTGGTTTGCATTATATGCAAGCAAAAAAAATATTAAAATCTAAAAAGCATTTGTGGTCTGAAAAATCATTGGCAAATAATTATCAAGAAGTTAGTGATTTGGTAAAAATAGCAAAAAAAAATAAGCTGTCTATATGTGAGTCATTTATGTATTTGCATCATCCTATCTTTAAAAAAATTAAGAATTTAATCGATAAAAGATATATTGGCGATCCAACTTCAGTTAGTTTAACTTTTAATTGCCCACATTTGGAAAAATCAAATTGGAGATATAAAAAAAAATTAGGCGGAGGATCTTTACTTGATCTTGGCTGTTATCCAATTTCATCTTTTTTAAATCTTTTTAAATTTAATTCAAAATTGTACTATTCTGATTTAAAAAGAAATAAATCTTTGGGTGTTGATATTTCTGGTTCAGCTTTATTTATAAATAAGCATGCTTTATTTAATTTAAATTGGGGTTTTGGAAAGTTATATAAAAATAGTTTAAGAATTATAGGAACGAAAGGGACAATTATTGCTGAACCTTTTTTTTCTAAACCAAATAGTATCACGCCGAAAATAATAATTTACAAAAATAAAAGCTTTAAAAAAATTTCTTTTCCAAAAACAAATCATTTTATAAAAATGTTAGATAATTTTTCTCACATTATTAAAGACAAAAGAAAAATTAATAATCATTTACAAAAATGTTTAGTTCAAAGTAAAATAATGAACGAAATAAGACTAAAAAAAAAATGATTAAGAAAAATTCTAAAAAGAAAACAAGAGTTTTAATATTTATGCTTGCATACAATGCTGCAAAAACTATTTGCGATACAATAAATCGTTTACCGAATTCAAATTATAAGTATGAGCTTGAAGCTTTAATTATTGATGATGCTTCGGATGATAACACATTTAATATTGCAACAGAATTTAAAAAAAAAAATAATTTAAACTTAAAAACTACAATTTTAAGAAATCCTATAAATCAAGGCTTTGGAGGTAATGTAAAAATTGGCTTTATGTATGCTATAAAACATAACTTTGATTTTATTGCATTAACACACGGAGACGGACAGTACCCACCTGAAGAAATACCACGACAACTTGTTCCTTTGTTAAATAATAAATGCGATGCTGTTTTTGGTTCAAGGATGATGGAAGGTTTTCAATCTTTAAAAGGTGGTATGCCAATATATAAATTTTTAGGTAATAAAGTCACTACATTTATTGAAAACTTTTTAATTGGAACATCTTTATCTGAATTCCATACAGGCCAAAGATTGTTTTCGGTTAAAATTCTAAAAAAAATACCTTTTCAGCTAAATTCAAACGATTACCATTTCGATACGCAAATAATTATTCAACTAAATCTTCAGAAAGCTAGAATAATTGAAATGCCAATAAAAACTCATTATGGAGACGAAGTATCTCATGTAAATGTCTGGAAATATTGCTGGAATGTTTGCAAAGAAGCATTTTTAATAAAACTACAAAAGACCGGGATCATTTATAAAAGAAGATATGACACAAATAAAAATTTTTATCAAAATTATCACTCATTTAAACCATTTGGTTTTATGAAAATACATGAAATAGCTTTAGAAAATATAAAACGTGGATCTAAAATTATAGAATTTGGAAGCGGTACAGGAATTATATCAGAAATACTGAAAAAAAAGAAATGTAGAGTCTTAGGTTTGGATAAAAACCCTCCAAAAAAAAGAATTCTAGACAGTTTCTTAAAAATTGATTTAGATAAGAATTTGAGTAGCTTAAAAAAAATAAATTTTGATGAATATAATTATGTATTTTTATTAGATTTGATAAATCATTTAAAACACCCAGAAAAATTTATGGAGGATATTAAAAGTTTTTTTAGTACTTATTCTTCACCAGAGATAGTGATAACTACTCCTAATATTGGATTTATATTTAATAGAATACAATTATTTTTTGGCTTTTTTAATTATGGAAGAAGAGGCATATTACACCCTAATCATACTAGATTATTTACTTTTAAAAGTTTTAAAAAACTTTTAGAAGAGTCAGGCTACGAAATAATAGATACTAAAGCTTCTCCAGCACCTTTTGATTCAGCATTTGGTAAAAATATTTTTAGTAGCATACTCATTCTAATAAATAAAATTTTAATTTTATTTTCAAAAAATTTGTTTGGTTATAGTGTTTTAATAAGGGCTAAAACATCACCTAATTTGAATGCTTTGTTAAAATTTGCTGAAAAAGGTTCAAAAGAAAAAAAATAAAAAATTATGAATTGTAAACATTGTAAAAAAAGAAAACTAAAAATGTTTGCAAATTTAGGATACTTACCAAGAGTTGATGTATTATTATCAAAAAAAGAATTAAAGAAAAAGGAAATTCTAAAACCTTTAAAAGTATTCTTTTGTAAAAAATGTTTTTTAGTACAACACCCAGTTTATACAAAGCCAAAAGATATTTTTATTAAAGACTATATTTATTATTCTTCAACTGTAAAGAGTTGGGTAGAGCACTGTAAAAAATTTGTTCAAAAAAGTATAAAAAAATTTCATTTAAATAAAAAATCTTTTGTATTGGAAATTGCGTCTAATGATGGATATTTACTTCAACATTATGTAAAAAAGAAAATTCCATGCTTAGGGATAGAGCCATCTGCAGGAGTAATTAAAGAAGCAAAAAAGAAAGGGGTTAAAACTATCAATGAATTTTTCAATTATAATTCTGCAAAAAGAATTTTTAAAAATTACCAAAAAACAGACTTAATTATTGCAAATAATGTGTTAGCACACATTCCTGATTTAAAAGAATTCATAAATTCAAGTATTTTTCTACTTAAAAATGATGGAGTTTTATCAATTGAATTTCCTCATCTTTTAAATTTAATAAAAAAAAAACAGTTTGATACAATTTATGATGAACATTATTATTATTTCTCGCTTACTTCGATTCAAAAGATTTTTAACAACTACGGAATGACAATATTTGATGTTGATGAATTACCAACTCACGGTGGCTCGTTAAGAGTTTATGTAAAAAGGAAATATTCATTAAAAAACAATGTTTCTTTTAAAGTAAAAAGAGTCTTAAATAAAGAAAAAAAAGAAAAATTAAATAGCGTTGTTGCTTATAGTAATTTTCAAAAAGAGATTAATTTAATTAAGAAGAACACTTTATCTTTTTTAAATAATCAAAAAAATAAAAAAAAAAAAAATAATTGCTTTTGGAGCAGCCCATAAGGCAAGCACCTTTTTAAACTTTTGCAAAATAAATACAAATTTGATAAGCCATGTTGTTGATGATACTAAAATAAAAATAGGAAAGTTTATGCCTTTAAGTCATATACCCGTTGTAGGTGAAAAATTTATATTAAAATTTAAACCTGATTTAATTGTTATTCTTGTATGGAATCTAAGAAAAGAAGTTATGAAAAAATTAAAATATATTAAAAAATGGAATGGAAAATTTGTTACATTTGTTCCAAAACTAGAAATTTATTAATTTATTATTTTGAAAAAACTTAATTTTTTCTAAATAAAAAATAAAGATTATTGATAACATTAAGAATATAGGTGTTCTTATATCTTGGACAGCAAACATAATTAATAAAAAAGTAAAACCAATAATCGAATTATTTTTTTTTTGAGAATTCATTAGACTAAAACCTAAGAAAAATAATGCCGGTATTACTAAAAACAAGTCGTATTGCTGCATTCTTGGCAAGCAAGCTGTTGTTACAACTAATCCAAGAGCGATATTTTTTTGTAAAGAATCTTTTTTTATTTTTTCAAATGTTAAAAAATAAGTGATAATGAAAAAAACTATTGAAGTCACTAACCAAGATACATAAGAAAATAATCCGGGACCAGCGTTAATTTTAACATTAATTATTGATAATAATCTTGCTGGCAATCTGTCATACATGCTTGATAAGCCTATTCCATCACCAAAGGCATTAAACCACAAATCCTTTCTAACTGTTGAAGCAGAGTCTATAAAACTTAAAAATAATTCTTTATTTAAAAAGAAATCATAAAGATAAACTGATAAACCAATAAGGAAAAAAAAAATAATATTTTTTAATGATTTATATCCTTCTATGAATATTGGAATTGTAAGATATATAAAGTAATGCGGTTTAATAAGAGAAGCAAGGATGATACATAAATAAAATATATTATTTTTTTTATTATATAGCTGTAATAAACCTATTGATACAAATAGATATGAAATTATAGAGACATTTCCTGTTATAAGTGCGTTTGAAATGTTTCCACCAAATGAAAAAAGCAAGACAAAAAAAATAGGAATATAAAAAAAAAGTTTTTTTTCTTTAAAAAAAATTCTTTTTGATATAAAAGCAAAAAAAAATGTAATGAAAATAATTAAAAAAAACCAAATATTTTTTAAAATTAAAAAATTAAATTCTGAAAATAAATTTAAAAATTTCAAAAAAGGAATACTGTAAACATACACAAACCCCTCGTTAAGATTAGATATATTTTGCACACATGTTGATAAGGGGTTATTTGGAAAAAAACCATAAGGATTTAAATTTTCAGAAAATAATTTTCCAGCGCAATAAACTGGAGGAAGATCCCAAAAAAATTCTCTTTCACCAAAAATAAATTTTTTAAAAAACCATAGAATGAAATTAGCCGATGTAATAAATAAAACTAATGATAAAATGCATTCTTTTGTTATATTTTTTTTAAACATATTGAAGGATAATAATAAAAAAAAATGAAAAAAACCAAATTATTAATTTTCATTGTTGCTTATAATGCAGAAAAAACAATTCAAAGTGTAATTAATAGAATACCAAAAAAATTATCTAAAATTTATAATTTAGAAGTCCTTATAATTGATGATTGTTCACAAGATAGAACTTTTGAAATTTCAAAAAAAATAAAAAAAAACAAGAACTCGGTTTTTAAACTTAACATATTGTACAATCTGAGAAACCAAGGATATGGTGGAAATCAAAAGATTGGATATCATTATGCTATAAAGAAAAATTTTGACTATGTTGTGTTATTGCATGGAGACGGTCAATATGCCCCTGAAGAATTACCTAAACTTATGTATGAATTAAAAAAAAATAAATATGACGTGGTAATGGGTTCAAGAATGATAAAGAAAAAAAATGCTTTAAAGGGCGGAATGCCATTTTATAAGCTCGTTGGAAATATTATTTTAACAACAATACAGAATTTTCTTCTTAAAACAAAATTGGCAGAATTTCATACTGGTTATAGAATTTATTCTATAAATTCATTAAAAAACATACCATTTCATTTAAATACTAATGATTTTCACTTTGATACAGAAATACTTATTCAATTATTTATTGTTAATTCAAAAATAAGAGAAATTTCTATACCAACATTTTATGGAGATGAAATTTGCCATGTCAATGGTATGAAATACGCGTTTGATATAATTGTAACAACCTTAATTGCTTCATTAAAAAATAATTTGAATTTAAAACTTAGCAATAAATATAAGAAAAATAATGAAAAAAAAAAAAGATACAAGAATTTGAGTATGGATAACCTTTTAATTCAGGCTAGAAAAAGAAATTAATTATTATGGTAATTTCTAATAATTTTTTTTGCATTTTTAAGAAAAATTAATTCCCAATCAGGCATTTTTTCTTTTAAGAACTTTTCTAATTTATTTATGTTAAGTCTAGAATTTAAAGGTCTTTTCATTTTACTGTAATCTTTGACTAACTTATTTAAATCTTTAGTAGAAATCGGGATAAATTTACAATCTTTATATTTTGGTTTTAAAATTTTTTTGATTTTTTTTGCAAATTTATAATAACTAGTATTTCCTCTGGCTGAAACATTTAATATTTTAGGATTTGATTCAGGATTCTTTAAAATTTTTTTCAAAATTTTAATTGTAACCTTACTTATAAAACTTGCGTGGTTTGGTGTTCCTATTTGATCATTTACTACATTTAATATTTTATTTTTTTCAATCTTTTTTATAATTTTTTTTGGAAAATTTTCACCTTTATCTGAGTAAATCCAACTAATTCTTAATATTAAATAATCACATTTTGATTTTATTATAAAATTTTCACCATCCAATTTGCTTTTCCCATAAAAATTAATTGGATTAGGAATATTATTTTCTTTCCAAGGAACTTTGTTTTTTCCATTAAAAATATAGTCTGTCGAATAATATACTAGTAAACATTGATTTGTTTTACACCACTTTGAAATTTCTTTGATACTTAATGCATTAATTTTGTAACAAATTTTTTTGTTTCTTTCAGCGTCATCAACTTTAGTATATGCTGCAGCATTAATTATTATATTAGGTTTAAATTTATTTAATTTTTTTTTTATGGATACTAAATTTTCTAAATCTAAATCTTTCTTAGATATACTTCTTACAACAATATTATTTATTAGTTTTAGATTATTTTTTAAAAAATTCCCAATTTGTCCATTTTTTCCAATTAAAAGAACTTTTTTTTTCATTTTGGCAATCTTTTATTTTCTTTCAAATTTAATGCTGTTGAATCTTTTTTGGATAAAATTGGTTTTTTAGTTGGCCATTTGATTTTTACAAAAGGATCATTCCATTTAACGCCTTTTTGATTATTCGGATAATATTTTTCTGTGCATTTATAGATTATGTCAGCAGCATTACTCATTACTAAATAGCCATGACCAAAACCTTTGGGTATCCAAAGTTGATTTTTTTTTTTTGAATCTAAGAAGACACCGCACCATTTTCCAAAAGTTGCGCTGTTTTTTCTAATATCTACAGTTACATCAAATATTTTTCCGTTAACAACAGAAACAAGCTTTCCTTGAAGATTTGGGTATTGAAAATGTATTCCTCTAATTGTATTTTTTTTTGAATGAGAATGTATTACTTGTACAATTTTTGATTTTATTAATTTTAAATATAGGGACTGATTATATGTTTCGTACAAAAACCCTCTTCTATCATGAAAAACTTTTGGTTCAATAACAAAAGGTCCAGCCAATTTTAATTTTTTGATTTTCATTAATTTTTTCTTATTTATTTATAAGAAATTGGTAATGATTTATTTAACTTCTTCATATTTGCAGCGCAATATTTAAATTCTGGTATTTTCCCAAATGGGTCCAATTTGGGATTTGTTAATACGTTAGCTGGAGCTTCTTTAAAAGCAAAAGGAAAAAAAATAACATTATTTGGAACATTTCTATCTAATCTTACTTTTACTTCAACTTTTCCTCTTCTGGTTTCAATTTCAACTTTATCACCTGCATTTATTCCTTGTTTTTTTAGTTGTTTTGGATTGAAATGAGCTGTGGCTACTGGCTCGATAGAATCTAAAACCTTTGATCTTCTTGTCATAGAACCAGTGTGCCAATGTTCAAGTAATCTACCAGTCATTAAAATCATTGGAAATTTATTATCTGGAACCTCGTCTGGGGGTGTTAGTTCTGTTGGAACAATCTTTCCTCTTTTGTTTTCTGTATCAAAACCATTAGAAAAAATTACTTCTTCTCCAGGCTTATTTACATCTTTTACAGGATAAACAACCGAGTTTTCTTTATTTAATCTATCCCATGTTAAACCTTTAATTGATGGCATTGTTTCTGCCATCTCGGGAAAAACATCTTTAGGATGTTTATAATTCCATTTTAATCCTAGTCTTTTACCGATTTCATTTATAATCCATAAATCTTGTTTTGTATTTCCTGGCAAAGGTATTGCTTTTCTACCCATTTGAACTTGTCTATTTGTATTAGTAAAACTTCCATCTTTTTCAGGAGCAGCTGAGCTCGGTAAAATAACATCAGCAAATGTTGCAGTTTCAGTTAAAAATAAATCTTGAACAACTAAATGTTCTAAATTTGCAAGCCCTTTCCTAGCTTCTTGTGTATCAGGATCAGACATTGCAGGGTTTTCGCCCATTATATACATTCCTTTAATTGAGCCATCAACCATTCCATGCATTATTTCAACAACCGTTTGTCCTGGTTCAGAATCTAAATCAGATTTCCAAAGTTTTTCTAATTTTTTTCTATTTTTGTTATCTTCAACTGGAAAATAATCAGGAAAAACCATTGGAATTAATCCAGCATCTGAGGCTCCTTGAACATTATTTTGCCCGCGAAGAGGATGTAACCCAGTTCCTGGTCTTCCAATTTGTCCACACATTAAAGATAAAGCAATTAATGCTCTTGCATTATCAGTTCCGTGAAGTTGTTGAGATATTCCCATTCCCCTAAAAATAATAGCTGATTTTGCTTTTGCATATGTTGTTGCAACTTTTTTTATGGTTTCAACTTTTATACCTGTAATTTTTTCCATTTTCTCAGGCGGGAATTTCTTAATATTGTCTTTTAAATCTTTAAAACCTTCAGTAAATCCTTTGATATATTGTTGATCATAAAGTTTTTCTT
>CAZWXP010000088.1:0-3150 GCA_964637965.1 uncultured Alphaproteobacteria bacterium | reverse complement strand
TGAACCAATGCAAAATATAAAAAACTCTCAAAAAATTAGTATTTTGTCAGTAGCTCCTTTATTAAGCGATGCTATAAAAAGAATAAGTACAGAAAAATCTGTTTCAGTTTTATTTGATTAAATAAAGTTACATTAAAATCTTGAAATTTTAATGCATTTAACTATAAACTAATTACTTTCTTAATATTATGAAATGAAAGAAATTAATTTAGATATTATCAGTAGAGATAAAACAGGAAAAAGTAATTGTAAACAACTGAGAAACACGGGAAAAATACCTGCAATTATATATGGTGATAAAAAAGAACCAACACATATTGCAATTGAATATCCAAAGATTATTAAAGAATTATCTAAAACTGGTTTTTTTTCAACTGTTTTTAGCTTAAAATTAGATAAGAAAGAAATAAAAGTTTTACCAAGAGAAATACAAACAGATCCTTTAAATGATAAGCTTATCCATATAGATTTTTTAAGAGTAAATAATGAATCAAAAATAAATATATCTGTTCCTATTATTTTTATTAATGAAGAAAAATCTCCAGGTTTAAAAAGTGGTGGAGTTTTAAATACAGTTAGAAGAGAAATTGATTTAATTTGTAAAATTAATAATATCCCTGAAAAATTAGAAGCAGATTTAACAGATTTAGAGGTAGGTTCGGTTATCCATATGAGTGATATAAAATTAGAACAAGATGTGGTTCCTCAAATATCTGATAGGGATTTTACTATAGCAACTATTGCAGCACCAACAGTTATGCCTGTAGAAGAAGAAAAACCAGAAGCAGAAGAGGGTGAAGGAGAAGAAGGGGCTGAGGAAACTGAAGGTAAAGAAGGTGTCGAAGGAAAAGAACAAGAAAATAAATCTGAAGAAAAAAAAGAAGAAACTAAAGAATCAGAAACAAAAAAAGAAGAAGACACTTAGAAATAAATTTATTATCATTAAAATAATTTTTAAAAAAAACAATGTATCTTTTAGTTGGATTAGGTAATCCGGGATTAAAATATAAAAAAAATAGGCATAATATTGGATATATGACAATTGACACAATTGTCAAAAAATATAATTTTAAGGAAAAAAATAAGAATAAATTTGGTGAAGTATTTGAAGGAAAAATTTTAAATGAAAAGATTTTTACTTTGAAACCAAAAGATTTTATGAACTTATCAGGAATGTCGATAAAAAAATTTCTAAATTTTTATAAAATTAATATAAAAAATTTAATAGTAATTCATGATGATATAGATTTGCCTCTTGGAAAAATTAAAATTAAGATTGGAGGAGGAGATGGTGGACATAATGGTCTAAAAAATATTAATTCAATAATAGGTAAGAATTATAAACGAATAAGGATTGGGATTGATAGACCTAAAGATAATACAAAAGTAGATAAGTTTGTTCTAAAAAACTTCGAAAAAAAAGAAGAAAAAGAAATTTTTTTTTCAATTAATAGAATAACTTCATTTTTACAGTATTTAGTTAGTTCTAATGTAAATGATATATCTGTATTAATGAATAAATTATCAGAAAAATAAATGGGATTTTCTTGTGGGATAGTTGGATTACCGAATGTTGGAAAATCAACATTATTTAATGCCTTAACTAATTCACAGAACGCTAAAGCATCGAATTATGCTTTTTGCACTATTGAACCTAATAAAGCTATAGTTGAGGTTCCGGATTATAGACTTAACAAAATTGGTGGGATTGAAAATTCAAAAAATATTGTCCCTACTCAATTAAATTTTATTGATATTGCTGGATTAGTAAAAGGGGCATCGAAAGGAGAGGGCCTTGGAAATAAATTTTTATCACATATTAAAGAAGTTGATTTAATACTTCATGTTGTAAGATGTTTTGATGATCCTGATATTGATCACATCGAAAATTCTCTAGATCCTATAAGAGATATGCTAATAGTAGAAGACGAGTTAATTTTGTCAGATTTAGTAAGTGCTGAAGAACAGTTAAAAAAACTTAAAAAAGCAATTGATAAAGATAAAGGAAATAAAGAAAAAATTTTAATTTTAGAAAACATAATAAAAAATTTAACAAATGAAAAATCACTTAAAAATTTGAATTTTAATAAAGATGAAGAAAAAATTTTAAAAACTTTTAATTTAATTTCTACAAAACCAAAAATATTTATTTGTAATCTTAATGAAAAAGAAAAATTAGAAGATAACAAATATATAAATCTTATAAAAAGTAATTTAGATGATGACAGAGCTATAATAATTTCTATATCTGCAGAAATAGAGTCACAAATAGCTCAATTGGAAAATGAATTAGAAAAAAAAGAATTTTTAGATTCGCTTAATTGGAATAGTTCTGGTTTAGATAGAATTATAAAATCATCATACAATAAATTAAATTTAATTACATATTTTACAGCTGGTGAAAAAGAAACTAGAGCATGGACAGTAAAAAAAAATTCGACTGCTCCAGATGCTTCAGCCGTTATACACAATGATTTTAAAAAAGGCTTTATATGTGCTGAAACAACTTCATATGAAGATTATATAAAATATGGGGGCTCAAAAGGTGCAAAAGAAAACGGAAAAACCAGGCAAGAAGGAAAAGAATATTTAATAAAAGATGGAGATGTGGTTCATTTTTTATTTAATGTTTAAATTTAAATTCTTCCGTAGCTATAACTTTTAATTTTTTTTATATTTTTTTTCATTTCTTTTTTACTTAGAAGAACTGGTTTTTTTCCTGACTTTAATATCTGTAAATATTGTTTTGATAAACTTTCAATTTCCTTAGTTAATTTAGTTGCAATATTTAGATCCCTAGCAGCAACAATTAATCCATGATTTGCCATCAAACATGCGTTTCTATTTTCTAAAGCTTTTATAACATTTTTTGAAAGTTGTTCAGTTCCAAAAGTTGCATATTTTGCACATTGAATATTTTCTCCTCCTGCTATTGCAACCATGTAATGAAAAGGTGGTATATTTATATTCATACAAGCAATAGCTGTGGAAAATGTTGGGTGAGTGTGTATTATTGCAGAAATATCTTTTCTTTTTTTATATATATCTCTATGTATTTGCCATTCAGTTGAAGGTCTTAATTTATTTTTATAAGTTCCAGTAAAAGACATTTCAACGCAACTTTTTTCATTTAATTTATCATTAGGAATT